>CAMEPD010000012.1 GCA_945931475.1 uncultured Muribaculaceae bacterium | reverse complement strand
TTCTGTTTTCTATGCGTTTTCAATGTGAGACTGCGGGGGATAGGGTGGGGGAGAGAGGGTATATGGGAGGGGTGCATACGATATAGGAGCATGCGATATCGGTGCATTCGATGTTGGGGTATGCGATGGAGGGGATCAGGCGATGGAGCGGATGGCCATGATGGCGGCTTCGAAGCGGTCGTTGGGGATTTCCGAGCGGTTCTTGGCGCGGGTTTTGTAGGTGTTGACGGTGTTGACGGAGTAGTTGAGGAATGTAGCGATTTTGGATATATCGGTGATTCCCAGTCGGATAAGGGCGAATATGCGCATCTCGGGGGTGAGGGTGCTGTCGGTTTCTGTGGTTGAGGAGGTGACGTCGGAGGTGTCGGCTCCCGGGGTGTGCTGTGCCGGGAAGAGGGCGTTGTACTGTTGTACGAACGATGGGAAGAGGCGCAGGAAGATTGAGTCGAAGTCGTGGAGCATTTTCTCTTTGCGGATGTCGGAATCGCGGAGAGTGAGGAGCAGGTCGTCGTACTGGCGTGCTTTCACTTTGCGGTTCACGAGTTTATACAGCGATTCTATCTTCTTGATATATTCTGAGTTGGCGTAGAATCCGTAGCCGATGTATTCGTCTTTGATTCTGACGCTTTCCGAGAGGTCTTTGAGTGTGTCTTTTAGCTGTGCGTTCGACTGTTCGACCTGCCGGTTGGCGTCGGCGAGCCGGTTGTTGGCTTTCTCGAGTTCGGCTGAGCGTTCGGCGATGACTTTGTTGGAGGCGCGCAGTCGTTTCATGGTGCGTAACCAGAAGAGTACGGCTACGCATAGGGCTATGAAGAGTGCGATTACGCCGACGAGAATCCACAGTAGATGTCGGCGTTCGGAGTCGGCGTCGTTGAAGCGCTGCGATTCGATGAGAGGCAACACATTGGCTATCTCTGACTTGCGGTGTGGGGCGTTGAAGAAGTTGGCGTCTTCGAGGGCTACGTTGATATAGCGTGACGCCTGTTCGTGCTTGCCGTTCTGGAACATGAGGTCGGCGAGCATACGCAGCGAGGAGGTTTCGCGTTTTGATTCCTGGATGTCGAGGATTGCCGAGCGGGCTTTGTAGTAGATGCAGGTATCGGTATCGCCTTTTTCGAGATACAGGTCGCCGAGTATCGAGGCGATCATGGCTTTTTCGGAGTTGTCGATGTCGTGGCGGAGCATCAGATGCTCGAATATGTCGATTTTCTCCTGGATCTTGAGGTTGTCGAGTGTTTTGAATATCGAGGCATAGTGGGCTTCGTAGCTATCGGGAGGCATCATGGTTATTACCGAATCGGCGTAAGCGTGGCTCAGCCGGGCGTTTTTGTCGGAGAATGTTCCGTCGGAGTAGTTGCTTATATCAGAGTATAACCTGATGCAGAGGAAGTAGAAGTCGCCGAGGGTCTTAGGGTCTACGTGGCGGCGGTCGGTGTGGCGCACTACGTCTACGGCGTCGGTGAAATTACCGGTGGATATGTATGAGAAGAGGATGTCGGACTGTGCGCGTAGTATGGCGTCGGGGTCGTTGATTTTTTTGGCCAGGACGAGTTCGCGTTTGGCCACGGCCTGGGCTGAGTCGCCCTGAAAGCTGCGGTAGCGGCGGAAAATGTCGTGGAGTAGCTGAGCCTGCAGTTTGGGGTCGCTGTCGGGCACTGTGGCCAGTTCACGTTTTACCGAGTCGATTTCCCACTGATGAGTTGTGTAATATGTATCGCGGCGCTCGATCACATGGTCGAGCGCTTTGAGTATGGAGTCGCTGCTTTCTTCAGCAGCAATGCATGGTATGGATGTGAATATGCTTAAGGCTAAATAAATCAGGAATTTACACATGAAGTCACGGATTTGCTAAAACAAATGCTATAAATGTCAGGATGAATAATCAGGCACAAATATATGATTAAAATGGAAAATATTCAAATAGAACAGCTGAGTTTTCACTGTGTTACAGCAGTTTTAACTGCTGCTCCTTTCTGAAATTTTGCTATGTAGATACCGTCGGAGATTCCGTAGAGGGTTTCTCCGGGGCCGAGGAGGCATACGAGTTGTCCATGGGTGGTGTAGATTCGGGCAGGTTGAGCGCTGATGTTTGTGAGCGAACCGGGGGCGGCCGAGAGTAGTGGGGCGGTGGCGTCGTCGGTCACTTCGCCGATTGCCGAAGTGATGGTGAAATCGAAGCCCGAGGGGATTGACGAGATGTATTCGAGCGGGTCATCGGAGAGGAGGTTATGGCCTGTGCCATTGCCCTTGAGGCCGTTGGCGAACATGAACGACAGCCCGTTGTCGAGCTGATTGTATACATGAATTTCGTCCATGGTGAGGTTGTTGACGCGCTTGCTGTTTGATGAGGTGACGCGCACCCCCTCGTTGCGGCACGAGTACAGGTCGATGTTGTGCAGGCGCACATTGTTGACGTCGTAATGATATCCGGCGCTGATTCGCAGGGCCGATGCGGCGTTGCCCCAGAAGTCTCCCCGGTAGCCGCAAGCGCCGGCGAGAGTGCCTGAGCGATAGATGGATATGTTCTCGAAGAGTATTTCGCCGTCGGTTGAGAAGCCCGTGCCGCTGAAATCGGCGGTGATGCGCGCTCCGGCCTCCATGGCGTCGAAGATGGCGATGTTGGTGGCGTGGTTGTTGCGACCGCCGAAGAACCCGAGCGACGATGCGCGCCAGTTGTTTTCGGCCGTGTTGTGGTCAAAGAGGTTGTCGTGGCTCCAGTTGCCGGTGCTCCACGAGGCCTGGTCGTCGTCGCCGTTGTTGCGGAACGAGCAGTGGCTTACTGTGGTGTTGCCTACTCCCGAGCAGAGGTTGATGCCGTCGGCGTAGTTGTTGCGGAAGCGGCAGTGGCTTACTGTGAGGCCATTGGTGGAGTTGCCGCTGTAGTCGGCGATCCAGGCGCCGCATTCGAAGTGGTCGACGCGCACGTTGCGAATAGTGGAGTTGGTTCCCCATGAGCCCATGAAGCCTTTGCCGACCTGATAGGCGGAGTTCTCCTCGAAGTATCGCTTGTTGTTTATGGTGTTGAGCGAGAGGTTTTCTACTGCGCAGTTGTTGCGGTTGCAGGTTATGCCGCGGCGGTTGTAGGTGCGCTTGTTGTCGCTCGAAGCCGAGAAGTAGATGGTGGTGTGCCACATTCCGGCACCGATGAGCCGGGTGCCGTCGCCTTTGAGCTCGATACCCGAAGGCACTGTGTAGCGACCGGCGGGGATGAAGATGGTTTTACCCTGGTTGCTGTTGATAAAAGACTGCAGTGTAGAGCCGTCGCCGGTGAACTCCACCTTGTCGGCATCGGTGATGTCGGCAAAAGTGAGAGCCGGACCGGCGTATTCCGTTTCGACGAAGTCGATAGTCATGGGGTCGGCGGCGTCGCTTTCGCGGACGATGCGCAGCCGGTGTCCGGCTTCGACGGGGGAGGGGAGGAGCACGTTCACTTCATCGAAGCGCATACGGGGGTAGCGGTTGTCGGCCGGGGTGTTGTTGGGCACCTTCTCGTTGTCGTATGTCTTGAGGATATATTGCCAGGCCCAGTATGAGTCGAGCTCAACGTCGCAGAGACGTGTGTCGCCGTCGTATATGGCGACTGTCTGGCGCGTACCTTTGCCGTCAGCCGAATCGGGTAGCGAGAAGCGTATGGTCAGCGCATCGGCCTTCCTGTCGAGAGTCCATTCGAGCCAGTCGCCGTTGCCGGGCAGCCGGGCGGCCTGAAGGTTTGACGCCTCGACGGCGAGGTTCCCCTGGTCGTATGTTTCCACCTTGTTATATATAACATTGGCCGAAGCGTTGCAGAAGCCATCTTCGGCTTCATAACGCAGATATGGACGGTCGGTATATCCGCGGTCAACGTCGTCGGTATCGAAATGGACGGCTTGGGCACTTGCACCGATGGCTGTAAATATAAATAATGTATTAAGGACGGTTTTTTTCATGGATGACTTCAGTAAGAAAGGGGTGTTGTTACAAATTTATGGTGCAAATTTATTGTTTTCCTATGCGAATAAAGATGAATCACGATGAAGTATAGTCAAATATTACTATATTTTCTCGTAAGAAACAGATAATTAAATATTTGAAAATAATTAAATCGGTAGAAAATATAGCCGTGCAGACGAGGATGGGAGCAATTTTACTAAAAAACAGGTGCGTTACGACCGTTATATTTTTGACGGCCTTTTAATACCTAAATTGCAGAAAGTCAGCAATATTTTTTACTAAAGTGTTTTTCCGCGCTATATTTTGTTAATAAAGCTTTACAAGGGTGTTTTTGCGCTGTAATTTTGCTGGTGTAACGAACGAGCGAACCATGAAAATCGAAAGAAGCTCGAGAAGGATGTTACACATTAATTATTATACAAAGAGTTCGCGCCTCGTCGGAGGACGAATCACAAATACGAAACCAATTAACACAAATCTTTTAACTTAAATCTTTTCAAACAAATGAAAAAATTTACTCTTCTTGCAGCAGCAGCTCTCGCCACTGCATCGATGTCAGCCGCTACAATCGGTAACCCCGTTGTTCCAATAACAAGGATGGTGAAGGCAAGGATATGTACATCGTAGCTTACGACCTTGCAAACGGCAAATGGTGCGACGCTAACCCTGAAATCGACGAAACTTTCGTATTCGCTATCGACTTCACCGGCACAGGTCTCGAAGATGCCATGAAGACCCTTCCCTCACCCAACCGCGCCAATATTCTGGGCCGTTCGGCCGCTTTCGACATCTTCAATATGCAGAGCCTGTCAGGCAATGACACTGACGTTGCAAAGGCTGACGGACGCCTTTTCCCCATCGACCGTGACAAAAACATCTACGGTATGACCGTTAACCTCTTCCAGATCATCACCTCACGTCTGAACGACGGCGCATTCGGCCCCAACGCTGAATACACTGAGTATGCAGTATGCACCCCGGGTCAGACCTTCGACTTCGGTGACAATGTATTCGCATTCGGCTGGTCTGCAGATAACCCCGGCGCAGAATGGTGGGATGTCGTGGGCCAACCTGTTCTGGGTGTTCTCAAATTCCGCGTGGCAGCTTACACCGGTACCAAGACCGGCGAGGAATTCACTTACGGTGACCTCCACTCTGAAGACGCCGCTTGTCCTCTGGAAGGTCTCGACCTGGGCGCTTGGAACAGCATGGTTTCGAACTGGGGTGGCTACGGCACACCGGCCGACTACGCTAAGTTAGCAGCCATCAACACCGTATCATCTGACCTCAACGCCGAAGTTGTACGCACAGAGTACTTCGACGTTATGGGCCGCCGCGTAAACGGTGTTCTCGAAAATGGCGTTACAATCCGTCGCGAAGTCCTTTCGAACGGCAAATCCAACGTAACCAAAATCGCCCGCTAATTATCCGGACACAATCAATTGAATTCTGAAATATCGGGGAGGGATTTGTAGTCGGCGCCACCGTCACACCTCCCTCCCCGTTTTCGCTTTGAACTTTTGTTCAAGAAGCCCTTACATATCAGCTTGTAACAAGAACAATAACTACACGGTTTAACAGTTTCTATATTTCTGATACCAAACCAATTCCATATTCATAACCGGGATTTCCAATAGATTTATCATATATTTATGTATCAGGCCCCCGGGGCCCGGTACGTCCTCAATGCATCCTCAGCTCTCTCCGCCGCCGCGGCCTCCGGAGGCCGCACCTATTCTCGCTCCCACCGACAGTGCAAACTAATTCTTTTTCCCGATGAAGACCCCCATATCAAAGAAAACAATCCTGAGCGCTGCCCTCACAGTGGCGGCTCTTGCCACAGCTCCATCGGCTATGGCGCAGGATACCAAGCTCTCCGGCTCAGTAGTCGACGATCAGGGCGAACCCCTGATTGGCGCTCTGGTGCAGGTAGTTGGAACATCGAATGTGGTTACCACCGATGTCGACGGTAACTTCACCATCACCGCCCCCGTAGGCAAAACCATCAAAGTATCATACGTAGGTTACGACCCGACCTCAATCAAGGTAGCCAAGGGCCGTACAGTCTACGACATCAAACTTAACTCCGACGCCAGCCGCGCCCTCGACGAGGTGGTGGTGGTAGGTTACGGCACACAGAAAAAGAGCGAGGTGACCGGCTCAATCTCATCGGTTAAAGCCGACGCCATCAAAGACTTCTCTGTCAACTCTGTAGCCGACGCCCTCGGCGGTATGACCGCCGGCGTTGCCGTGACGAAGTCAACCGGTTCGCCGGGTGAATCGCCCGACATCATCATCCGTGGTGCCGCTTCGGTCAACGGTATGTCACCCCTTTATATCGTCGACGGTGTGAAGCAGTCGACAGGTTTCGACTTCAATATGCGCGACATCGAGTCGATAGAGGTCCTCAAGGACGCCGGTTCGTGCGCCATCTATGGTGCCGAGGCAGCCGGCGGCGTAATCCTTGTCACCACCAAGCGCGGTTCGGCCGGCAAACCGAGCCTCAACATCACAGCCCGCTACGGTTTCCGCAAAATCGACAACAAAATCAAGCTGATGAACCGCGACCAGTTCATCGCCGCTAAGGCCCTGATGGGTGTCGACATCCTCGGTTCGGAAGGCGTGGAATCGGCCGCCGAACTCCCCGACGTCGACTGGATGGACGTGATGTACGACACCGGTCACGAGCAGGAGTACAACGTATCGCTCACCGGCGGTAACGACAAACTCCGCTACTTCGTGTCGGGCGGCTTCTACAACGAAAAGGGTACCTACATCGACTCGTCGGTCGACCGTTTCTCGCTTCGTACCAATGTCGACTACACCATCTCGAAAATCTTCTCGATGGGTACATCGATTTACGGTTCGATTATGAAGAAGAACCCCACCAAGATTTACTCCATATACACCAATTCGATACCGTTCCGCACCGTGCCCACCATGGAGCCGGTCGACGAAGACGGCAACTTTACCCAGACCCCGTTCTATCTGAACGGCCCCAACCTCTACGGTAACGAACTCACCTACCATTATAACGGCAAGGAGTACAATGTCAACGCCCTGGCATACCTGCACATCAACATCATGCCCTGGCTTCAGTTCCACGTCAACGGAGCAGCCAAGATAGGGTCGTTCAACTCGCGTATCTTCTCCGAGGCATACAACTTCCGCGCCGTGCAGGAGGATGCATACTTCGAATCGAGCGCCGGCACCTCGCAGGAACTTACCTACAACGCCACCCTGACCTTCGACCGCACTTTCAACGGCAAATGGGGCGTCAAGGCCATGATAGGTACCGAGGCCACCGCCGCCGAATCGTACAGCAACTATATCCGTGCCATCGACTTCCCCGTCGATGTGGTCAACTCGGTCAACCTCTCGTCGAACACCTCGAAAGAGGCCAGCGACTCACCCTACAAGGGCCGCGCGCTGTCGTTCTTCGGCCGTATCAACCTCAGCTATGACAACCGCTACTACCTCACGGCCAACATCCGCCGCGACGGCTCCGACCGCTTCGGCAAGAACAACCGCTGGGGCACATTCCCCTCGGTGAACGTGATGTGGCGTCTCGGCCAGGAGAAATTCATCAAAGAGAACTTCGACTGGGTAACCGACGCCAAAATCCGCGGCTCGTACGGTATCCTCGGTAACGACGGCATCGCACAGTTCCTTTACTCCCGCGCATTTGTAGGCGACCAGATTCTCTACAACTTCGGCGGCAACAAGGAAGTTTCGGGCTGGGCCAACTACAAGGTTCCCAACGAAGACATCAAATGGGAGGAGGTTCACCAGGGTGACTTCGGCATCGACCTGAGCTTCCTCAACAACAAACTCAACGTAACCTACGACTACTACAACCGCCAGACCAAGGACATGCTCTACTGGAAAGTCGTGCCCTACGCTTCGGGTATCAACTACTACTACGAAGGCGCCACCAACACCATGCCCATCAACATCGGCAAGGTGTCGAATATCGGCCACGAATTCACCGTCAGCTGGCAGCAACGCATCAACGACTTCCATTACAGCGTAGGCTTCAACGCGTCGTTCAACAAGAACGAAGTCAAGCAGCTCGGCACCGACGGCGCCGCACCGCTGGTATCGCCCGACGGCATCAACCGCACCGAAAACGGCCGCTCCATGTCGGAACTCTACGGCTACAAGGCTGTGGGCATCTTCCAGAGCCAGGAGCAGGTCGACGCATACAACGCCAAGGCTGTCGAAGCCGGCCGCCCATACTACTGGCAGCAGAACACCGGCGTCGGTGACCTTATCTTCGACGACCACGGACAGGGCTATGTCGACGAGAACTGCAAGGAGTACATCGGTAACCCCTGGCCCAAGATGACCTACGGTATCAACCTGTCGGCCCAGTGGCGTGGCTTCGACCTGTCTGCCGTATTCCAGGGCGCTTCAGGCTTCCAGATTTACAACGCCGTAAAGGCCTACACCCAGACCTTCGCCACCGACGGCAACTCCACCATGGACATCTACAAGTGCTCCTTCTTCGGCGACAACGGCCTCACCGACCAACCCCGCTGCGGTATGATTTCCGACGCCGGCGCATGGGTGGGTGACCCCTCGAAGAACTACGGCACCATCTCATCCTTCTGGGTTGAGGACGGCGACTACCTCAAGTGCAAGAACCTCGTGTTCGGCTACACACTCCCCCAGAACATCACCCGCAAGGCCTTCATGAGCAAGGTGCGCGTTTACTTCTCGGCATCGAACCTCTTCACCATCACCAAGTACTCGGGCATCGACCCTGAAATCGGCGGTACATCCACCCAGGCATCGAACACAGCCGGCACATCCATGACCGCCCGCGGCGTCGATACCTACAACCGCTACATCCCCTCGCGCCTGTACTCATTCGGTCTTGACATCACCTTCTAACATCAAAATATAGAATTTCCATGAAACGAATTTTCAAATATATGGCGGTAGCAGCCTTAGCTGCCGGGGTGATGGCTACACCCGCATGCTCCGACTTCCTCGATGTGGAGGACGAATCGTCGGTTTCCGACGCCAATTTCCCCACCAACATGGAGCATGTCGACCTGCTTCTCAACTCCGCTTACGCCGGCAGCCACGGTCTGGGTCTCTACGCCCACATCTACTTCCCCGAAATAATGTATCTGCTCGACCACTCGCACGATACATTCGGTAACTACGACGGCCGTTCGCAGTTCCTGTCGTGGGACGTGCAGACCTCCAACGAGAAGACAGAGAAACTCTACGCCGACATCATGTGCTGGATACAATACGCCAACCAGGCCAACGACGCCTGCAACTCCTACCGCGACAAGGCGGCATCGAACGAAATTGAGGAACTCAATTATATGCAGGGTCAGGCCCTCTTCCTCCGTGCGCTCGCTTACTGGCATGCCCAGGTATTCTTCGAGCTCGAGTCAAAGCCCGATGCCGTAGGTTTCCCCATCATCGACAAGGCCCCTGCCACCATCAACGAAATGTCGCCCCAACGCGCCTCCGTTGCCGATACATGGCAGTTCGTGATAGAAACACTCGAGGAGGCTTCGACATACCTTCAGGGACACAACAGCGACAAAACCCGCGTCACCTACTGGGCTGCCCGCGGCCTTCTGGCCAAGGTGCTCATGCAGGCACGCCGTCCGCAGGAGGCCATCCCCGTGCTCGAGGATATCTTCAAGAACTCGGGAGCCAAACTCCTCGACTTCGACACTTACTCCAATGCCTTCTATGCCGACGAGGCCCACGAATTCAATGTAGAGACCTTCTACGAAATCGACATGAGCCGCAACACCAAACAGGAAGGCCCCTGGGGCGGCTTCACCTCAGGTTCGGGTATGCCTATGGTCATGGCCCCCTGGTTCGTTAATATGTCAGGCTGGACCGCTTTCGTCAACAAGCGCACCGGCAAATGGGTCGGCCCGACCGAACCCGGCAAGGAAGCCAACACCTGCAGCAACGGCGGTTGGGGTAACAACTACGTCAACGACTTCTCGGTAAAGCGCTTCGGCTGGCCTCTCGGCAACTGCTGCCGCGTCCGCAACGAAAACTTCGACTACAAGAACTGCGGCAAGTTCGCCACAGTCGACAACTATCCCTGGGTGCTCCCCGAAGACTTCCGCAAACGCTCGCAGGAGATTCGCGACAACAAGGAGTGCGACCCGCGTCTGTTCATCGCTGCCGCCCAGCCCTACTTCGATACCTTCAAGAGCAATACCGGCGCCGATACATGGTACGACGTCTCCTTTACCGAAGCCTCGTCGCTCGGTACCGACAAGCACCTCTATTTCGCTCCCAAGAAGTTCACCAACCGCGACGGTCTGGAATCGAGCCTGAACATGTCGTCGGGCGCCAACTATCCCATCATCCGTCTGGCCGACCTATACCTGCTCTACGCCGAGGCAATCCAGGCTTCCAACCCCACACTGGCACTGGAGTATGTCAACAAGGTTCACCGCCGCGCCTACGGCTGCAACCCCGACGCAGCTTCGCCCTACGACTATAAGTCGCTCAAGGACAAGACCTGTGCCGCCGTCGGAAACGCCAAGGATGTCCTTGCCAACGACGTCATCAAATATGAGCGCTGGGCCGAACTCTTCGCCGAAGGACAGTGGTTCTACGATGTGCGCCGCTGGGAAATCCTCCCCAACGAAGCCATGGTTTATCCGTCATCAACATACGGCGCCGCCAAGTACTTCGACCAGCGTCAGTACTGCGTGCCTATTCCTCTCACTGAAATCGAGCGCTACAACGGCAACCTCGTTCAGAACTATAACTATTGATAATCTGTTGACAGCCAAATAAACCGATATCGGTTATGAAGCACAATCTCTATTTAGCCCTTGCTATAACCGCAGCCACCGCAGCATCGCTTTTCGGTGGCGCGGTAAGCACCGGCTGTACCAAAGCCGGTGCTACCGGCCTGGCCGAGACTTCGCCCGACGGCAGCATCTCGCTGCAGGTGGGCGTCAGTCCAGACGGAAAGGTATATTACACTGTTGAAAAATCCGGAACGCCCGTCATCGATACCTCATACGTGTCGATGGACCTCGCCGACGGTGCTATCGGTCGGAAATCCAAAGTCAAGGATTTCTGTCATTCCACTTTCGATGAGACCTGGCAGACTGTTTGGGGGGAGGAAACGGAAATCCGCAACCATTACAACGAGCTGCGCGTGAAACTCGCCGAGGAGAACTCCCCGGTCAAGGAGTATGACCTGGTGTTCCGCGTGTTCGACGATGGCTTCGGTTTCCGCTACGAAATTCCCGAACAGGCCGGCCTCGACTCCATCACCATAATGAACGAGGATTCGCAGTTCCATATCCATGAGGACGCCGTGACATGGGCCCAACCGTGGGACCATGAGTACTACGAGCACCTTTATGAACCCTCACCCGTGAGCCGCCTCGACACCGTCACCACACCGCTGACCATGAAGGTCACCGACAACCTTTACCTCACCATCCACGAGGCCAACCTGGTCGACTACGCCGAGATGAACCTACGTCCCGACCCGGGAACGACGGTGCTCCACAGCTTCCTCACTCCATGGTCGACCGGCGAAAAGGTCTTCGCCAAGGTGCCGATGCAGTCGCCCTGGCGCACCGTCATCGTGGCCGATTGCCCCGGCGACTTAGCTCTGTCGCGCCTGATGCTCAACCTCAACGACCCCTGCAAAATCGAGGATACCTCCTGGATTGAGCCGGGCCGCTACATAGGCATCTGGTGGGCTATGCACATGCAGGACTGGACCTGGTGCTCCGGCCCCAAGCATGGTGCTACCACCGAGAATACCAAGCGTTACATCGATTTCGCTGCCGCCAACGGTTATTCCGGCGTCCTCGTCGAGGGCTGGAACAAGGGCTGGGACGGCGACTGGACCAAGAACGGCGACAAATTCTCGTTCACCGAAGCTTATCCCGATTTTGACCTCAAGGAGGTAAACCGTTATGCCCGCGAAAAAGGCGTTCGCCTTATAGGTCATAACGAAACCGCCGGAGGTGCCAGGAACTACGAGGCTCAGATGGATTCAGCTTTCGCCCTCTATCACTCGCTGGGCATGAATACCGTCAAGACCGGCTATGTGAACATTCTGCTTGACGGCAAGGAGCTCCATGGCAGCCAGTACGGCGTACGTCACTACCGCAAAGTCATCGAGACAGCCGCCAAGCACCATATCATGATCTGCAACCACGAGGGCGTGATGCCCAACGGTTGGCGCCGCACATACCCGAATATCATGGCTCATGAGGATATGCGCGGTCAGGAGTACGATGCATGGTGCGACGACGGCGGTAACCCGCCCGAGCATACCTGCACGCTTCCGTTCACCCGCGGTCTGGGCGGCCCGATGGACTTTACTCCCGGTACGTTCAACTTCACCAACCCGGTGAAACCCAACACCCATCCGCAGACCACCATCGCCAAGCAGCTGGCTCTCGCCGTGGTGCTGTACAGCCCCATCGTGATGTCATCCGACAAAATCGAGAATTATGCCAACCGTCCCGAGTTTGAATTCCTCAAACGCTGCCCCACCAACTGGTCGAAGACCCTCTATCCCGAGGCGCGTATAGGCGAATACGTTACCGTGGCACGCAAGAACCGTCAGGGCGACGACTGGTACATCGGTTCGATTACTAATGCCAAGAGCCATGACGCCATTGTGAAACTCGACTTCCTCGACGAAGGGGCCACCTACACTGCGCGGGTGTTCGCCGATGGCGAGAAGGCCGACTACAGGACTGACCCGTATCCTGTCGACATCACCGAACGCAAGGTCAAGGCCGGCGACGTTCTCAAGCTCCATCTCGCCAACGGCGGAGGTGCCGCAGTGATTCTCACCAAAGACCCCTCGAACCTCGCCCAAAGGTGAGCTCCTCCCGGCCCCTTCCTTTGGAATCTCTCTTCATTACTCTGACTATATTCCGCAGCAAGGCTGCAATTATGTAAAATAGGTTTTGATATGCAAGTGTCAGGCTCCTCGGCGTGTGTCGCGGAGCCTGATTTTTCATTTCCTCCCCCAAGTCTGAGTATATCGCTAAATGTTAAAATATATTAAACAGGGGGGGGGTAAATACTAATGTATTATATTTGCGTCGGTATAATGCAGCACACATTAAGCATTGAATCCCCAAGAAAGATTTGTTCATGATATTTGATCTTTGGACACACTCAATAATGACTTTACACAGTTGTTCAATTGCATTTGTCTTATCTGAACATTTATCGGTATTCAACTTTCTGTCATTCATTATTTTACCATGAAATATCTTATTTGAATTAGCTTTTGTTTTATTAATACAATTATTTAACCTTATTTCTATGAAAAAAGGACTTATTATGGTTGCCGCCATGTCGGCAGTCATGTTGATGTCGACATCATGCTCGCAGGACGAGCTGATGGATACAGTAGCTGATGGTCAGGAGATTACCACCACAGTAACTGTTTCGGCACCCGCCGCGATGTCGTCGCGCGCCGCTTCGAGTGTATTCGGAGAGGAAACCAACTATTTCAGTTACCTGGCCACATCGGGCACTCCGTCGGTGGGGAACCTCGAGCTTAATGGTCACCCGCTGAGCTTCACCGTCGGCATCTACTATGCCAAGACCGACAATGGCAACACCAATTATGTGCTTGTCGACAAGCAGGAGAAACTGTCGGTGGCCGACACAGAGGCTTACTTCAACTTCCGCCTTATCAAGGGCCGCAAATACCGCATCGTGGCTTACGCCGACTATAACGCCACCGGCAAGGAGAACCTCGAAGCCATCCCCACAACCTACAATCTTAACGACGAGCTTTCCGACGCATTCTATGTAAGCGAGGATTTCATCGCCGACGAACACGTGGGCACAGTGCTCCGCCGTCCCTTAGGTAAACTGCGCCTGGTCTGCCACGACTTCAAGACATTCGCCATGGACTCGCGCTTCACCCTGAAGAACGTCGAGGTCACCTACAAGGGTCAGAAGATGGCAACCGTCGATGAGCTGAACGCCCTGACCGGCGACTACAACTACGCCGCCAAGACCGATGCCGAGGCCACGACATTCTCGGCCAAACCGGCCTACTACGCAGGTGAATTCGACGCCACAGGTATGCCATTAGTCGATGAGAACGGCGTGCAGAAGCAGACAGCCGTCTTCACCATGTACCTGCCGGCAAACTTCGGCGAAGAGGACCAGACCGGCACCTACACCCCCCACGAAGCCGGCAAACCGGTTCCGCAGTCGTGGATGTACCCCTTCGAGGTCAAGGTAACCTATCTCGACGAGAACGGCGCCGAGCAGACCATCACCCGCCAGTACAACTTCGACATCCCCGTGAAGCGTAACTGGCTGACGACCGTAGATGTAGAGAACTTCTGGACCGACAACACCAACATCAAAGTCAGCGTAGACCCGATGTTCGAGGGCGAAATCAATTTCACGCCTGCCGAAATCGTTGTCAATACTGAGCAGGAACTCCGCGACGCAATTGACGGTATCGTTTCGAGCACGCACTCCGGTACGGTGAAACTCGGCCGCAACATTGATGTTGCCGGCGACGCCATCGTACTGACGCCTGATAATAATTCGGTTTATATCAATCTCGACCTTAACGGCCATGAGCTCAGCTATGTAAACCCTGACAACTACACCCTGTTTATTGTCAACGCTCAATCGGCAACCCTCGATTGTGTACTGACTATTGACGACAGCAGCAAAGCCGCAACGGGCGCCGTGCGCATGGACCGTGACGAGTGCAACAACGGTGAAGGCGGTATAGCCATCCAGGCCCAGTTCGGCGGTAAGATGGTAATCAACGGCGGCCGATTCATCTCCCGCGACGGCACGCACCCCATCTATGCCTGTGATTTCCCGGAGAGTATAAAGGATTGGGGCTTCAAACGTTCGGAAATCGTAATCAACGGCGGATGGTTCCAGGATCTGGACGGCCTGAAAGACGCGACCGAAGATGGAAATATCTTTGGTTACGATATCTACGCTGACATACTGATTAACATTTACAACAAGTACATCGGCTCGACTAACAACGGTTTCAGTGTCGTGCACATCAACGGCGGTACATTCGTCGACTACAACCCGCTCAACGGCGACAATATGTCGGGCAATACCATCACCGAATGGAACAGCACCGAATGGGTTAAGAAAGAGGCAAAATGGGTTGACGACAACCACCGTGTAATCACTGCTCCCTACGTTGACGAAAAGGGTAACCACACCCTCTACACCGTTGAGCCCAAGGACACCCCTGAATACTATTAATCGGAATGCCGCGGGCGTCAGCGCCCCGACATAAACCTGTAAAAATACTGTGCCAAGAGCCTGCGGAGGCCTCGGGCCTCCTGCAGGCTCTTGACACAGTTCTCCATTGAACATCAAAAGATTATCGATGAACCGTTACCGGTCATACATACTGTTTTTCCTTCTGCTGATTCAGGGCTTCACTTCGATTGCCCGTGCCGACGGACCGTCGGCCGACATTCGGGAGCGCTACCCCTTTGCGGTGACGTTTGTGCGCGAGGACCGCGTGGATTCGCTCATCCGCTACGCCGACACCGACCTGGTGCCGATTATCTTCAAGCGCGACAAAACCGACTTGCTTCTGCCTAACGCGCTGTTGGACAGCGTGGTCGATGTGTGTAACCGCATTTTCC
This sequence comes from uncultured Muribaculaceae bacterium, assembly GCA_945931475.1. GTDB lineage: Bacteria > Bacteroidota > Bacteroidia > Bacteroidales > Muribaculaceae > UBA7173. The sequence goes on along the minus strand of CAMEPD010000012.1, from coordinate 26,273 downwards.
GGGATTCTGACATCCATCCGGCGTATGTGTGGATCGGGGGTTCGGCTTCCCCCGAAGGGCCCTACGACCACAACGTCTGGCTGGGAAAGACCCGCGCCAAACGCCTCTATGACTACCTGATGGCCCATGCCACGGTGCCCGATTCGCTCATCCGCATCGATAACCTCTGCGAGGACTGGAACACGCCGCTGCGCCTGCTCGCCGAAGCCGATTTCCCGCATAAGGCAGAGGTGCTGCAAATCTACCGCACAGAGAGCGACAACGCCGTGCGCAAAAAGAAGATTATGGCCATTGACAAGGGCGTGACATGGGAGTATCTTATTGACAATCAGTTTCGTCCGGCACGTAACGCGCGCATGGTGATAGTCTGTACCTATCCACGCGTGGTTGAACCGGTTGCGCCGGCTCAACCGGTCGCCATTACCGGCCAAAAGCCCGCGCCGATGGAGCCTGTGTTGCGCCTTGTACCCCAGGCCGAGGCTCTGCGCTACAATTTCATCGCCGTGAAGACAAACCTGGCGGCTCTGGGACTGTTGGTGGCCAACTTAGGTGTCGAATTCTCATTCGCCGACCATTTCAGCCTCGACCTGCCGGTGTATTATTCGCCTTACGACATCACCGACACATTCCGTGTAAGGATTCTGGGGACTCAGCCTGAGGTACGGTACTGGTTCAACAGCATCCGCCCGGGCGACGGTCATTTCGTTGGTGTCAACGGTACCGTGGCCGGTTTCGATATCTCCTTCCCGGGGAACAGCCGCCGCTTTCAGGACCCCGAACACGCCCTTTGGGGTGCCGGCATCAGCTACGGCTACGCCCTGAATTTCGGCGCCGAGAAACGCTGGGGCCTCGAATTCAACCTCGGCGTGGGGTATTTCAATTATAAATACGACACATTCGCCAACCGCGACAACGGCCCGTTGCTCAAGACTTCGGGGACAGTGCATCAATGGGGTATTACCCGCGTGGGTATCAACCTCACCTACAAATGGTGGCGAACGAAGAAACAACGTGCCACAAGACATATAAAGTACTGATATGAAACCCATTGTCTTGGGAGCGAAAAAAGAGACAGCGCTACGTAAAGTGTTCGCTGCGATACTCACGGCCATGCTGTCGGTCCTGATGCCGACGGCCCTTACATCGTGCCATGAAACGATACACATACACCCTCACCCGGTCAGCGAGAAGGTTACCCTGACGCTGATTATCGACAACGACGCCCCGCAGCCCGGAGCTGTGGTCGACTATACCATTACACCGCCCGTGATAATTTACAGCGACGAGGTGGCCGCGACGCACCATAACCGCGCCGGAGAGATTTCGCCGCAGCGCGCCGCCGAGATTGCGGCAGCCGAGGCCCGCTCGCGCCAACTGATCGACCGGTTCGACGAGATTGCCCCTTACGAGCCCGACGGCCGGGCGTGGGATATACTCCTGCGGTACGAAATTTACGACAAAGAGGCTTCGCAAGTGCCTGACGCCGAACCGGTGTACGCCAACGCCATACTGATTCCGGCCGACACGCGCCGTCCCCGCCACGATGTGGAGCTGGAGCTCCCTTATGGCGTAGTGTGCGTAGTGGCCTCGGCTCAGTATGTCCCCAAGGGGAGCGTCAACGACTATTTCTTCCTGACCGACCCGATATACACACTTACCTGCGACATGGATTTGCGTCAGGGCCAGGAGGATAAGTTCTACCGCGACTGCTTCTGCGTGTCGCAGCAGTTCCATATCGAGCCGACCGAGACCGACGGGGCCGAGCAGCACTACGAAGCCACACTCAAACGTCCGCAGGGCCGCTTCATGTTCCTTGCTGACGATTATGAGACCTATCTGAAGATTGCCGGCGTATCGCTCGACGACACTCAGTCGCACCTGCATTATCCGGCCTACGTCAACGTGGCCTATTCACTGCTGCAGGGAATACCCACCTCGAGCGGCTATGACTTCGGGTTTGAAGCCACGCCGCGCCTGTTTACAGTTGACGCCGCGCCGTACGTCGATTTGGGCCACGACTGGTCGATTGTGAATGTGGGAGAAAGCACTCTGCCGATTGCGCTCACCATCTACGATGACCACATCAACAACCCCATCAACGCCCACGACGGCGTGCAGGTACCTGTGTTCAAGGACAAAGTTACTCTCGCCGTAGGTCACTGGCTCACAGAGCGCGGCCAAGAGGGTGGTGGAGGCGTCCGGGTCGACCCCTCCTTCACCGACGAAATCGTCATCCACTTCTGACGCTTTGGCCGGCGCTCGGCGAGCGCTCGGCTACTACCCATATCTGAAGGCGCCTAAATTTGTTGCAAATAATTTGCGAAACTTGAATTCTGTTATTGCCGTGATGGAATTAGCAGGATAATGATGCCGCCGATACGGCCGGTTTTTGCTTTCTTTCACCGTTTTGCCTGTATGTCAAAAATTTTTTGTAACTTTGCAGGCAGCATATAATAAAATCGATGAGCACCAAAAAGAAAGCACTTTATATCTCTGAAGAGGTTACTCCGTATCTGAAGGAATCGTTCATAGGCCGCATTTGCCAGGAACTCCCCGGCAGAGTACAGGAGAACGGTTACGAAGCACGTACTTTCATGCCGAAATACGGCTGCATCAATGAGCGCCGCAACCAGCTTCATGAAGTTATCCGACTTTCGGGACTGAACCTCCCGGTCGACGATACCGACCATCCACTCATTATCAAGGTGGCAACGCTTCAATCCTCGCGTATGCAGGTGTATTTCATCGATAACGACGAATATTTCCAGCACCATGCCGTGACCGACCTCGAAATCCGCGAAACTCCCGCCGACAACGACGAGCGCGTGATTTTCTTCACCCGCGGCGTTATGGAGACAGTCAAGAAGCTCCGCTGGGAGCCCACGGTGATACATTGTTCCGGCTGGATTACAGCCCTTTCGCCCCTGTATCTGCGCCGCGCGTATGCCGACGACCCCACCGTGGGCAGCGCCAAGGTGGTCTATTCCATCTTCGACGATGCTTTCGAGGGGGGGCTCAATCCGCGCTTCCGCCAAAAACTCGGTCTGGACGGTTTCACCGATGAAGATACCGACATTCTCGGCGACGAGCCTGTCGACTGGGTGACCATGAACAAGCTCGCCATCAAATACTCCGACGGCGTAGTGGCCGGTACCGAAAATGTCCCTGCCGAGCTCCTCGACTACGCGCGCTCGCTGGGTAAAGCCGTCCTCGAATTCCATCCCGACCTCGACAAGGATGCCGCGCCCATAGTGGAATTCTATCAGAACCTGTAATATTAAGTAAGTCTCACAAATTAGTGAATATTAATCATATAAGCCAAGTCAAGTTTCTGCTTATGATATTTTGAAGTCTTTTGAGCGCTTTTCCCGTTTTCGCTCAGTCGCTTAGCTCGCTAAGCTCCATCGCTCAACCGAAAAAATCATCTCAAAATACAGTCAAAATATTCATAAGCTAATTTCTTCGACTTACTTACCGTCTCTCCCGTTTCACTCCAAGATGAAATTTCTGTTCGCAAAGGCGCTTGTCGCCACCGCTGTCATAGCTTTAGCCTCATGTTCAAACACCGCCGACGAGATCGGCGGCTCGCTCGTTACCGACGAGACCGAGGTGGTCATCGAATCGTCGTTCGAGGTAAAAGGGCATACCACCGAATCGAACGTGCCCGTAATGTCGCGCACCATCGACCAACTCCTCGGCGACATTGACGCCAAGGGCTACGGCAAGTTCTCATCGGAATTCGTGGCGCAGTTCATGCCCGCCACAACCCTCGTCACCGAGGGGGTGAACGCCGATTATATCGACTCGGTGAAGCTCCACCTGATGATTCCCAAAAGCGGCGGCTGTATCGGTGACTCCATTCTGCCCATGGGCCTCGAAGTGTATCGGCTCAACAAGCAGCTCCCTTCGCCCATTTACAGCGACTTCGACCTCACGCAGTACTACGACGCCCGCACCGGGCTGCTCGGCTCGAAAGTATACACCTTCAATACCATCGAGCAGACTGACTCGGTGAAGAAACTCAACTACCGCAGCGTCTACGTCGACCTGCCCGTATCGCTGGGCCGGGAGCTTTACAATCTGTACGTCAACAATCCGGTCGCATATCAGTCGCCGGTGGAATTCGCCAAATACTTCCCTGGTATAGCCGTGCGGAATTCGTTCGGGTCGGGCCGCGTGATTGACATCGCCAACACCAGCATGCAGCTCTACTACCACACTGTGGCCACCGACTCGCTGGGCAAGCCCTACAACGTACCGGCCGTCGGCACCTACTTCGCCGTCACCCCCGAGGTAGTGTCGAACAACTGCATCCGTTACGAGATGGACCCCGCGCTGAAGGCCCGCATCGATGCCGGGGAGAATATCCTGGTAGCTCCCGCAGGGCGCGATGTCGAGATTGAGTTCCCCCTGCGCGACGTCATGAATTACTATTACGCCAACCGTGGCACCCTCTCGGTAGTAAACGCACTTACCTTTTCCATCCCGGCCGAAGTTATCTCAAACGACTATGGCATCAGTGTGCCCACAAACGTGCTGATGGTGCTCAAATCAGAGAAGGAGAGCTTCTTCGCCAACAACAAGGTTCCCGACAACAAAACCTCGTTCTACGCCACATACGACTCCACTAACAAGTGCTATAAATTCACCGGTCTGCGCACTTATCTGCTCGATATGCTCGATGCCTACGGCGAGAAGGGTGAAATCCCTGCCGAGAAATACACCTTTATGATTATTCCGGTGGATGTGGAGACCGAAGTCATAAACAGCTACTACAATCAGTCGACCCTCGTGACATCGATGACGCCCTATATGTCAGCCCCGTCGATGGCTCTGCTCAACCTTAAGGAATCGAAGGTTACACTTACCTTCACCAAGCAGACTGTCAAGTAAATAGCCCACCTTAGCCATGTTACCCGGCCGTACTCTTTTCCTCATGGCCGTCCTGACCCTCCCCGCGGCGGCTGCGGCGCAGCGCACTGTTCCCCTCGACCACGGCTGGCAGGTGCAGACCTCAGCCATGGCCGGAACCGACGGCGTGGCGCGCTCCACCGACGCGCCCGGCCCCTCGCAGTGGTACGACGCCACCCTCCCCGCTACAGTAGGTGAAATCCTCCGGGCCAACCGCGATACCGACACGTCCGCCCGCCGTTTCACCTCCCCCTGGTGGTTCCGCAAAGTTTTCGAGATAGCCACGCCTGTCGACGGCGAACGTGTCCTCCTTGTGCTCGAGGGCGTAAGCTTCGGCGCCGAAATCTACATGAACGGCAGCAGCTTGGGGAAAGTTGCCGCTTTCACCCCCGGCGCGCCCTCCACGCTGATTGATGTCACCGACACACTGCGCCCTTATAACATCATCGCGATACTCGTCAGCCCCTCGCGCACCGCCACCCCCGACCTCGGCATTCCCGGCCCCGTCTACCTCCGCATCCTTCCCGTCGATTGAACAGCTCCTCACGTTTATGAGGGTATATCAAAATTAATCTGATGGTGTGAATTGTACCGCGACCCTACAACAGAGCCCCAAAAGGCGATGTGCCGAATTATGATACATCGCCATAAATAATACGGCAGGATATGGATTTTGCGTCAAATTTGGCTGAAATATCGTGGTTTTATTTCGGGAAGCTTCGCTCGGACGGGGGAATTTGGGGCGATTTTGAACGCGGATTTTAAGATTTTATACCTGGGGCTTTTGATATTTCGGAAATTTTTACTACTTTTGTGAAAATTTGGTAAAGAATGTCCGGCGAGCTTCAGCAGAAATCCGACCGAATTGCGGCCAAGATACGTATCGTTTTGGAGCGATACGCAGTTATTACCGCCCAGCGCGATGAGGCGCTTGAACAGATTTCTGCCCAGGAAAAAGCTATCGCGGCACTGAAGCGGCGCATCGCCGAGCTTGAAAGTCAGGCCGAGTATCTCAAGGCGGCTATGACTTTCGCTCCGACCCGCGAAGACACCGCCCGTGCACGGACAATGCTTGCCGAACTGGTGCGGGAAATCGACACCTGCATCGCCGAGCTGAAGGATTGACCCACTCCCTGCGGTCAGCTTCGCAGCTTACGATGGCCGATGTCGCGCTTCCTGAGTGGCGTAGTTTACCTTTCTGCGACCGACCGACTTATAGAAGCGGCTCTCTCCGGGTTTGCTGAAAGTGCACATAAATATGACAGATAAACTCAACATAACCATACGCATTGCGGGCCAGCCGCCGATGACGCTCAATATCGACCGAGATTACGAGCAGACGGCGCGTACGGCCGAATACCAGGTGAACGGCCTTTATGGCCGCTGGTCCGACCGTTTCCGCGACAAATCCCCCATGGAGGTGATGTCGATGGTGGCCTATCGGTTTGCTGAGCTATATTATACCCAGGGCAAGTCGGTGCTCGATGCCGAGCAGATGCTTGACGATTTTGAGGCGAAACTCGATAAAATTCTTGTCGAGACAGCCAAAAAATAAACCGGCTCATGCCACTGATACGTATTTAATCCTCGTCGCCAACCGCTAACCGTTTACCGCGCCGGTGTGTCATTCCTCCCTGAGGGACGACTGCCCGGCGCTTTGCTTTTTTATTGAATCCCAATCATTAACGTATAACATATTCAAAATTACCTAATCTAAATATCAAATGGATGTATTGATATATATTGCGATAGCGGTTGTAGCCATAGCTTTAGGCGTGCTCGCCACTCTGATCATACAGAAAGCCATGGGTCGTTCTCGCGCCCAGATAATTATCGATGAAGCCCGTCGCGAGGGTGAAGTTCTTCGCCAGAAAGAGGTCCTCAAGGGCCGCGAAGAGGGTATGAAAATCAAGGACGACGCCGAACGTCAGGCCAACCAGCGCCTGCAGCGCGTACAGTCTTCAGAGTCAAAAATGAAGCAGCGTGAAAGCCAGCTCAACCAGCAGCAGAGCGAAAACGCCCGTCAGCGCAATGAACTCGAATCGCTGCGGCAACGCTTAGACGCTGAGGAGCAGGTGCTTGAGCAGCGCCGCGATGAGGTGGAACGCCTCAAACGCAACGCCCAGGACACCCTCGAGCACATCTCGGGCCTTTCGGCCGAGGAAGCCAAGGAGAAGTTGGTGCAGTCGATGAAGGACGAGGCCCGCACGGCCGCGCAGTCGTACATCAACGACATCATGGACGACGCCCGCATCAACGCCAACAAAGAGGCCAAACGCATTGTTATTCAATCGATTCAGCGTTTAGCCACCGAGATCGCCATCGAGAACTCGGTGACCGTGTTCCATATCGATTCCGACGAAATCAAAGGACGCATCATCGGTCGCGAGGGGCGCAATATCCGCGCGCTCGAGGCCGCTACCGGCATCGAAATCATCGTAGACGACACCCCCGAGGCCATCGTGCTGTCGGGCTTTGACCCGGTACGCCGCGAAATAGCGCGACTGGCTCTGCATCAGCTGGTTGCTGACGGCCGCATACATCCGGCCCGCATCGAGGAGGTAGTCAACAAAGTGCGCAAGCAGATCGAGGAGGAGATTAACGAGACGGGCAAACGCACCGCCATAGACCTCGGTATCCACGGGCTGCACCCCGACCTTATCCGCATGATCGGCAAGATGAAATACCGCTCGAGCTACGGCCAGAACCTGCTGCAACACGCCCGCGAGACCGCAAACCTTTCAGCCATAATGGCTTCGGAGCTCGGCCTCAACCCCAAGAAGGCACGCCGCGCCGGTCTGCTCCACGATATAGGCAAAGTGCCCGACGAGGAGCCCGAACTGCCGCACGCCATCCTCGGTATGAAGATTGCCGAGCGCTGCAAGGAGAAACCCGAAATCTGCAATGCCATCGGCGCTCACCACGACGAAATCGAGCAGACCACTCTGTTGGCACCCATCGTGCAGGTCTGCGACGCCATCTCGGGTGCCCGTCCCGGCGCCCGCCGCGAAATCGTCGAGGCTTACATCAAACGACTTAACGACCTGGAACAGTTGGCCCTCAGCTACCCCGGCGTAATCAAGACCTACGCCATCCAGGCCGGCCGAGAACTCCGCGTGATTGTCGGTGCCGAGAAAATCGATGACGCACAGGCTGAAAACCTCTCCAACGAAATTGCCCGTAAAATCCAGGATGAAATGACCTATCCCGGACAGGTGAAAATCACCGTTATCCGCGAAACCCGCGCCGTTTCCTTCGCCAAATAATCCGTATCTGCCTGTATGTCAAAGAACAAACATAAACAGCAGAAACAGATGCCGGCGCCGGAACCCATTGTGGTCGAGGAGGCTGTCGCCGCTGCGGAGGCTCTTGCTCCCGCAGAAGCCGTTGCGACCGAAAGTCGCCCGGCAGCCGCGGAGCAGCCCCTCTGCCAACCCGACGGCGACGAGGCAACCTGCTGCGGCGGTGGCGATTGCGATTCGTGCGACCGGCGCGTCAAGCTCCACAGCTTCAACTATCTGGAGGATGTGCCCGGCGGATTTGCCGACGACAATATGGTGGAGGTGCAGTTCAAGAACACCCGCAAAGGCTTCTACCTCAACTCGCAGAACATCCCCCTTGAAATCGGCGACTGGGTGGCTGTAGAGGCCTCACCGGGTCACGACATCGGACGTGTGTCGCTCACCGGAGCGCTCGTGCGCCTGAATATGCGCAAGGCCGGGGTGAAACCCGACGCCGAGCCACGTCGCGTGTTCCGCAAGGCCAAAGCCTCGGATATGGAGCGCTTCGCCGCTGCCCGCGCCCGCGAGAATGACACCATGATACGTTCGCGCAAAATCGCCGCGTCGCTCCAGCTCAATATGAAAATCGGCGACGTAGAGTATCAGGGCGACGGCAACAAAGCCATCTTCTACTATATCGCCGATGAGCGCGTCGACTTCCGCCAGCTCATTAAAGTGCTGGCCGAAACCTTCCGTGTGCGCATCGAGATGAAGCAGATAGGTGCCCGACAGGAGGCCGGCCGCATCGGCGGAATCGGGCCCTGCGGACGTGCGCTATGCTGCACTACATGGATGAGCAATTTCGCATCGGTGTCGACCTCGGCGGCACGCTATCAGGATATTTCGCTCAACCCGCAGAAACTCGCCGGGCAGTGCGCCAAGCTGAAATGCTGCCTCAACTTCGAGATTGACACCTACGTGGAGGCGTCGAAGAAGCTGCCACCCAAGGACGCGCGCCTCGAAACCGAGGAGGGCACGTTCGTTTACTTCAAAGCCGACATATTCAAGCGCGAGGTAACCTACTGCGCCGACAAGGGGAGCGGTTCGGCCATGACGACCATTCCCGCGGCGCGTGCCTTCGAAATCATCGAGATGAACAAGCGCGGCGAAAAACCGGCCAAGCTTGTCGATGAGAACAAGGACAAGAAGAAGGAGGATGCTCCGACCGGCTATTACGACCTGGTGGGTCAGGATTCGCTTACCCGCTTCGATTCCAAGAAGAAAAAGAAGAAGAAAAAGGGTAAAGGCGCTGATTCCAAGGCCGATTCCAAGGCCGATGAATCACAGGCAAAGGACGCTCCCCAAAAAGACACCGTACCCAAAGACAATAAGCCTCAGCCCCGTCAGGCCAAAGGCGACAAGCCACAGCCTCAGGGCAAAGTAAAGGCTAAGCCTCAGCAGCCGAAAGGGCAGTGCGCCGGTCAGCCGAAACCACAGCAGCCCAAAAACACCGAACGGCCCAAGCAGCGGCCGCCCCAGTCCCGGCAATCCGGACAGCAGGCTCCCAAACCGGCGCAACAGCCTCAGGCACAGCCCGCGCCGCGACTGCGGCCGCCTAAGGAGTTCCATAACGAACCCAAGGCAAAATAGCCGAACCAACTCTGAGAATCTTTTGTTATTATTATGAAAGTATTTTCGGGAATATTAGCCCTGTTGTTGATGCCGTTCGCCGTAATTCTGCTGACTGCGGCGGCCGTGTCGTGCAGCCATCCGGGAAACGACTGGAGCGAGTATCGCGGCCTCCCGTCCGAGGGGTGGTGCTATGGTGATACACTGCGCTTCACCCCGGCCCCGTACGATTCCATAGCCACGGGGCATCTCATGGTTGCCATAAGCCATGAAGCCGATTTCGGCTACTCAGAGCTGTGGCTCGAAGTGCTTACCACCGATACTGACGGCCATGTCAGCAAGGACACAGTCAGCTTCCCGCTCTCCGACAATTACGGACGCTGGAAGGGCACGGGGCTGGCTACCCACTTTCAGATGACCGATACGCTCCACCGTAGGGTCACGCTCGTGAAGGGGGTTCCCCTGAAAGTACGACATATCATGCAGGCCGACACCCTGCGGGGCATTTCGCAGGTCGGAATATTTTTCATTCCCGACTGAATGCCTCAAATACATAAAGAATAATCAAAAATGGAGAAATTGATGCTTTTGCCTGAAAATGAGGCGCATATACGGCTTGATAAAGTGCAGCGGGAATTCCGGAACGGGTGCGAGGCCATCCTGGTGACCGACAACGCCAACCTGTATTATCTCACTGGACGTGTCTTCAGCGGCTGGGCATACCTGCCGGCCGCCGGTGAGGCTGTCTTCTTCGTGCAGAGACCCGTCGAACTCGCAGGCGCCAATGTAGTGGGCGTGCGTAAGCCCGAACAGATGGCCGAATGGCTCCGTTCGCGCGACATGATACCCGGACGCCTCGGCCTCGAGCTCGATTTGCTCCCTTACAACATGGCTGAGCGCCTCCGCAAGGCCTTCGAACCACTTGAAACCGTCGACTGCACCCCGGCGTTGCGGCAGGCTCGTTCCAGGAAAACCGAGATGGAAATAGCCATGATACGTCAGTCGGGCGTCAAGCAGACCGAGGTTTACAGCCGTATCCCGTCGCTGTTCACAATCGGCATGACCGACTACGAACTCGACGTGGCTATCGAGCATCTCAGCCGTCAGGAGGGGTGTCTCGGGCAGTTCCGCATCTCTGGATCGTCAATGGAGTTCTTCATGGGCAATATTCTGGCCGGCGAAAATGCCGATTACCCATGCCCGTACGATTTTGCCCTCGGCGGCAAGGGGATGGACCCCTCGCTCCCGGTTGGCGCCTCCGGCGACGAAATCAAGCGCGGCATGACCGTAATGGTCGACGAAAACGGCAATTACACCGGCTATATGACCGATATGACACGTGTTTTCTCGGTCGGCGAAGTGCCTGCCGAGGCACAGCGCGCCCATCAGCTGTCGATTGATATCCACGATATGTTCCGCCGCGAAGCCCGGCCGGGCGTCGAAGCCAAAGTGCTGTACGATAAGGCAGTGCAGATGGTCGCCGATGCCGACATGGCAGGCTTCTTCATGGGCCACCGGCAGCACGCAGGTTTTATCGGCCACGGGGTGGGCATTGAAATCAATGAGCTCCCCGTCATTGCGCCCAAATCGCACGCGGTGCTCGCCGAGGGTAACGTTATCGCCCTCGAACCCAAATTCGTCATCCCCCATGTGGGTGCCGTAGGTATCGAAAACACCTATGTCATCCGACGCGATTCGGTGGAGTGCCTGACCAATGCACCCGAGAATATTATACCGCTCGAGGACTGACACGCGCAGCTCGCAGCGCTTTTTTGCTATGGAAGTGAATTTGAAAGACAAGATAGATAAGCCTGTGTTCCACACAGTAGGTGAAGCCGCCGACAGTCTCGGCCGTCCCTGCTATGTGGTCGGCGGCTATGTACGCGACCTGCTGCTCGGACGGCATTCAAAGGATGTCGATTTCGTGACTGTGGGGTCGGGCATCGATGTTGCCCGGGCCGTATCAAAAATTATCCGTGGACACCTGGCAGTCTACCGCAACTTCGGCACCGCGCAGGTTAAAAAGGGTGCACTCGAACTTGAATTCGTAGGCGCCCGGCGCGAATCATACAACCGCGACAGCCGCAACCCCATTGTGGAGGACGGTACGCTCGACGATGACATCGCCCGCCGCGACTTCACCATAAACGCCATGGCCGTATGCGTCAACGCTGACAGTTTCGGCGAGCTCATCGACCGTTACAACGGCGTCGCCGACCTCCATGACGGCCTTATCCGCACACCTCTCGACCCCGATATAACCTTCTCAGACGACCCTCTGCGAATGCTGCGTGCCATACGCTTCGCCACGCAGCTGCAGTTCACCATAGTGAAGGATACGCTCGACGCCATAACGCGCAACGCCGGGCGAATCAGTATAATATCGCGTGAGCGCATCTACGACGAGCTTACGAAAATCATGAAGTCGGCCCGACCCTCGATAGGCTGGACACTGCTGCTGAAAACCGGCCTGCTGAAGCTGATTTTCCCCGAAATGGCAGCCATGAAGGGGATTCAGGTAGTCAACGGCATCGGCCACAAGGATAATTTCTTCCATACCCTCTCGGTAATCGACAATGTTGCGGCCGCCTCCGACAATGTGTGGCTGCGTTGGGCCGCCCTCTTCCACGACATCGGAAAGCCCCTCACCAAACGCTTCGACCAGGCAGGCGGCTGGACCTTCTACGGCCATAATGCCGTGGGCGCCAAGATGATACCCCGTATCTTCCGTCGCATGAAGTTCCCCATGAACGAGCATATGAAATATGTGCAGAAACTTGTGGAACTGCATATGCGCCCTATTGCCCTGGTGGAGGACGGGGTCACCGACTCGGCCGTGCGCCGTATGCTGTTTGAAGCCGGTGACGACGTCGACGACCTGATGACGCTCTGCGCTGCCGACATCACCTCGAAAAACCGCGAGAAGGTGGAACGTTTCCGCGCCAATTATGAACTTGTCAAACAGAAGATGGTCGAACTCGAGGAGCGCGACCGTATCCGTAACTTCCAACCGCCGGTAAACGGCAACGAGATTATGCGCACTTTCGGTCTTGGCGAATGCCACGAGGTCGGTGTAATAAAGGAGCGCATCAAGAACGCCATCCTTGACGGCGAAATCCCCAACGACTACACCCTTGCACGCGAGTTCATGCTGCGGTTCGCATCGGAGGCCCTTGGCCTCGCGCCCGTGCAGGAGACTCCTCCGGCCACGGATACGCCCGCGGGCCAGCCGGTGTAATTATTAATCTTAAACAGCCTCTGAATCCAATCAACTCTTCATCACTGAAATCAGCATGGAACCTATTAATCAGAATGCTCAGCATGACCCGGATGCTCAGCCGGCTGAGCCAGCGGTCCATATCAAAGATTTGGGCGTGAAATATTACAACGCCATCAGCATAGCCAAAAACCTTGGCGGCATCTTCTCGGTAGTCGCCCTGCTGCCACTGGTGCTCACCATTATGTTCGGCCCGGTCATGTCGCCGCAAGCGGCTGTGCTGACACAGCGCATCGGCGTCGACCTTACCCTGCTGATGCTCGCGGTGATTCTGGGGTTCGCCATACCGGTCTACTTAGGCAAGAATCTGAACCCGATTTATGCCATAGGTGCGGCCATCACAGGCGCGGCGGCCGTTACGTATGCCGTGATGTCGTTCATGCCGTTGTCGTTGGAGTACATCGGCGGCCTGATTTTCGAATCCATCATCATAATTTACGGCCTGATACTCGCTACAAACAAGACATTGCGCAACCTCGGTATCTGGGTGGCCGCGCTCAACGCTATCTGTCTGCTGCTGATTTTTAAGGATGACGAGGTCAAGGTGTTCATCGATGCCGATTCCCTCTATGTTGCAGCCGATATTTTCATCATCCTGCCGGTTGTGGCATATCTTGTGACGATTCTCGGTTTCACAAGCAATCTCATCAGTATTCAGCTCCCCGAGGAGTACACATCCGAGGATGTGCTCAACAGCTTCCGCAGCGGCAGTGACACCATAGTATCCTCAGCCTCCACCGACCCGGGGGCCGGTAAAGCGAAGGACACCGACAAAAGCCTAACCGAGGAGGAGCGGTGCCTCATGGAGAAACTGGCATCGATTCCCGAAACACCCTTGATACGCAAGGTGAAACTTATCAATCGCCTGATGGCCATAGCGTTGTGTGTCTGCGGGTTCGCAGCCGCCCTATGGATGGCCTGCGACCCGCTCGAAATCGAGACGGAGGGCATTTCCTGGAAAATATTCTATCTTGGCGCCAGCATGATGTTCGGTGTATTGTGCGCTATGCTGGTTCTGTTCGCCCTCCAGGGTAATCGGGTGAACTGCGGCTGGTTCATCCGCATTCAGAATTTCATACTTACCGGTTTCGTTTCATTGTACATCATTACAATGCTCGGCTTCGTGGCTGACTGGTGGAGCCGGATATCCGATGGCGCGCTCGCTGTGTTGGGGGTAATGCTGTTGGCTATGTTTGTTACGGGCATCGTGTGGCTTTTCCGAAAGGACCTGCGTTTTGCCGGTTTCTGCTTGATGATAGGCGCTTTAGCCACATTGGGCGTAACCGGAATGGAACCCGGCAGCCGAGAAGCCGGCGTACTCGCCCTCCAGCTGATAATAATGGCCGTCACTTGCTGGTACCCGTGCCGCGTCATGGGCAAGTTGCTCACCGCCTCCGAGCAGGAGGCATACTTCTCGTCGGTAATGGACACCGTCATCAATATGGGCTCCCGCATCGAGCCCGACCTCTCGGACTCTCCCGACACCTTGGACTCTCCCGACACCGGCCTTCTGTCTGACACCGACCGGAACCCCGAACAACCCGGATAACCTGAAAATCAACAGCGCCGGGCTGACACGTGTCGGCCCGGCGCTCTGTATGAGTGGGGTAGGGCGGCTCAGCGGGTAAGCACTATGTTCTTCTCCGAAGCGATGCGGCGCATGTTCAGGATAGCGTAGCGCATACGGCCAAGGGCGGTGTTAATGCTTACGTCGGTAGCCTCGGCAATCTCTTTGAACGACATATTGCGGTAGAAGCGCATCTCCAGAACCTCACGCTGAGCTTCTGGCAGCGAGTCCATGATGCGGCGTACGTCGGTGTGAATCTGCGATGTGACCATCAGGTCCTCGATGTTCTCTTCCGACAGGTCGCGGCGGTTGAGCACATTGGTGTCCTCCTGGTCGGCCGACACAGTGTTCTCGCTCTTCTCCTGACGGTAGAAGTCGATGATCAGATTGTGGGCTATACGGGTGAGCCATGCCGAGAACTTGCCCGAGTCGGTGTAGCGGCCCTGGCGTATAGTAGTGATAGCCTTTACGAAAGTCTCCTGAAAGACATCGTCGGCCACGTCCTTGTTCTTGACAATATTTATGATATATGTAAAAATACGGTCTTCGTATCTGCGGAGCAGGATGTCGAAAGCCTCATTGTTGCCATTAGCATAAGCGGTAACCAACTGCTCGTCGGTCTGCCGGTTGATGTTCTGCATTTCGTATCGAATTAAAAATTAGGTAGAGATATGGCGATAGGCAGAAAAGTTTTGATTTAATTGGTTTAAAAAATTGATTGGATAGAAGCGCGATACACGCGCATTGCATTGCTTTCATTTTTAGTGAATGCAAAGATAGGTATTAGTTTGGAAAACTCCAAACAAATTTCGTCGCATTTAAAATTTTTTAGCATCTGAAACACAACAAAAGCGTCCGGAATCACGTTAGGAGACTCCCCTGAAGGAAATGAGGTGGTGCCGACGCACGACAGGCCGCATTCCAGGAGATGTCGGGCCGCAACGCGAAATGAGAGGCTGTTAAAAATAAATGTTCGACGTTCCGGTCGAAAATTTATTTTTAACAGCCTCTAAACCTTCGGGCCGGTACAATAAATCCATAACATGTAGCGTTATATAGTCGAGTTCAATAAATAATTCCCCTTAAATTTTGAACAGTTACTTACCATTAAACATAGCGTGCCTATGAAAAATGACTTTACTCCTTTTATTCCGGCAATGAACCTCCCCTGTAACACAAACCGCTGCAAATCCGATTCATCGGAGCGACGCCCCCGGCGTTCGACCCTGCAGTTCATCAGGCAGTTCGCCCATGCATACACCAGCGTCCCCACGCTGCCCGTATCGTTGGGAGCATTCATCGCCAACTGACAGCAAGCTGTCATAATGTATCCGGCGCGCCATGGCCACTTCCGGCCATGGTGCGCTGTTTTTCGACGCCCGGCTTATCTTCCGGCCCTTTCCTTCCAGCCTTCAGTTTTTTACAGGAGAAAAAATATTTGTGAGTTTCGCAAATAATTGCTAACTTTGCAGTCGCGTTTGGCCCTGTGGCCTGCGCGTCAATTTAAAATATTTATCCATAATAGTTTAGAAATGAACCATTACGAAACCGTTTTCATTTTAACTCCCGTTTTGTCTGATGCTCAGATGAAGGAAGCGGTAGATAAGTTCACCTCGCTCCTCAAGGAGAATGGCGCTACCATTGTGAACGAAGAACTTTGGGGCATGCGTAAACTCGCTTATCCCATCCAGAAAAAGTCGACCGGCTTCTATGCCTTCGTTGAATTCGACGGCGAACCCACAATCGTCAAGAAAATCGAGACGGCTTTCCGCCGCGACGAACGCGTAATCCGCTTCCTCGTATTCCGCAACGACAAATATGCCGCTGAATACGCCGCCAAGCGTCGTTCGCTCAAAGCCAACAAATCGCAAGAAGTAACCGTAGAAGCTAAAAAGGAGGATTAATCATGGCACAGTCACAATCTGAAATCCGCTACCTCACCCCCCTGTCGGTAGACGTTAAGAAGAAAAAATACTGCCGTTTCAAACGCAGCGGCATCAAGTATATCGATTACAAGGATCCCGAATTCCTCAAGAAGTTCCTCAACGAGCAGGGCAAGCTCCTCCCCCGCCGTATCACCGGTACTTCCCTGAAATTCCAGCGCCGTGTCGCTCAGGCCGTTAAGCGTGCCCGTCACCTGGCTCTGCTCCCCTTCGTAACTGACCTTATGAAGTAATAAGCCGACTTAAGTCCGTTTAACATCACTTTCCGAAACATCGTTATGAAAATTATACTGAAAGAAGATATTCACGGCCTCGGCTACAAAGACGACGTCGTTGAAGTAAAGGACGGTTACGGCCGTAACTTCCTTATCCCTCAGGGCAAAGCTGTCATCGCCAACGCAGCATCGCTCAAACAGCTCGCTGAGAACCAGCGCCAGCGCGCCCACAAGCTCGCTCAGCTCAAAGCCGACGCCGAAGCTGCAGCTGCCGCTCTCGAAGGCGTTGCCCTTACCATCCCCGCTAAGGCTGCCGCCAACGGCACAATCTTTGGTTCGGTCAACAACATCCAGATTGCTGACGCCCTTGAGAAAGCCGGTCACAAAGTTGACCGTAAGCTCATTGTCATCAAGGAGACCGTTAAAGAGCTCGGCAAATACACCGCCAAAGTCAACTTCCACAAGGAGGTATCGGTTGAGATTCCCTTCGAAGTTGTTGCCGAATAATTGCATGACACAGCAGCGCTTCCTGCTGAAAGCCTCAGATTTCAGGATTTAGGCTCAGGTTCAGGAAGCACCCAAAGATATTCCCCAAGGCCTCCCCGCATTTCCCCACCCGCATAGGGGAGGCCATCTATCCCCAACCCGAAAGCCGGTTTGCGTGAGCAAATCGGCTTTTTTCGGCATATACATCAGATCCAAACACCCTCTAAAATAGTGCAGTCGAAAACTTGCCGAACGTTCCCCGGCACCACAATAGTGTGAGGATTAGGGCGTAATAGCCGCCCGCTCGCCGAGCGCCGGGCCCAAGAAGGAGGTGAACGGAAAAATTAATTACGTGGAAATCGTATATTTTACAGCCTTCTATTGCTTGTATGGCCCCTGATTCATAACAAATCTATACCTTAGAGGCGCTATCCCGGCGTGAATCGACCGGAATAGCGCCTCAAGAATATGAGTGTTGGCAGGATTACTTTTTGGCGAGGGCTTTGGCGACGGCGGCGCGGAGCTCTTCATCCTGCTTGTCGCGCGAGAGGATGGTGCCGTCGGGGCCAATCAGCATTATGCAGGGTATGGCCGAGATGCCGTAGAGGTCGGTCGGGATGGTCTGGGCATTGATAATCTGGGGCCAAGGGAGGCCGTATTGTTTGATGGCGTTACGGGTGTCATCGGGGTCATCCCACACAGCCACGCCGAGTACTTCGAGGCCGTCGTCGCCGTACTGATTGAGCAGGTCTTTAAGTACCTGTGTCTCGCGGATGCAGGGGCCGCACCACGATGCCCAGAAGTCGACTAACACGTATTTCCCTTTGCCCACGTAGTCGCTGAGTTTCTGCGTGATGGTGTCGTTGGTTACGGCGAAATCCACGAATTTGCTGCCCGGCTGGGTGCGGGCCTTGTTCTCGCCGGCCTGAAGGAGTTTCTTCACGCGTACGTAATTGCTGAGTTCCGGATATTTCTTGAGCGCCTCTTTCAGTTCGGGCAGCGAATAGCCGTAGGCCTCGTTGAGGAAAAGTACATAGCTGATAGGGTTGTTGATGTTTTCCTTTATATTCTTGGCGATTAGCCGGTTGTACTGTTCCTTGATTTTGTCGGCATCGGCCTCGTTGCCGGCGTCGGCGGCTGCACGATACTTGGTGACTAACTGTTCGAGCTCCTTCTCGATGTCGTTCATCTTGTCGTTGAGGGGAGACTGTACACGTTTGTTGCGCTCAAGGGTGATATCGGCATTCTCAAGGATGAACGACCCCATGCGCTGTCCCTCGATGGTAAGGCGCGCCATTACCGGTTTCTCAACTCTGCCTTTGAACACAGCCTGGGCGTTCGTCACCGTCACCGAGTCGATTTTGTTGCCGTTGTCGTAGTCGACCAGGAAAAGCGTTGCGTCCTCCTCATCTTCCGACAGCGGGATGGTAATCTTGTAACCGTCGGAAGCCGAGACCCCCGAGCAGGCCGTTATGGCGGTGGCTATGCACGCCAGGAACAATTTCATCTTCATAATCAGGTATATTTGTTTAAATTTTATTAAATTTGCAGAATAATATTGCTTAAACGGCAAGCCACGCCGCCGCTCCCCGGGGAGTGGTGACTACTGCCGCCGGACTCACGCCGTAAAAGCTATTCCCGGCCGGCATAATCCGTCAGGAGGGTTTTCAAAGACAAAGTAAAGTATTTTTTTTGTCATATCAACCTTCTGAGGCTCAAAAACGTTCAATCTTTATGAAAAATAAACTCCTTGAGGCAATTCACAAATCTATTGCCGACAACTGGAATCTTCCGGCATTGTCCGACTTTAAAGGTACGACTTTCAACTATTCGGATGTGGCGTCACGTATCGCCCGCATACACTTGTTGCTGAAAGCCTCCGGCATAAAAGAGGGTGACCGCGTAGCCCTGTGCGCCCGCAACTCCGCGTCGTGGGCGGTGACATTCCTTGGTGCCCTGAGCTACGGCGCCATACCTGTGCCGTTGCTTCATGAGTTTCACCCCGACCAGATTGAGCACCTCACCACCCACTCGGAATCGCGTATCCTCTTCACAGAGAAACAGATATTCGAAAACCTCGATATCGAACGGCTTCCGACCCTCGAGGGCGTGATATTCCTCGACGACTTCAATGTGCCCTTTGCGCGCACTCCGCAGCTTACGAAGGCGGCCGCCGACATGGACGCTACCTTCGCCAAAGCCTTTCCCGGTGATTTCACCCCCGGTGAACTCCGGTTTGCCGACCCCGAGCCCGAACGACTGGCTTTGATAAACTACACCTCAGGCTCCAGCGGCAACCCCAAAGGCGTGATGCTGAGCTACCGGAACCTCTGGGCCAATGTCAGTTTCGCATTCTCGCGCATAGCGTTCTATAAGCCGGGCGACACCATGTTGTCGATGTTGCCTCTGGCCCACATGTACGGCCTCGTGTTTGAGTTTCTCTTCCCCTTCTGCGAAGGGTGCCATATCACATTCTTAGGGCGCGTGCCTTCGCCGGCCGTTGTGCTTCAGGCATTTGCGCAGACCAGGCCAAAGATGGTAATCACCGTGCCGCTCGTTATCGAGAAGATTGTCAAGAGCCGTGTGCTTCCCGAGCTCAATAAGCCGCTGATGAAGGTGCTTACCGGCATCCCCGGTATCCGGCAGATAATTTTCCGTACAATCCGCAAGAAACTTATCGACGCATTCGGGGGCAACCTGCTGCAGCTTATTATGGGCGGCGCTCCGGTGGCCGACGAGGTGGAGAAGGTGCTCCGCGAGATTAAATTCCCGTTCACCATCGGTTACGGCATGACCGAATGTGCTCCCCTGATAACCTACGACTGGTGGGCCGACCAGAGGCCTCACTCGGTGGGACACCTCGTCGACAGCATGCAGTCACGCCTGCGCACAGAGGGGCGCCCCGACGGCGAAGGGGTGCTTCAGGTGAAGGGCCCAAACGTGATGCTGGGCTATTACCGCAACCCCAAAGCTTCAGCCGAGGTGCTCACCAAGGATGGCTGGCTCGACACAGGCGATATCTGTTCAATCGACCGCGACGGCTATATCTACGTGCGAGGTCGCGATAAAAACATGATTCTCGGCCCGTCGGGACAAAACATCTACCCCGAGGAAATCGAGCAGCACCTCAATCAGCTGCCCCTTGTGGGTGAATCGATTGTGGTGGAACGCGACGGCAAACTTTTGGCGCTCGTGCACCCCGACTACGACCTGGCGCGCACCCAGGGCCTCTCGCAGGAGCAGGCCGACCAACGTGTCGAGGCGCTTCTGCCGCAGCTCAACAGCTTGCTGCCGGCCTATTCGCGCATCTCGAAAATCGAAATTCACAGCATGGAATTCGAGAAGACCCCGAAACACTCCATCCGCCGCTTCATCTACAAGTAACACCTGAACAGATACAGTAGCAGTAGCTTGCCCCATCCGCCGGCCGATATTCAAACAACAGTACAGAGTACCGGGCGGCGGATGCGCATTTTGATTTGTAGGGTTGGATGAAAATTCGTAAATTTGCAGTTTGAAAGCAAAGAAGTAAATCAACAGATACACAGAGAATGGAGAACATTCGCAACATCGCCATTATCGCACACGTGGACCACGGAAAAACCACGCTTGTGGACAAAATGCTAATGGCCGGCAACCTCTTTCGTGAGAATCAGAATGCCGGAGAACTTATACTTGACAACAACGACCTGGAACGCGAACGCGGTATAACAATCCTGTCGAAAAATGTGTCAATCAACTACAAAGGCACCAAAATCAACATTATCGATACCCCGGGGCACGCCGATTTCGGCGGTGAGGTAGAGCGTGTGCTCAATATGGCCGACGGCTGCCTGCTGCTCGTCGATGCCTTCGAGGGCCCGATGCCTCAGACCCGTTTCGTGCTCCAGAAGGCCATTCAGATTGGCCTGAAGCCCGTGGTGGTAATCAACAAGGTCGACAAGCCCAACTGCCGTCCCGACGAAGTACAGGAGATGGTTTTCGACCTGATGTTCAACCTCGACGCTTCGGAAGACCAACTCGATTTCCCTACTATTTACGGTTCGGCCAAGAACGGCTGGATGTCGGATGACTGGCGCAAGCCCACCGACAACATCATTCCGCTGCTTGACGCCATCATAAAATATATCCCCGCTCCTACCACTTACGAAGGTGACCCCCAGATGCTTATCACATCGCTCGACTATTCGAACTATGTGGGACGTATCGCTGTGGGACGTGTACACCGCGGCACACTCCGCGAGGGTATGGAGATAGGCCTCTGCAAGAAGGACGGCACCGTCTCACGCCAGCGCATCAAAGAGCTGCACACATTCGAGGGTATGGGCCGCAAGAAAGTCTCCGAGGTATCGTCGGGCGACATCTGCGCGCTCGTAGGTATCGATGGCTTCGAAATCGGCGACACAGTCACCCTTTTCGACAAGCCGGACCCGCTGCCCCGCATCGCCATCGACGAGCCCACCATGTCGATGACCTTCACCATCAACGATTCTCCGTTCTTCGGCCGCGACGGTAAGTATGTAACCTCGCGCCATATCCACGACCGCCTTATCCGCGAGCTCGACAAGAACCTGGCGCTCCGCGTCGAGAAAGGCGAAGGCGAGGACAAATGGATAGTCTATGGCCGAGGCGTGCTGCACCTGTCGGTGCTCATTGAGACCATGCGCCGCGAAGGATATGAGCTGCAGGTGGGACAGCCCCAGGTTATCATCAAGGAGATCGACGGCCGCAAATGTGAGCCGGTAGAACTTCTTACCATCAATGTGACAGAGGAATACGCCTCGAAAATGATTGATATGGTGACCCGCCGTAAAGGTGACCTCGTGTCGATGTCGACCCAGAACGACCGCGTGCACATGGAATTCAACATCCCTTCGCGAGGCATAATAGGCCTTCGCAACAATGTGCTCACCGGGTCGGCTGGCGAAGCCGTCATGGCTCACCGTTTCCTTGAATATCAGCCCTGGAAAGGTGATATAGAACGTCGCACCAACGGCTCGCTTATCGCCATGGAGGCCGGAACCGCCTACGCCTACGCTATCGACAAGCTGCAGGACCGCGGCCGATTCTTCATCTTCCCCCAGGAGGAGGTTTATGCCGGACAGGTTGTGGGCGAATCGGCCAAGGACAAGGATATCGTCATCAATGTCACGAAGTCGAAAAAACTCACCAACGTGCGAGCTTCGGGTACCGACGAGAAGGCCAAGATTGTGCCCCCCGTCGTGTTCAGCCTTGAGGAAGCCCTTGAATATATCAAAGACGATGAATATGTGGAGGTTACACCCAACCATATCCGTCTGCGTAAAATCATTCTCGACGAGCTGGAACGCAAACGCGCCAACCGCGACTGACACCCCCGGCCCGTCACACTGTTCTGTTCAAATAATTCAGTAATTCCAATTCCAATAAAACACTGATAATGAAGCCGTCCATACCCAAAGGCACCCGCGATTTCCCGCCTGCCGAAATGGCCCGCAGAAACTATATTTTCAATACAATCCGCGACGTGTTCGCTCTCTATGGCTACAACCCGATAGAGACACCGGCGATGGAAAACTTGTCGACGCTGATGGGCAAGTACGGCGAGGAGGGCGATAAACTGCTCTTCAAGATACTCAACAGCGGCGACTTCCTGCGCGGTGCCGACAAGGCCCTCATCGAGGGTGGCGACACCGTACGCCTGGCTTCGCAGCTCTGCGAGAAAGGCCTTCGCTACGACCTGACAGTGCCGTTTGCGCGTTATGTCGTGCAGCACCGCAACGAGCTGCAGATGCCTTTCAAACGCTATCAGATTCAGCCGGTATGGCGCGCCGACCGCCCGCAGAAGGGACGCTACCGCGAATTTTATCAGTGTGACGCCGATGTTGTAGGGTCGGATTCGCTGCTCAACGAGGTGGAACTTCTCGAAATGATCGACGAAGTGTTCCGCCGGTTGAAAGTGCGTATCGTGCTGAAACTCAACAATCGCAAGGTGCTTGCCGGATTTGCCGAACTTATCGGTGCCCCCGACAAGATTGTCGACATAACCGTAGCTATCGACAAGCTTGACAAAATCGGGCTTGATAACGTGAACGCCGAGCTGCGCGAGCGCGGTCTGACACAGGAGCAGGTCGACACCCTGCAGCCGATACTTGCAATTTCAGGAACAATCGATGAGCGCCTGGAGGCCCTCGCCGCCCTCCTGGCATCGTCGGAAACCGGCATGAAGGGCGTGGAGGAGTTGCGCACGGTAATCGCCGGAGTGCAGGCTCTCGGTCTCGATGCCGAGCTCGACCTCGATGTGTCGCTGGCCCGCGGTCTCAACTACTATACCGGCACAATTATCGAAGTCAAGGCCAAGGACGTGGAAATCGGTTCGATAACCGGCGGCGGCCGCTACGACAATCTTACCGGTGTGTTCGGTATGCCCGGCCTGTCGGGTGTGGGTATCTCGTTCGGTGCCGACCGTATCTACGACGTGCTGAATGCGCTCGACCTCTATCCGGCAGAAGCCCGCACCGCCACACAGGTGATGTTTGTGAACTTTGGCGAGAAGGAGGGAGCAGCAGCCATGAAGATGATGAAGGAGCTGCGCCGCAACGGCGTACGCTGCGAGATTTATCCCGATTCTTCCAAAATGAAAAAGCAGATGGCATACGCCAACGCATCGTCAGTGCCTTTTGTGGCCATGGTTGGCGAGAGCGAAATGGCTGCCGGCAAAATGGCCCTCAAGAATATGACCACTGGCGAGCAGCAGCTTGTAGCCCCCGCGGAAGCTGTCGAAATTATTAATAAGAACCGGCTATAAATAACCCGTTATGAAGAATATACGAGTGTTTTTATGCGCATTGGCGCTGTTGGTGTGTACGGCGGCACACGCAGAATTCCGCTGGGGCCCCACTGTCGGTGCTAATTACTGCAATATGCAGTTCAAGCAGGACCTTTTCACAGTCGACAAAATATATTCGCCGGTAGGCGGCGTAACGGGCGAGATGATGTTCCCCGGCATTGGTTTCGGTATCGACATCAGCGCATTATACTCGATGGAGGGTGCCAAGATGCACCTCGGCGAAAAGAAAATTTGGGCAGTCGACGGTTATGGCACCGAAAATGTGTTCACCCACAATTTCGAGATACCCATCAACCTGCGTTTCAAATGGACCCGCATGAACGGTTTCGAGGAGATACTCGCACCCTATGTATTCGGCGGCCCCACAATGGCCATCCGCGTGGGACACTCGTCGATCGACGCCGTAGATTTCTCAGGCGGATATTTGGGCCTGCAGTGTGGTGTAGGCATCGAAATCAAGCAGCATTTCCAGATTCAGGGCCAATATATGTGGGGCATGACCTACGCCCTGAAGATGTCGAAACTCATCGACGAATCGGCTCGCAACCGCTCCTGGCAGCTCCGCGTCGCCTACCTCTTCTGAATCAGGCTTCCGGCACCCTCTCTGACCCCGGGTTGTCAAAGATACAAGCAATGTCAAGACTTCTGAAGTCGCACATACTATTCAATTAAGATACCCCTCCGGCATTATCATTTCGGGAATTGCCGGAGGGGTGTGAATTTATAAGAAACAGTATAAAGAATTTTTAAAAGAGACAGAGGTAAAACACCGTGACTTTAGAATTTGTATTTCTTCGCCCAATTCTTGAGCTCGCTCTTCGAAATAGAGAGATGCTGTGCTGATTTCTCAAGCTTGGATGCGAGTTCCTTTGCACCGGTCATCTTTTCGAAGGCAAGCCAGCTGGTGTAGCCCTTGAGCTGATCGGGGTCATCATAGCGTATATTCCCTGTGTTTACTACTATAAAGAATTTTTTACCTTTGCGGTAATATCCCATCACATTTTCCATCTCTATTTTCATGCACGTGGCAAGTCTGGGGTTATCCTTTTGCTCATCGTGTTCAAGGTCTACCTTGCTGGGAGATATTAACAGCCCTTTGTCGGAGTAGTCGATGCGGCCTTTCTTGCTGCGTTCCCATAACGGTATGATTCCTAAGAGTTTGAACCTGCTGAACATGCTCTTGCCGGTGTAGCCCTTGGAGGCTTCAGCAAACTGTGCCTTAAGGTTCTTGTGGACTTTACTTTCGAAATTGCTTTTGGAAATAATGTTCTGTTTGCCGAGAATGTAGAGTTTGCTCCCTTTATTTAAAACAGAGGTGACATCGGCTATGGGGAGAAATATAGAATCGCTCTTGCTTCCTTTGGAATAGTTGAATACCAGAATTTTCGGAGCGATGGTGAGGGTTTCGTCACGTACCCAGAATTTGAGGCCGAACCAGGGTTTGCTGCCATTGTATTTAGTACCGTCTTTAATTTCAGCTCCTATAGGCGCCCCGAGTTTGATAAGCTCCTCTTTAAGAGCGCTGATTGCTTCCTTCGAGAGCTTATTGATGATGTACTGATGTTCATAACCGAAGCGTACTTTTTTACCTTCGGTCTTGAAGAAACGGATATCCTTGATTTCGGCACGGTCTTTCAAATCGGATAAGCCGGATATGATGACAAATTCATCGTAGCACCAAACGGAACAATCCTTCGGCAGATCTTTAGTTGCAAGAGTGTCGATGTCTTTGGGTCGCAAAATCACGTCGCCGCCTACAACGAGTTTCAGTTTGTCTGAGAACATCGGGGCGGTGCCGCATTCCTTGACGGCTTTGAACAGAGCGGGAATCTCATTCTGTGCTATCTTTATTTCAAATTGATAGACAGAGTCTAAGATAAGGGATCTTTCCAGAATTGTGCTACCCATGATTCTGACACCACTTGAGAGCATTGTATTGTAAGGGCTCATCACAGCTATGTCGTCAACCGCAATTGAGTAACCCTTGTAGCAAAGGCGACCCTCGCGGAGTTCTACATCGCCGGCCTTGAAGGCGATGTTACCATTAGTTGTTGTCATAAGATATTAATTGGTTTATCAATTGGATTAAAAAGGTAAGAATGAATGAAATGAAGAAGCAGAACAGTACATGAATATATCAAATTATTGCTGTCCGATAAAACTTTTTGAGCGAATGAAAAATTAGCGCTGGCTTC
>CAMEPD010000011.1 GCA_945931475.1 uncultured Muribaculaceae bacterium | reverse complement strand
AGTTATCACTCAGTCACATAGCCCGCTATGCTCCATCGTTCTAACTCTGAATCCGTCTCAAATTTTCGGCCGGAACGTTTAACATTTATTTTTAAACAGCCTCTAATGCATTGTCTTCCAAGAAAAACGCTGAATCATACCGAAAGTGCATCGGCAACCACAAAGGTACTACCACCTATGAAAATAACCGGGTCGGCGATACCGTCGGCAATTTCGTGTGCCCGGCTGATAGCAGCGCCGACTCCCTCCTCAATGACTTCGCCCATAAGGCCGAAAGTCGAGGCTGTCTCGGCTAATTTCCTTGCAGAAAGTGCGCGGGGAACCGATGCGCGGGTGAAGATGAAATGAGCCTCCTTAGGCATTAGCGGCAGAATGTGACTGATGTCTTTGTCATTTACGAACCCGATTATTACTATAAGGTGCGCTCCGAACGCACTCAGCCGCGGACCCAAGTACTGCCAGCCTCCGATATTGTGGCCGGTGTCGCAGATGGTCAGCGGCGAATCGTTCAGGCGCATCCATCGGCCAAGCAGCCCGGTGGATTTCACTACTTGCGAGAGGCCATGGCGCACATCGTCGTCGCTGAATTCCACGCTTCGCTGCAGCCGGCAGAGTACCGTGATGACAGTTCGCAGATTCTTAAGCTGATAGTCACCGGCCAAATCGAGATGAACCTGACCGAAGGGCGTTTCGGCGCACTGCACCCCGTCGGACGTGACAGTACATTTCTCCTCGAAACCGGGGAGGAAATCCTCTGCGAAACAAATAGGTGCGTCCTCTGCGGCAGCTTTAGCTGAGAATATTTCGCGCACTTCGCCGCCTTCGCCGATCACAACCGGCACGCCATACTTTATGATTCCGGCTTTCTCTGTCGCGATTTTACCAAGCGTATCGCCCAGTTGCGCTGTGTGGTCTAACGAAATATTCGTAATCACCGAGAGCAGCGGTGTGATTATATTGGTGGAGTCGAGGCGTCCGCCAAGTCCAACCTCAATAACTGCGTAATCGACATCCGAGTCGGCAAACCATTTGAAAGCCATGACCGTAGTCAGTTCGAAAAACGACGGTTTCACACTGTCAAACAAACCCTCTCGACGACACTTATCGACGAATTCCACTACACGGCCCTGCGGAATCATCTGTCCGTTAATCTTTATGCGCTCGCGGAAATCGATCAGATGCGGCGATGTGAACAATCCCACCTTGTAACCTGCGGCCTGAAGCACCGAAGCGATGGAATGGGATGTGGAACCTTTGCCGTTTGTGCCGGCGACATGGATGCACCTCAGGCGCTTCTCGGGGTTGCCGAACTCGGCGGCTAAACGGCGCACCGAATCAAGTCCGGGCTTGTATGCGGCAGCCCCGATCTGCTGGAACTGGGGCGTCTGAGCGAAGAGGAAATCGATAGTCTGCGAATAATCCATTTTAAAACAGCTTGTTTAAAAATAGTAGATGAAGAACCCGGCGATACCTGAAGCGATGATAACAAAAATCGGGTGGATTTTGGTAAACAAAACCATAGCGAGCGAACAGACTGCAATAATCACCGAGATAATGATGTGATTGGTTTCGGTACCGAAATTCTCACCGTTCATGAGCAGCAGAGCGGCAGAAGCAATCAGACCGATTACCACGGGCCGCAGTCCTGTGAAGATACCTCGAATTAGTAGGCTGTCGCGGTGACGGTGAATAAGGTGGCTGGTGAACGCCACCAGAAGGAACGATGGCAGAACCACTACGACAGTGCATATAAGTGAGCCGAGCAGACCCCACAACGGGGCATCAAATCCAGCCTGCATAGGGGCCACATAACCGATGTATGTAGCCGAGTTAATGCCTATTGGGCCGGGCGTCATCTGCGAGATTGCCACAATGTCGGTAAACATCTTTTCGGTAATCCAACCGGGCGACACTATTTCGCGCTCAATAAGCGACAACATGGCATAACCGCCCCCGAAACCGAAGAGACCAATCTTGATGTAGCTCCAGATTAATTGCAGGTAAATCATACGTCGGCCTCCTTATCTTCTTTTTCCAATTGTTTGTTCCTCAGATGCTTTTCCTTACGGTGCAACCACAACCAGCCGCCGAATGCGCCCAAAACCACGAATAAAATAGGGTTGGAGACATAGGGGATGTCCGACCATATAAGGGCCGCCACCACCACTGGAATCCACACTGTTTTCCAACCGATTTTAGCCGAACGTGCCGAGGTGAGTACCGGGGCAACAATCAGTGCCGTCACCGCCGGACGTATCCCGGCGAATATCGAGGCTACCACCCGGTTATTCTGTATGAGGTCAGGGGTGAGGAATACCGCGATAAGCAGTATGATGGTAAAACTCGGTAGAATTGTACCGGATGCTGCTGCCACCGCGCCGCGCATACCCCGGAGTCTGTCGCCAACGGCTACCGAGATATTCACGGCAAGAATGCCGGGAAGCGACTGTGCCACAGCAAGCAGATCGAGAAACTCTTCGCGCGAAATCCATCGGCGAGATTCGACCACTTCACGTTCAATCAGGGTAATCATGGCCCATCCTCCGCCGAAGGTGAACGCTCCGATGCGCAGGAACGATATGAACAGTTTGCGAAGAATACCACGCCCGGCGCCGGAGTTTGCGGTTATTCTCTCCGCAGATGTTTTAACAGATTTTTTGCTATCTTCCATTTCAGGGTACAAATTTACGTCATTCATCCACTATAAACAAATTATAAAATGCCGGGGTAGGGGATATATTTACCGCCTCCCGATGAAACATATTGCAAGCGGGCAATCGGAGCGACATTGAATGATTCGGCATATTACTGTCAAAATGCAACCAAAATATAAAAAGTTCGGATTTTATTTGTTAATTTCGAGCTGAAATGTTAATTTTGAGCCGAAGAGTTTGTCTTTACTCCATCAAAAAAGTGCAAGTGATTAAACATCTTTGCAGAAAAATTGTTAATAATAATTAAAACAGGAGCGTTCGAATTGCTCTGAAACTAATTGATCCCTCTCTCGAAATTCCGGAAATAGAATGAAAAAATCAACAATCTGGCTTCTTGCTGTACTGATGGCGCTAACCCTGCTCTGCCTTCTGTATATACAGATTATGTATATGGAGAGCATGATACGGATGCGTGATGATCAGTTTGCCGAAGGTGTGCGCCGCTCATTATATGCGGTGTCGTCGCTGCTCGAACAGGATGAAACCAAATACTACCTCGAAGAGGATGTAGCCAAAGTAGAATCTGCTTCCATATACTCACAATACGGCGGGACTCCCCGCTTAGGAGGTATGCGTTATACCTTTACCACCCACAGCGGACTGGTGGGCAATGTGACAGTCCGGGCCGATCCCGATAAAATCTACAATCTGCAGCGCGACCAGGACGGCGCTGTGGCCTCGAGCTACAATAACATGAGGGAGAACCTCAACGACCAGTATCTGTACCAAAAGGGTGTAATCGACGATGTGATTATCAACATCATGAACAAGGCCGCCGACCGTCCAATTCAGGAACGTGCCGATTCGACGGCCGTACGCCAATACCTCAGCAAAGAGCTGGAGAACAATGGCCTGGAACTCCCATTCGAGTTCGCCGTGGTGAACCGCAACGGTCATGCATTCTATCAGACCCCCGGCTTCGCCAACGTCGACGCCAGCAATCTCGACAATTCGATGTTTGTGCAGTCGCTCTTCCGCAACGACCCGCAGCAGAGTAAGAATTACCTCAAGGTATATTTCCCCTCGAAGACCAAATATATCCTATCGTCGGTGAAATTCCTGATACCGTCTTTCGTGTTCACGTTTATCCTGGTAATAGTGTTCATATACACCATCGTGTTGTCGTTCCGTCAGAAGAAACTTACCGAGATGAAGAACGACTTCATCAATAACATGACACACGAGTTCAAGACCCCTATTTCCACGATTTCGCTCGCAGCCCAGATGCTCAACGACCCGTCGGTGCGCAAGTCGCCGGCGATGATGCAGCACATCTCGGGGGTAATCAACGACGAAACCAAGCGTCTGCGTTTCCAGGTTGAGAAAGTGCTTCAGATGTCGATGTTCGAGAAGAAGAAAGCCACGCTGAGACTTCAGGATGTCGATGCCAACACATTAATAAACAATGTAGCCAACACATTCCGTCTGAAAGTGGAGAAATACGGCGGCCATCTGAAAACCGACATCGACGCCGCTAATGCCATAGTGAATGTCGACGAGATGCACTTCACCAATGTGATATTCAACCTGCTCGACAACGCCGTGAAATACCGCAAGGAGGATGAACCGCTCAATATCACCATATCCACGAGCAATCATCCCGCCGGTCACCTTCAGATCGACATAGCCGACAACGGCATAGGCATAAAGCGCGAAGACCAGAAGAAAATCTTCGAGAAATTCTACCGCGTGTCGACAGGAAACCGCCACGATGTGAAAGGTTTCGGCCTCGGGCTGGCATACGTAAACAAAATGACCACTCTAATGGGGGGTACCATCAAAGTAGAGAGTGAACCGGGCCGTGGCACCAGATTCTCCATTACTCTGCCATTGCTGTCGGACGATGAGGATGAGTTCGACAACACCGAATCCGGTGAAACCGACACATCCGACACCGACAGCCGCTACAATGATACAGATGGAGCGTCCGGCACCGGCAATGAAAGGCGGTAAAAACGGCTTTTTAACCAAAAATGCCGTCAAAATGTTAAACCGGTGTGAACAATTCATATAATTTAAGAATTATAACAATATACAAATAACTAACAACTATGGATGACCGTATGAGAATTCTCCTTTGTGAGGATGATGAAAATCTTGGAATGCTTCTGAGGGAATATCTTCAGGCCAAAGGATTCAATACCGACCTGTATGCCGACGGCGAAGCCGGATACAAAGCTTTCCTCAAAGGTAAATACGATATATGTGTCCTCGACGTGATGATGCCTAAAAAAGACGGATTCACTCTGGCTCAGGAAATCAGAGCCGTGAACTACGAAGTGCCCATCATCTTCCTAACCGCCAAAACCATCAAGGAAGACATCCTTGAAGGCTTCAAAATCGGCGCCGACGACTATATCACCAAACCCTTCTCGATGGAGGAACTCGTGTTCCGTATCGAAGCTATCCTTCGCCGAGTAAAGGGCAAGAAGGGGAAGGAAGTTACCATGTATAAAATCGGCAAATTCACTTTCGATACACAGAAACAGGTACTTATCATCGGCGATAAAGTTACGAAACTCACCACCAAAGAGTCGGAACTGCTTACACTGCTGTGCGCCCATGTCAACGAAATTCTTGAACGCAACTACGCCCTCAAGACCATCTGGATTGACGACAATTATTTCAACGCCCGTTCGATGGATGTCTACATCACCAAGCTGCGCAAGCATCTGAAAGACGATCCCACCATCGAGATTATCAATATCCACGGCAAAGGCTACAAACTCATTGCCCCGGACGCTGTTCCTGAATGATTTATATCGCGCGGCTTCCGATTATAAATGAATTATAAGCATGCATAAATTTGTGCATCACCAAAAATTGATGTAAATTTGCGGAGACAAAGCCCGGAGACCCGGGCATTGCCTCCGCAGATTGCACTTACTTACTTCTAAAATATCCAAATCATGAAGAAACTAATATCCGCAGCCTTGTTGTGTATGCTGGCTGCATCAACAACCCAGGCCAAGGATCGCATGACGCATAATCCCGATGCCACCAACGAAGACATTATAATGCACGCCTGGAGCTGGAATTTCCCTGAAATAGCCAAAAACATGAAGCTCATCGCCGACGCCGGCTATACCATGGTGCAGACATCACCGGTTCAGCACTGCTACAACCCCAAGGGCGGTTCAAAGAAGATATTCGATAAGACCGAAGGCAACTGGTACTACTATTATCAGCCAACCGACTGGAAAATCGGCAACCAGATTCTCGGTACCAAAGAGCAGATGAAAGAGATGCTCGACTCGGCAGCCAAGTACAATGTACGTGTAATTGTGGATGTGCTCCCCAACCATACGGCATTCGATATCGACCAGGTAAGCAACGAATTCTATAAAGCCGTCGGTGGCCGTGACAAGATGTTCCACTCCAACGGCCTCGCCGCCATCCGCGACTATAGCGACCGCATCCAGTGCACGCTCGAAGGCACCGGCGGTCTCCCCGATGTCAACACCGAGAATCCTGACTTCCAGAAATATTACATGCAGTTCGTCAACGAACTGCTCAATATGGGCGTACGCGGTTTCCGCTACGACACAGCCAAACACATCGGCGTGCACTCCGACCCCGTTGACAAAGCTTCGGGTGTGAAGGAGAATGACTTCTGGGACGTAGCTACCGGCCGCAAAGCCGTGAAAGGCGTCAAGATGGTTCTTCCGGAAGATTCACTCTTCATCTACGGCGAAATCCTTCAGGACAAAAACATTCCGGAGAAGGAGTATGCCGACTACATGGGACAGACCGCTTCCAGCTACGGACACGTGCTTCGCGAAGCCATTGCAAAGCAGAGCGCCGACAGCATCGACCTCAAGAACTGGTATCACGAGGCAGCTCCCGAGTACCTTACAACATGGGTCGAAAGCCACGATACATACTGCAACGCCAATGAAAGCGCATCGCTCACAGACGACCAGATTCGTACCGGCTGGGTGTTCCTTACCGCCCGTCAGAACGGTGTGCCTCTGTTTTTCTCGCGTCCGGCCAACTCCACACGTCAGAACTACTGGGGCGATAATGTGCTCGGCGCACGCGGTAACGATGAATTCTTCCATCCCGAAGTAAAAGCTGTCAATAAATTCCGCGCCGACATGAAGGGCCAGAAGGAGGATATACAGAAGTGCTCAGACGGTCAGGTGCTCGTAGTAAACCGCGGCAAGAAGGGCGCTGCCATCATCAACCTCGGCAACCTCGCGAATAAAGTGGATGTAGCTACAGGCCTTCCCAACGGCACGTACAAGGACAAGGTTTACGGATTTGAATTCAAGGTAAAGAATGGCCGCCTTACCGGCGCGGCCGCTCCGCACCGCACATATATCCTTGAAAAGTAAATAGTTATATATCCTTGAAAAGTAAATAGTTATCCGGAATGTGAGCCTTCCTTGCAAATTCCGGTAAATGAATTTAAACGGAGGCGTATCGCGTCAACAGATGCAGATACGCCTCCGTTTTATATTTCAAAGCCTCCGGTTTACAGTACAAAGAATATTGAGGAAAGGGGATGAAAATAATGGATTAACAATTATTAACGCAAATTGAAGGCATAAAATATCAGGGGTAAACGAGGTGTCGGGAATTTTGCTTAATTTTACAAATTATTTGGAACAATACGCTCCAATGGCGTGAGATTCAGACTTCCCGCCAAAACTTTATTAACAACTAACTTAATCACATTTAATCATGATAAGGTTGCGAATTACCGGCCGGCCATTCATTCACATAGCATCAGCTTTACTGATGCTCCACACTGCCGTTTCGGGCAACGCTGCAAAAACAGATGATTTTTTTACCGCAACAAACGAACCTACGACATTTGACAAAACGGTAACTATCGGCGGAAAGGAAATGACGGTATCGACAATGTTCGAGGGGAGCGTATCCAATTCCTATATTAATGATTACGGACACATAATGTGGCGCGACGGTGAACGGCTCTACATTTTGTCGTTGGCCGAGTCATACAAAACCGCCACATCCTTCAGAATTATTGAACTGGATGCCAACACCGGTGCGCTTGTCAGCTGCAGCACACGCGAGTTCCCCGGCGAACTGCAACCTGTTACAAAAGCATACGAAGACTCAAATGGTAATAATGAGCGCGTAGTGCGGACATTCTTTATGGTCGATGAAGACAATCAGCCGTTCTGCGTCAATGAGGTATTTGACCGTACTCCGGATTCATACAAAACGCAAATCACCGCTACAATTTATAAATACTCCGTTGAAAACGACGTATTTACAGAGACAACTTACCGCACTACTAAAATATTGGCTTTCCCCGAAAATCAGACTCTAATGAATGACTTTATGCCCCCATTCGGTGTAAAGGGCAGTTTCAAGGATAATAACCTGAGTTTTTCACAGATATATTTTCGGGCATCCACATCCAAGCCGGTTGACCGCCTGCTCCATTTCGAACAGAGGAATACCGGAAAGGCGTATTTTAACGTCCGCGATGTTACTTTTGAAAAGCGCAACACTGTAACTAACCGCGTGAATTCCACAGTGGCCGAAGTGCTCGCCGACGGTAGCATCTCTATGACTCTGAGCCGAATAAACAGCTCGACTAAAGCCTTTGAGGTTAATCAGATGAAACTTGGCAACGCTTCGGAGTCGGATGGCAATCTTGATGATGACGGTTTGTTCGCAAGTTATAAATATACGGAATACCAGCCACTTGATAAGAATTTCTGGAACGAATCGGTGAATATTGCAGGCACTAAATGTTTGCTGAATTCGCCGATTGCGTCAGGTTTCCCCATGTCGCTGTACACGGTCGGCGATGATAATGCAGAAAAAGTCCTTATCAAATTCCCGGAGGCCACATACTCTATCAGTGGTTCCTTTGGCGACCAAACTCCACTTGCCTGCGCTTACCGGCAACTCATGATTTCCGAGCCGTACTACGAAACATCGACTCAGGCAGCCCGACGCGCCGAAGGAGAGGGTTCCGAGGGGGAAGGCTCCGATGAACCGGCAGCGGAGACCGAGCCCGACGGCGCATATATTTACGTCTACTCACCCGGCGTATTCTTGGGCAAATATCTCTTCAAGACCAAAAAGGATAATCCCAATACGGCCCTCGAATCGCTGTGTGTCGACGGCTCCGATATACAGTATCACAGCGGACGGCTCACGCGTAGCGGTGCACCCGCCACTCTACGCGTTTACGACCTCAGCGGCCGGTTAGTGATGAGTGTCGACGAATGCACTGAAGCCGACCTCGGCGCCCTTGGCTGCGGTTGCTTTATCGCCCGTTGGGGCTCCGCTTCCTCCAAAATCATGACGGGCCTCAACTAACCGCTGCCGGCATGATTTTAAAACAAATAATAATAGGAATATCAGCAAGATAAGCTGTATTTGACAGAATATGGACAACAAAGCATACATACACGCGATGGCGACTAAACTTGGATGCAGCGCCGACGATGTTAACCGCCTCACCGACGGCTTTGCCGCCATTCTGCGTCGGGAATGCGCCGAACAGAACCGTGTTGCAATCCCCGGATTCGGTTCATTCGAGGGTATAAAACGCGATGAGGAGATTCGCCGCAATCTCGCTACCGGAAAACGTATGCTCTTTCCGCCATGCATCGAGGTGAAATTCAAACCGAGCGCCATGCTCAATAAACGTGTAAACAATTGAAACAATGGCTCGAACGATTTCACTTCCTGACATAATCACCGAACTCGCCGAGTTGTGTAACACCCCTTCCGATACGGCGGCGGAGTTTCTTCACGCGCTCGCTCAGACTATCGCCGAGGGACTTGCTGAAGAAGGGTCTGTGAAACTGAAAAACATCGGCACTTTCAAAATCATAGAGGAGTCCGACGGTAACCGAATCGCATTCTTGGCGGCTGATTCGCTCAGCGAAAATGTCAATGCACCGTTTGCTCTTTTCGAAGCTGTAGAACTCGATGACAATATCACCGATGAGGAGCTTTCACGCGCTGCAGTAGACAGCCGGGTAGGGGAGACGCCAGTTTCTGAGACTGAAATACTTGAGGTAGCCGAAGAGATGGACTCGCCCGAGCCTCATGAGGAATCCGAAGACCCCGAGCCACAACCTGAGACCGAACCTGCGGCACCTCAACCGAAATCCGAGCCCCTGGAACCGAAACCGGCAGTTAAGGCGGCATCGCCTGGTACACAGCCGGCAGTACACGAAACCCCCGAGCGGTTACGCCAGACACCGCCGCCCGTTCCACCCGTCACGCCCGCACGGCCGCAAAGACCGGTAACGTCTCCTCAACCACCCGTTACCCCCCCACAGCAGCCGATAACACCCCCTCAGCCTCCGGTTACACCCCCTCAGCCACCGGTTACGCCGCCACAGCCTCCGGTGCAGATAATTATGCCTTCGCCTACTGAGTCCGAAGGCGATGAACGCAGAAACCGTTCTTCACACACTACAGTTTGGATTCTCGTGTCAGTGCTGGCTCTGATTATAGGTCTGATTGTCGGGTATTTCGGCTTCCCGTGGATTAATCTCAACAAGGTGAAAAATGTACGGATTGAAGCTGATAATGTAAGCGTTACCCCCCGCAATGATTCCAAAGTCAAGGTGACCGATATGCCTTCCGACACGGTAGCTTCTGCCGACACCGTGTCGGAAGCTCCCGAAGCCGACACAACCGTCGAGCCCGAAGCCGAATCTGCTGAAGTTGCCGAACCGGCAGCCCCGCAGGTTGTCACCGAGGTAGTCGACGGCAGCAACTACCTGTCGCGCATCGCACGCCGACATTACGGCCGCGACATTTTCTGGGTCTACATATACGAAGAGAATAGAAATGTGATTTCCAACCCCAACAATATTCGTCCGGGGACTGTTGTAACTGTGCCGCCTGCCGAGAAATACGGCATCGACCCCAACGACAAGGAGAGCATACGGCGCGCCGAACAGAAATCCGCCGAAATCATACGCCAAAGCCAACCGGAGGGCAACTGAATTAAAAACGATTTTGCGGTCAGTCCTAAAAATTATTAATAATTAATAGTGGTTTAGGATTGATAGATAAAATTAACATTTGATTTTCACATTTGGCGTCCGAATTTCATACTTTTGCAAGAAAAATGGCCCGGGGTATGCACTCCGGCGTAAATGATTGATATAACAGCACTAAAAGCTTTAAAGATAAAGTAAATCATTATGAGTGACTCGGTAAATATCAGAGATCTGAATGATCTCGTTGCGAGCAAAAACAATTTTGTGAACCTCATCACAAAGGGCATGGACCAGACTATCGTCGGCCAGAAGCATCTTATTGAATCGCTGCTTATCGCCCTTCTTTCCAACGGCCATGTACTCCTCGAAGGTGTGCCCGGTCTGGCAAAGACGCTTGCAATCAAAACACTGGCTCAACTTATCGATGCTAAATACAGCCGAATCCAGTTTACACCCGACCTTCTCCCTGCCGATGTTATCGGTACAATGGTCTACTCGGTCAAATCGGAGCAGTTCCAGGTTAAGAAGGGTCCGATTTTCGCCAATTTCGTTCTTGCCGATGAAATCAACCGAGCACCGGCCAAGGTGCAGTCGGCTCTCCTCGAAGCAATGCAGGAGCGTCAGGTAACCATCGGCGACAACACCTTCCGTCTCGACGACCCCTTCCTGGTAATGGCTACCCAGAACCCTATCGAACAGGAAGGTACCTACCCGCTGCCTGAAGCACAGGTTGACCGTTTCCTGCTGAAAGTCGTTATCGGGTATCCTACTCGCGAGGAGGAGAAACTCATTATCCGTCAGAACCTCTCGAACGACCGGCCGGCAATAAAGCCGCTTCTTCGACCCGAGGAGATTATCGACGCCCAGAAGGTCGTGGAGCAGATTTACATCGACGAAAAAATTGAACGCTATATCGTCGACATCGTGTTCGCGACCCGTTTCCCCGCCGACTACGGGCTGCAGGACCTCCAGAGCATCATCTCGTTCGGAGCATCGCCCCGTGCATCGATTTCACTTGCCCGCGCCGCCAAGGCTTATGCATTCC
This sequence comes from uncultured Muribaculaceae bacterium, assembly GCA_945931475.1. Classification (GTDB taxonomy): domain Bacteria; phylum Bacteroidota; class Bacteroidia; order Bacteroidales; family Muribaculaceae; genus UBA7173. Next base: position 31,889 of record CAMEPD010000011.1, on the reverse strand, counting down.
TGCGTCAGCGCGGCTACGTGATTCCCGAGGATGTGCGTGCCGTCTGCCACGACGTTCTCCGCCACCGTATCGGTCTCACCTATGAAGCCGAAGCCAACAATATCTCGGCCGATGAAATCATCTCCGAGATTCTCGACAAGGTAGTAGTGCCCTGATGCCCCTCCAGCCTTGCGTTTCCTTTTAATACTGAGAAATGGACGCTAACGAACTTCTAAAAAAAGTAAGGAAAATCGAAATCAAGACCCGCGGATTGTCGCAGAACATATTCGCGGGCGAATACCATTCGGCGTTCAAAGGCCGCGGTATGACCTTCTCGGAAGTGCGTGAGTACCAGTACGGCGATGACATCCGCGATATTGACTGGAATGTGACCGCGCGCCACAATCATCCCTACGTAAAGGTTTACGAAGAGGAGCGCGAGCTCACTGTTATGCTCCTTGTCGACGTCAGCGGCTCGCGTCTGTTCGGAGCCGCCGGCGAGCCTAAACGCGAAATGATTGCTGAAATTGCCGCGACCCTGGCATTCTCGGCAATTCAGAATAACGATAAGATTGGCGTAATCTTCTTCTCCGACAAAATCGAGAAATTCATCCCGCTGAAGAAGGGCAGGAAGCATATCCTGTTCATCATCCGCGAAGTGCTCGACTTCACGCCGGAGAGCAGCGGCACCGACATCGGTTCGGCGCTCCGCTATTTCTCCGACGCCCTTAAGAAAAGGTGCACCACTTTCCTGATTTCCGACTTCATCGACTCACACGACTACTACAAAGCGCTCTCCATCGCCTCAAATAAACACGATGTCTACGGCATCCAGGTCTACGATAAACGCGATTCACAGCTGGTCAACATCGGCCTGATTCGGCTTCGCGACCTCGAAACCGGCGAACTCCGTTGGGTAGATACCTCATCAAAGCGCGTGCGCGACACCTTCTCGAAATGGTGGTATACACGCCAGCTGCAGATGAACGAGAACTTCAAGCGCTGCCGCGTCAACAGTTGTTCGGTCGCTACCGACGAGGATTATGTGAGTGCCCTGATGGGGCTTTTCAAGAACCGTATATGATTACAGGTGAACCATTCACCTGTTTCCTTATATATTCAATGTATGAAATTGTTCTCTGAACGACATATTGTTGCATTATTCGCCGTCCTGTGCATGGCGATACCGGCGTTATCGGCAAAGACCTCCATTAAAGCCTCGCTTGATTCGTCGCAAATCGTTATGGGTAATGTTACGGCCGTGCATCTTGATATCGTTGACAGTGAGGCGTCCCCATCTAAACTCGTTGTCGACGAAAATCTGTTTCCGCCGCAGGTCGAACGGGTCGATTGGGCCGATGGCGATACTACATCGCTCGGCAACGGTTTGGTGGAAATCAAGCGTTCGCTGATTATCCAGTCGTTTGACTCGGGGGTATATACTCTCCCGCCGTTCTGCCTCGTTTCGGGCAACGACACCGTTAAATCCAATCAGCTGACACTCAAGGTGCAACCGGTGGACGTCAGTCAGATGAAGGATATAAACCCTATCGCGCCGACCCTCGACTTCACCCGGAAATGGTATGATTTCCTTCCCGACTGGCTCACCGATTACTGGATGTGGATTCTCGGCGCGGCCCTGCTGATTGCCGCCGTTGTGTTCGTCATTCTTATTGCCACACACAAGGTGAATGTCAACATCCTGCCGCAGAAACGTATGATTCCACCTTACGATTTGGCTATCAAACGTTTGCAGGCACTTAAGGCCAAAGGGCTGTGCGAAGATGGCCGCGAACGCGAATATTACACTCTGCTTATTGATATCCTGCGCGACTACCTGCAGGGCCGCTTCGGCATCAACGCCATGGAGATGACCTCCACGCAGATTGTGAACGCCCTCAGCAGCAATGACGAAACACGCGACTCAAACCGCCACATGCAGGCAATCCTCGAAGTGGCCGACTTTGTGAAATACGCACGAATGAGACCTATCCCCGATGACAATGTGCGCTCGTTCAACAACGCCCTGGAGTTTGTCGAAGAAACAAAACCGGTGCCGGTCGACGACAAGACCGACCCCTCCAAACCCGGGCAATCCGGTGCTGTGCCCAAGTCCGGTAAACCTCAGGCGACCATTAATCTGAAGAAAGGAGGCTCCAAATGATCCAGCTCGCCCATCCGTCGTATTTATGGCTCTTCCTGATTTTCATACCAATCATCGTATGGTATGTATTCAAGCATAGGGGAGCATACCCGTCGCTCGGGGTTTCCACAGCCTCATCACCCTTCACAAAGATGGGTCGTCCCTTCAAGCAATATGCCCTTCACGGCATCTTCGTGCTGCGTCTGGCGGCTCTCGGCTGCCTGATTGTGGCATTGGCGCGCCCGCAGAGCTCCGGTGCCTGGTCCACTTCCAAGACCGAGGGTACCGATATGGTGATTGCTCTCGACATCTCCTCGTCGATGCTCGCCCGTGACTTCAAGCCCGACCGTCTCGAAGCCGCAAAAAAAATCGCAGCGAAATTCATTACCGGACGTGAGAACGACAATATGGGCCTGGTAGTTTTCGCCGGAGAAGCCTTCACTGCTGTGCCGATGACTACCGACCGCACGGCCCTGGTAACCTATGTGGAATCGCTCAACCGCGGTATGCTCGAGGACGGTACGGCAATAGGCGACGGCCTCGCAACCTCAATCAACCGCATAAAGGACGGAAAAGCCAAGTCAAAAAGCATCATCCTCCTTACCGACGGTTCAAACAACACCGGTATCGTATCGCCGTTGATGGCTGCCGAAATCGCTCATAAGGAGGGCATTAAAGTCTATACAATCGGTGTGGGCACCAACGGTACGGCTCTCTACCCCCAGCTCGATTATGCCGGGCGTATCGAGTTTGCTCCGCAGGAGGTGGTCATCGATGAAACTACCCTGAAGAAAATCTCCGATATTACCGGCGGCAAGTATTACCGGGCTACCGGCAACAAGGTGCTTCAGAATATATTCGCCGAAATCGACCGGCTCGAAAAGTCGGAAATCGATGTACGCCACTTCTCGCACACCGACGACCATTATATGCCCTGGGCGCTTGCGGCTCTCGGGCTGCTTCTGCTCGAGTTGATTCTGCGCCAGACCTGGCTCAGGACCACACCATGATACCCGTTTGAATGATATTCGTTTGAAACGATACAGATATACTGTTGATTATGACATTCGCTTATCCAAAACTATTATATCTTCTCTTCCTCATACCGGTGATATTCGGGCTGTGGCTGCTGGCGCGCATGGCACGCAGGCGCAAACTCCGTAAGTTCGGCCGAGCCGCCAGCATCGACCCTCTGATGCCCGAGGCATCGAAATATATGCCGGCTGTGAAAATCACTCTTGAGCTTCTCGCCCTGAGCATGCTCATTGTGGCGGTAGCCCGTCCACGCCACGGCGAGAGGGAGGAGTCGGAGAACACGCAGGGTATCGAAGTGATGATTTGCTTCGACGTTTCACGCTCGATGCTGGCGTCATCGACCGACGACGCCAACGGTGTGTCGCGAATCGACAGAGCAAAATTCCTGCTGAACCGCATGATTGACAAGCTCTCCAACGACAAGCTCGGCCTTATAGTGTTCGCCGGAGAATCGTACACGCAGCTCCCCATAACCACCGATTTCATTTCGGCGCGTATGTACCTCGACGAAATCTCCACCGACATGGTCCCCACCCAGGGTACGGCTATCGGAACGGCTATCAATATGGCCATCAACTCATTTTCTGAAGATGAGGATATCAACAAGGCTATCGTAGTGATTACCGACGGTGAGAATCACGAGGGCGACGCTATCGAGATGGCCAAATACGCCAAAAGCCTCGGTATCGAGGTGGATGTAATAGGTGTGGGCACCGAAAAGGGCGCACAGATACCGCTCGACGAAAGCGGCCTCTTCCTCAAGGACCGAGAGGGGAATACCGTCGTAACCCGACTCAACACCGAGGAGGCCCAAAAGATTGCCAAGGCCGGCGGTGGCGTATATATCAACGGTTCCGGCTCGAAGGCCGTGAGCGAACTGGTTGACAACCTCGACAAAATCAAGAAATCAGATATAAGCCACATCAAATACAAGGCCAGCGCCGAACAGTTCCCGCTGTTCATCTGGATAGCACTTGGGTTGCTTGTGATTGACCTGTTTGTGCTTCCGCGCAAAATCGGCTGGCTTACCAAGTACAATTTCTTTACTAAAAAATAATGAACAGCCTCAAAAATATAACGTACAGAATAGGGGTGCCGGCACTTCTGCTGTTGGCTGTGTCATGCTCGCACAAGGATAGTACCGAAACACCCGAAATTCCTTCGACCAAGAAGGAACGCAATTATATAAAGGAGGGCAACAAGCTCTACAACGAACAGCGCTATGCCGAATCGGAAGTAAGCTACAAGAAGGCCCTTCAGGAGAATCCCGACAACAAGGTGGCGCAGTTCAACCTCGCATCCTCGTTCATCAAGCAACGCGGAGAAGACCAGAAAAATCAGGGCGACTCGCTTATGGCGCAGGCATCGCGTATGCTTGCCGAACTATCGCAGACTCAGGATGTAGAGGTATCCCAAGCGTCGTTCTACGATCAGGGTAACCTCGCCTACAAGAGCGAATCGTACGAACAGGCTGTTGAAATGTATAAGAATGCGTTGCGCCGCGACCCGTCGGACAATCAGGCCCGCCAGAATCTGCGTCTGGCCCAGCTCAAACTGAAAGAGCAGCAGAAGAATCAGAACAATCAGCAGCAACAGCAGCAACAGCAGCAACAGCAGCAACAGCAGCAGCAACAGCAGCAACAGCAGCAACAGCAGCAGAATCAGGACCAGGACAAGGACAAAAAACAGGACCAGAACTCCGGAGGACAGCAGGACAAGAAGGACCAGCAACCGCCTCAGCAGCAGAAGGGCGGACTGAGCGACTCCAATGCCCAGCAGATTCTCAAAGCCATGGAGGATAAGGAGAACGCCACCCGACGCAAGCTCGAAAAGATGCAGCAGGGTCAGCCAGCCCGCGGTGCGAAGTCCCAGCCTGAAAAGCCCTGGTAACGCTCTTCGCTCCAATCATTCATCAACAGCTAAAAAACGATAAGAGGGGTGGCTCACCCCTCGGATTTGAAAACATACAGCAACATGAAGAAGCTGATTATATTGTTTACAGTATTGTTGTCGGCCGTGACGATGGTCGCACAGACCTCCTTCAAGGTCATCCCTCCGCAAGGGGTGGTTGCCGGCGACAAATTCTATGTAAAATTCCGAGTAACCAACGGCGAATCGGGTGCCCCGAGCGCCCCTAATATCAGCGGCTGTAAACTGCTCAGCCCCCGGCCGGGCCGTAGCACCATACAGAGTTACAGCAATATCAACGGCCACAGTTCGTCGTCGACGGCAGTTGAATATACATTCATGTACCGTGCTGAAAAAGAGGGTACTTTCACCATCCCGGCCGTATCGCTGAATATCGACGGCAAGAATTACACTACTCAGGCCACCCGGTTCAGCGTCATGGCAATGGACCGGAACACGCGCCGACAGTCGGCCGGTTCGATGCTCGGATGGGACGACGACCCCACTGCCTCATCGGACTATATAGACCATGTGGCCACCCAGTCCGACGTCAAGCCCATCTCCGGCAGCGACATCTTCGTTCGCATAATCCCCAACAAGCAACATGTGTATGAGCAGGAGGCCGTAGAGTGCACCCTCAAGCTCTATACCAAATATCAGAGCATCGTATCGTTCGCCGCCGTATCGCCCGCCACTTTCGACGGCTTCCTTATCGACGACCTCGACGTACAGGGGCAGCTCAACACCGTGGAGACCTACAACGGCCAGCAATACCTTACGGCCGTACTGAAACGGTGTATACTTTTCCCGCAGAAATCAGGAAAACTTACAGTTAGTACAGGTACATACGACCTGGTCGTGCAGCAGATTGAGAAGATGACCAACGGATGGTTCTACACGGCACGCCCCGTAGAGAAGAAGGTGAAGCTTCAGGCCTTCACCTCGACCATAAACATCTCGCCGCTGCCCGAACCAAGACCCGCCGGATTCACCAACGCCGTAGGCAAGTTCCAGTTCGAAAGCCAACTCAGCACCGAGACTTTCCGTACCGGCGAACCCATCACCCTGAGCTATATCGCTACCGGAACAGGCAACATCAAATACCTCGATATGCCCAAACCGGAGCTTCCATCGGAGTTTGAGCAGTACACCCCGAAACCGAACGTCAACACCCGCGTGGAGGGAACGAATATTACCGGAACGAACCGCATAGATTACACATTCGTGCCGCAGAGCGTCGGCGAGTTCAAGATTCCGGGCCAGACCTTCGTGTACTTCGACCCGTCGACCGCCAAATACGTCACCATCACCACCCCCGAATATATACTTAAGGTAGAGAAGGGCACCGGCAATCCCACGGGCGAACAGAGCGACATCAAGAAAAAAAATACCGACATCCTTCACATCAAATTAGGGGAGAAGGAGCTCAGCCACAATCACGGCAGCATAGTACGCGAATTATGGTACTGGTCGATTTACGGTGTGCTGATAATCGGTCTGCTTGTTGCCTTATGGCTCAGCGGACGTCATGCCGCCATGATGGCTGATGTGGCCGGCAGACGCAACGCCCGTGCCGGCAAAGTGGCACAAAAACGTCTGCGCGCAGCCCGGCGCCTTATGGACGAGGGCAAGAGCGAAGACTTCTACGCCGAAATGCTACGTGCCATTTGGGGTTATCTCAGCGACAAGCTCTCGATGCCTGTATCGCAGCTCAACCGCGAGAACATTGCCACAACCCTCGAGGAACGTGGCGCCGACCCTCAGGTAATCGACTCTGTTATTGCCGTACTCGACAACTGCGAGATGGCCCGATATACCCCCGGGTCGGGCGAGTCGCAGGCTATCAGCCACGTTTACGAGCAGGGAGCCAAGGCCATCGATACCCTCGAACGCACCAAACTCCTTCACAAAGCCTAACCATCAATCCGCCAGCATTATGAAAAAGATATATATTCTGCTTGTTCTTCTGGTTGCACTGACGATGAATATATCGGCAGCCGACCAGGCTCAGCAACCCGTACAGCCGCGTCAGGGCGCCACGCCACAGTCCAACATGCCTTTGGCCGAGCAGGGTGATTCAGCCTACGCCAAAGGTAATTACATACTTGCTGAAAAGCTCTACCTCGAGGCGCTGAAGAAAGACGGTTCGTCGGCACAACTGTTCTATAACATCGGCAACGCCTGTTACCGTCAGGGCAACCTCGGCAAAGCCGTGCTCAACTACGAGCGTTCGCTGAAGCTCGATCCCACCGATCAGGACACCCGCGATAACCTGGAATTCGTGCAGGGCAAACTCACCGACAAACAGATTGACAACGGCTCGTTCATGCTTTCGCTGAAGAATCAGATAGTGGAGTGGTTTACCGCTGACACCTGGGCAGTGATAGCGGTAGTACTTTTTGCAGTTTTTATCGGCTGCATGGCCGTTTACCTCTTCTCAAATGTAGTTATAACCCGCAAAATCAGCTTCTTCGGGGGCTCGTTAATCTTTATCATCACGCTGATAACCGTGCTGATTTCGTTTGCCGCGGCCAACCGCACAGAATCAAACGACTACGCCATCATAATGCCGCCGGCAGCGCAACTTTCAACCTCACCGCGCGAAGCACGCACCCAGTCGGAGCAGGCTTTTCTCTTGCATGAAGGCACAAAAGTGCTGATAGTCGATTCAATCAGCTCATCGGCCGAAGGTAAGTGGTACGAAGTGAAAGTCGGAGCCCGCGACAGGGCCTGGATAAAGGCTTCCGAACTTCAGCGAATATGATTTTTCAACCGGTTTTCGCCGGACAGCAAAAAGGGAAGGTAAGCGCCTTCCTTTTTTTTGTTATAAATAATAAAAAATTTCATCAGTAAGATAAAAATTTTAACCGGCATAAACCTTTGAGTTTTGATACATTAGATGAGCGGATGTACAATATATGTTATAAAACATGAAAAATAAATTTGTTTATCTTAAAAAAGATTCCTAAATTAGAGGCAAAATAATATTCACCTTTAAATTTTTAAAGTCATGACTAAAACGATCACCTTCAACGAGCTGCGTCGCCTGAAAGACGCACTACCCGATGGCGCTGTACGACGCATAGCTGACAAACTCAATACCACCCCCCAGACCATTCGCAACTATTTTGGCGGCTCAAACTACGAGTTCGGTAAGAACTGCGGCCTCCATATCGAACCGGGTCCCGACGGTGGTATTGTTGTTCTTGATGACACCACAATCTACGACCTCGCTGTAGAGATTCTTCAGGAGGAAGAGGCAAAGGCCGAAAAATGACAACATCCTCGGGCAGATACCGTCAGCCCGTTATCATAACGAACTATGAGCGCCGCTGTGATAGTGCAGGGTGCTCATTTTTCTATAGCCTTATCCCCGAGGTTTCTATAGCCTTATCCCCGAGGCCGCTTAGCCGACGGCTATAACATTTTACACGCGTCGTACGTTATTATTAATGGGCTCACTGAGGTACCCAAAATCTGACTATCCTGAAATGACAAACGAAAAACTGCTTACCCTGGCCATACATACCTACGAGAAAGCTTTGCCGGTAAAGGCCCTGCTCGAGCGCGAGGGGATTTATGTGGAACTCAACAATGTAAACCTCGAAACGCCCGACGTGTTTGCCGGTGTGCGCGTTCGCATCCCCGAGAAGGATTTGCCGTTAGCCCTTAGACTCGTAGAAAACTTCGAGATATTCGCATATCCCGACGGCGAAGAGCGCCCGGGCGGCATGGTGCTGGTACCGACAGATTTCTCGGAGTGTTCGGAAAAAGCTGTTCGGTTGGCGTTCACCCTTGCCAATTCACTACGCGGACGCATAAGGCTGCTTTACTCGTTTATACCGCCCGGCTCAACCGCCGACCTACAGCTAAGCGACACCTACGATTACGATGCCGACATCGAGGATATCGAGATAAGCCATAAAATCGAACATGATTCCAAGGTGCTGATGAGCCGACTGGAGGAGCGGTTACGCCTGGCCATAAAGGCCGGAGAGATTCCTGCGGTGAAATTTGATTCGATAGTTACCGAGGGTATTCCCGAGGACGCCATTCTTGCTTGCGAACGCGAGCAGAAACCGTCGCTGATTGTGATGGGGACCCGCGGAGCGGGCAAGAAACAGGCCGAACTGATAGGGAGCGTCACGGCTGAGGTACTCGATTCTTGCCGCACTCCGGCGTTCACTGTACCTGAAAATGTATCGCCCGATTTCTTCAGTAATCTGAAATCGGTAGGATTTTTCTGCAACCTCGACCAACAGGACATATTGGCGCTGGATACGCTCTACCGTATGTTCCCGGTTGACAAGAACAATATTGAAGTAACGCTGCTTCACATTCCGTCGCGGCGCCGGTTCGCCGTGGCGTACGACCCGGCGCACAGCATCGACCGGCTGCTCAGCTACTGCAAGAATCATTTTCCCGATTACAGATTTCGGATAAAGGATATCAGCCTCGACATATTCGAGAAGGAAATCAGCGAACTGGAGGCTGCCAGGCCATTCGACCTTGTGTGCATGCCCAACAAGAAGCGGAGCGTGTTCGCGCGTTTCTTCAACCCGTCGCTGCCGCACAAAATACTCTTCCGTGCCGACATCCCCATGATGGTGATTCCGGTGTGATAAATGTAGAGAGTGGAATGTAGAGAGAATGATGAGTTAAAGTGACGAGTTAAACGAGTTAAATTATGTGAGTTAAATTATGTAATTTTAACGAATGCATTATCTCTCATAACCTGAATATTTTGTAACTTTGCATCTTGATATATATCGCCTAAGAAATGAGACAGCTTAAAATTTCAAAATCCATTACCAATCGCGAGAGCGCATCACTCGACAAATACCTGCAGGAGATTGGCCGTGAGGAACTTATCACTGTTGACCAGGAAGTTGAGTTAGCCCAGCGCATTCGTGAGGGCGACCAGCAGGCACTTGAAAAACTCACGCGTGCAAATCTACGTTTCGTGGTTTCTGTAGCCAAGCAGTATCAGAATCAGGGCCTCTCGCTTCCCGACCTGATTAACGAGGGTAACCTCGGTTTGATTAAGGCCGCTCAGAAGTTTGATGAAACGCGAGGCTTCAAATTCATCTCGTATGCCGTCTGGTGGATTCGTCAGTCAATCCTTCAGGCTCTGGCCGAGCAGTCGCGTATAGTACGTCTTCCATTGAATCAGGTAGGCTCGCTCAATAAGATTTCGAAAGCACTCTCTAAATTCGAACAGGAGAATGAGCGTCGTCCGTCGCCCGAAGAGCTTGCCGAAACACTTGATGTTCCCGTAGAGAAAATTGCCGATACACTCAAGGTTTCAGGTCGCCATATATCGGTCGACGCCCCATTCGTTGAAGGTGAAGACAATTCGCTTCTCGATGTACTCACCAACGATGATTCGCCAATGGCCGACGCCACACTTACTCAGGAATCGCTGTCGAAAGAGGTTGACCGCGCACTGCGTCAGCTCCACGAACGCGAACGCGAGATACTGAAAATGTTCTTCGGTATCGGTTGTCAAGAGATGACCCTCGAAGAGATTGGAGCCAAGTTCGACCTCACCCGCGAACGCGTCCGCCAGATAAAGGAGAAAGCTATCCGTCGGCTGAAAGGCCAGAAATCGCGCCTCCTCAAAACCTACCTCGGCCAGTAATCCCCCGCCATATCCGCCCACTAAAATACAGACCCCGACATTGCGCCGGGGGCACTGAAAAAGTCCTCTGCTGGTCGAAATCCTAAAATCTATCTGCACATATCAGGCCAAATGCTTGTGTATGTGCAGATTTTTCGTAACTTTATAGGTAGAAATCAGACCGATATGCTACCTCTTCAACAGACAATACAGTTCAGCGACTACATTGATTTTTACGCCCTGATAATTCCACAGGATAATCTGCTGCGCCGGATTAATGACCTCGTGGACTTTTCATTCATCCAAAAAGAACTTATGGATAAATACTGCCAGGACAACGGTCGGATGGCAGAAAGTCCAGTTGTGATGTTCAAATATCTGTTGTTGAAAACAATCTATGATATTTCAGATGTTGATGTTGTAGAGCGGTCGCGGTATGATATGTCGTTCAAGTATTTCCTTGGAATGACGCCTGAGAATACCGACATCATAAATCCCAGTTCCTTGTGCAAGTTCCGCAAGCTTAGGCTCAAGGACAAGGATTTGCTGAATCTGCTGATTGGCAAGACAGTGGAGATAGCCATAGAGAAAGGCATAATCAAGTCCCGTACTATAATAGTAGACGCCACACATACCGGTTCGAGAAGCGATCCAGACTCTCCGATTGAGATTCTGCGCCTTCGCTCAAAACAACTGCGCAAGAGTCTTTATGAGTCGGATGAGTCAGTCCGGACGAAGCTGCCCGCAAAGAATACGGATGATGAACTGGGGCATGAACTTGACTATACCAAGGAGTTGCTTGATGTCGTAGGCTCCAATCCGACGCTTACCGAGATACCCAAAATCAAGGAACGCCTCAACATGTTGAAAGAGGTGCTTTCTGATATAGAAGACCATTATGTCACATCCAGGGATGAGGACGCAAGAATCGGCCATAAGAGCGAGGACGATTCATTCATTGGCTACAAGACACATATTGCGATGAGTGATGAACGGATTATAACTGCGGCAACAGTCACCTCGGGCGAGAAGGGTGACGGGCCTCAATTGCAGGAACTGGTGGAGCAAAGTCGTAGAAACGGCATGGAAGTTGACACGGTTGTAGGCGATACCGCATATTCTGGGAAAGACAATATCACACTTTCAAATAACAAAGAAGATGGGTTCGAGCTGGTGGCGCGACTTAATCCGACCATCAGCAACGGAGCGCGCAGGGACGAGGATAAGTTTGATTACAATAAGGATGCCGGCATGTTCGTATGTCCGGCTGGATATATGGCGATAAGGAAAGCCAGACAAGGTAAAAAGGGCCAAGGTCAGAACCAGTCGCTGGTGTTTTTCTTCGACACAGAGAAATGCAAGACTTGTTCCCGGCGAAAGGGATGTTATAAAGATGGTTCAAAAAGCAAGACCTATTCTGTACAGATAAAATCGGAGCAGTATCAGCAGCATGCAGATTTTGAAAAAACGGAACGGTTCAAGGAGAAGGCAAAGGTAAGATATAAGATAGAGGCAAAGAACGCCGAACTTAAAAATGTATTCGGATACGGTCGGGCCGACTCGTATGGCATAGACTGTATGCGCATGCAAGGTGCAATAGCGATTTTTGCCGCCAATATCAAGAGAATTCTACGTCTGGGCTGAAATGGCCCTTTTCTGTGAAGCATCGGGTGTCATTGAGACCCTCATACTCGTAAATTACGCCCATTGAAGTCACGTATCAGCTATATTATAGCAAACTCGCCAAATCCGACAAATCGGACTTGGCGAGTTCAATTTCTGGGCTATGGGAGGGAGGGAGATAAAATGTTGTTACTTTTTCAGTGCCCTCCATTGCGCCGGGGTCTCTTTTTTGTAGTCAAGTTGTGGTATAGGGCTATTTCAGGGTAGCAGAAGAGGTCGGGCGGGCGATTTTCGCTATCTCGACGTCGAATGTCTCCGTCCGAAATCAACCCACCTTTAAGTTACTATGAAAATAATCTGCCACTTACATCTCCTAGATAAAGAGTCTGAAAGACTCCACTCGTGTAGCCGGGGGTTGAGCGAACAAAGTGAGCGATACCCCCGGTTATGGCCATCCCCTCTATGAGAGTCTGTAAGACTCCTTGTTCCCGTGGGACGCAGGCCCCGGCGTATAATTGTCGCGAAACGGCAACCTGCCGAATGAATTGACGTTCCGGCCCTCCGTTTTTTTTGATTCTTGATAACACCCTCTGCCAAAACAAATCTTTCGCCATCAAAATCAGATTCTTGGTTAGTGAGTCGGGGACTGCGTTCCACGGTAACACCGAGTCTTACAGACTCTTTGATACTACACGAATTATCCGGGGGTATCGCTCACTTTGTTCGCTCAACCCCCGGCTACACGAATGGAGTCTTTCAGACTCTTTATCAGGGAGATGTTGTGGGGCAGATTATTTCGTAATAACTTACAGGTTGGCCGATTTCGGACGGATACACAAAATCAAGTCGGCTCTTTTCGGACGGATACCGTCAAATGAACTGATGGCTTCCACGGTTGGACAGTACGAAAAAGCAACCCGGAGTTACAAACAATCGGCACATATGCAAGTGTTAGACTTGATATATGCCGATTGAATTTGGTCTAAATCCTACGGAAGGTCTTATTCAGCGCCCTTAGTCGGGTGCGTCCTTTGTGAGGAGATGATTTGAGTCGCTTAGATGTCGGAGGGTTATTTTACAAGAACCTTCACGGCGGTTGTTCCGGAAACTACAATGTACAGACCGGGAGCGGTGGCATAGTAGTCAGAACCGGCAGGGAGCTGAGCTGCGGTGCGTCCGTCGACTGTGTAAACGGTTACGGCCTCGGTGGCATCGCGCAGCAGGATGGTGCCGTCAGCACCGAATGCACGGAAAGTGGAAGTTTCGGTTTCGGTGACAGCGGCTCCGGAGGGAGAATAGGTATTGGAGGCACGCGATTCGCCGGCTGAATAGAGTACAGTCACATGGTAGTTGTGATTGGGGTCGGTGCAATCGGAGTCGGTGAACTCGTTCTCTTCAACGGGTGCGGAGTTAAGCTTCACACCGTCGCGGTAGATATTGTAACCGTTGATTGAGAATGCTCCGGGTTCACCCACGGGGATGTAGGTGATGTCGTCGACCATGAGAAGGTATTTACCGAGCGAAATGTTGCGGATGGCGAAACGTTTGGCTCCGTCGGGGAGTTCAACCTCGTATGCGGTGTATTGGGCCGGAATTTCAGGGAATTCCTCAACGTTCACGAAGTCATCGGGATTGACAGAACCGGTAGAGTAGAGCACCTCGAAGGTTTCGAAATCCGAGAGGCTGTAGCTTCGGGCGTTGATTGTTATGGTCTGCGGACCTCCATAAAGTTCGGGCGAGATGGCCCAATCGTCGTTCTGCACATAGCCTTCACCCTTGATGCCTGAAACCATCGATGCCAGGAATTTGTGACCCGAGAGCGTTGCCATCGAACCGTTGTTGAACTGCGGGTCGGAGTTATCGAAAATCCACCACGACTGCTGTGAGTAGTCGGGAATACCGGGCATATCGCCATCGCTGAAGCCGGCAATCTGTGCCTGGTCGCGGTCAACAAGAACCCACTCTCCGATGCCGGAGTTGGCCCAAGACGTGTAGCTGTCGAAGTTTTCCTTGACGGGGTAGGGCTGAGCCTTCGAGGTATCGGGCTCGCTCCATGTCAGTGTGACGGTGTTACCCGAGAGCGTACCCGAGAGGTCGTCTACTACGGGGTAGGAGTTCTTAAGCACGGGGATTTCGACAGATTCTGAGGTATTGTTGTCGGCATATTCGTCGGCATCATATACTATAGCAGCCGAGTAGCTGACCTTGTCAGGGGAGAATATGCCGTGATTGCAGGTGAATGTTATCATATTGTGATCGCCGACGCCGAGGCCCGATGCCGAGCGGCTGTCGACTTTCTGGCCGTCGCAATACAGGTCGACCGAATAGTCGCCCGACAGGTCGGAGCCGAAGTTGAGGACATCAACGGTAACCTGGAAATCTTCGCCGCTGCGGGCCTCGTCGGGTACGGTAATGCCGTTGACCTTGAGGTCCTGACGGAAAATTTCGGAGATATTGATGTCATCGAGCAGCATATCGTTCATGCTCAGGCGCTTGCCTATGAAGTCGAGCATCACGGTTTTGCCCACGAATTCATCGAGTCGGAGAATCGATTTGTGCCAGAGGTTGCCGGGTGTGTATTCGTCGAATACTTTCTGTGTGCCGTCGGTGGCAGTGACGATAACCTTGAGCGTGCTTGCCGGCGCGGGGTCGGTGATGTTGTAGGTATAATAGGTGAGCACGGGCGACTGCGAGGTGATGTCAACAAGACCGAGGTGCAGGTCTGCAGCGCCATTGAGGGCACCGTTGAGGTAAATCATACCGTTGTCGCCGTCGGCTGCTTTCACGGTCTCGAAATCGATAGTCTGATACCACTGAGTATGACCGCCGATTTCGGTGGAAGTGGCGATGGTTGAAGCGCGGCCGCCGACGAACGATTCCTTGAAGGGCATAGGGTAGGGTGTGCCCATCGGCAGCGGATTCGATTCTGCGCGCTTGGCCTCGCCTTCGTTGGTCTTTGCAACGACGCCATAAGTGTAGAAGGCCTGGGCGTCATCTTCGCGCGTTACATTGTCGTCAAATGAATTCGCCGTGAGGTCGGAGGCAACATTTTCCCAATCGTAGGAGTAGATATCGCGGCGGTAAAGGTCGTATTTCAACGTTGACGCTATTACCGGATAACCGTCCTTATCGAGGGTGGGGGCTGTCCAGGTGATATGGGAGGCGGTGTTTCCGGTGCTGACTACAACCACATCGGTAGCCGCAGTGGGGGTATTGATGCCGATGAAGGTCGTTACAGAAGCAGCATCGCCGGCGCCTGAGGCTGAGTAAGGAATTACGGTATAGGTATAGATACCATTGACGGCAACCTGACTCGTGTATGTGAGCGCGGCCCCGGGAGTGGGATTGTCAATACGTCCCTCGTATTCGCCGTTGCGACGAATTTCGATTTGTGTAAGGGCTGCAAGGTCGCTGCCATCCTTGGCCTTGAGAGGGGCGTTGAAGGAGAGTACCGCCTTTTTGACACCGGAGGCGTCGGGAGTGATGGTAAGGTTGTCGACCGGGAGGGGGTTGCTGATTGCCACACCTTTCTGAAGTTCGAGGCGGGCTATGCCGAAACCGTTGGTCGAAGGGCCGGTGGCGTGAATGCCGATGTAATAGTCGGCGTCGCTGTCAACCTGAATGGTAGTCTCGAAATTGAAGATGTTGTTGCCCGGGCCCTGGGGAAGGGTCGAAACCGGTATCAGCGTCCGGGTCATGGAGGCGGCATTCTTGGCTGTGCCGAGGCAGATTTCGAACACGTTCTGCTCGGCAACGAACCAATTCTTGCACATAGAGAATTTCACACGGTAGGTTTTGCCCGCTTCCAGGGCTATTCCCGGGGTGATGAGCCAGTCGTCGTTTGATTTGCTTTCAATCATCGTGGGCGTGTACTGGGTGGGATCACTGTACTTCACACCGTCGATGTAATAGTAATTCAATGTTGATTGGCGCGGCGTCCATGTCTTGCCGTCGGCATTACCGTCGATTGTCGTAAAGCCGATATCCGAGAGATTGGCGCACGCGAAATCGGAGGAGTAGTACAGAGCATCCTCGGCCGAAAGACTGACACTCGAGCACATAACAGCTATTGCTGCAAGCACGCACCCGCGATAAATTGGTAAAGTTTTTTTCATGTTGAATAATTGAAAATACGGAAGCCGGATATATGGTATACCGGCTTCCGTCGCTTTATTATAAACAGTTATTTTACTACGATTTTTACAGCTTTGGCCCCTTCGGCGGTGATGATATACATACCTGCCATGGGGAGCTCGGCCGTACGGGCATTTCCGGCAATGCGACGGCCGGTAATGTCATAAACAGTGATATTGCGGTCGGCCACCACTTTGCGGCCTGCCAGGGCGAATACCAGACGGTCGGCTACAACTTCGCCGGCAGCCGATTCCTTCTTGTCGGTGACAACCTTAATTACATTCGAACGGAGCGATGTGTAGTTGCCGTCGGTTGCCGTCAGCGAGTAGCTGTAAAGGGTCTCGGGAGCGAGGCCGTCGACCAGATAGCTGATTGCTGAACCGGCCGAAACGGTGGGCAACAGCGGGGTCTCGACCTCGTCGCCGCGGACAGAGATACATACGTCGTCGATGGCGACGGCACCCTTTGTCGGGCGTTTGAAGGTCAGGCGCACCTGTGTCACTCCTTTCTGCTCGATAGCGTAGTCGATTGTGGAACCGCCCTTGTCTGTGATAATGTCGAAGGTTGCGAGCTCCTTCCATGCGCCGTCGATATTGCCCGACAGCACAATCTTTTCGTCGGCTGTCGTAGCGTTGCCGCGGTGCCAGAATTTTACGTTATTGATGCCGTTGGGCTGTTTGGGCGATGTGAGTATATCGTTGTCGGCGGCCATACGTAGCGACGGAACGGCGTTGCCGGCGTAGCTTGACATGCCATAGGTGCCCTGCGACGATGAGCTCCAGCCCTTGGGCAGATTTTCCATGCCGTCGGTGAAGTCAATTGTCTCTTCTACACTTTCTCCCTCGACTACGGTATTGACATCGAGGAAGTACTCTGTGGCGCCTTCCATTGCCTCCCAAGTGGCTGTGAACGATTCTGCGGTCACAGCTTCGGCCTCGGTTGCAACCGGTGCGAAATAATCGAAGGTCGGGGCAGTGGTTGTAACGGAGATTACATTTGATTCGGGGCTTCCCTGGAAACCGTCCTCGGCTTTGACAGTGTAGCGGTATTCAGTTTCGGGGGTGAGATTGGTGACCTGGAATGAGGTTTCGAGACCGGCATTGAAGCGGCGGAGTTCCGAGAACTCCTCGGCACCCTCGCTTCCCGGGCGCCCGAGTTTGCCATAAAGTATTAATGTGTAGCTCTGAACGTTATCCTGAGCATCCCAGTTGGCGACAAAACTACCTGCCTTGACATCGGTTGCTTCCAGTGCAACCGGGGCTGTAGCTGCCGAGAAACCGCCGTTGACGCGGAACATTATTTTGCCGTCGGTCTCGGTGATGTCGGTAATGTCGAGGCCGAGATTTGTGCCGTTCCATGGACGGAACGACGGGGTACCGGCGTAAGTGTACGAATTGATGTTCGAAGCACCGGGGAATGAATCACCGTCGCGTGAATATTTCGACTGCGTTCCATCCGCTTCGATGAGGTCGACATACTGGTGTGACGGCGTATTGTTGACCGTATTTTTCTCCCAGACTGAGCCGTTGTAGTCGATGTGCCATACGAGCATGCCGTGACCGGGAATGTATGTGTCCCAACCCTGCTGCTGACGGTTCTCGAAGAGGAAATATTCGTTGGCCTTGGTGGTCTTGATTACGCACGCGTCGCCGGTATCTATTGTCCTGAGTGTTATGTTGGCTTTGCCCGTAATCTCGGTAGGATTGATGTAACCGAGTGCCGCACGTTCGAAAGCCGAATATAGTGGTGGAGTGCAGCCATCATGGTTATACGGCCCGTAATCCATCACTGACCATTCTCCGGGGGTGAAACTTGAAGTATAGCTGGTAGCGTAAAGGTCCGGAAGCCCCATCACGTGCGAGAACTCATGGCAGAATGTTCCGACACCTGCCGGGCGGTAGCCGAGACCTTCTGACGACATATCCCATTCGTTGGAGCAGGCATAGCGGTCAAGCTGAACGCCGTCGAATATGTATGACTGGTACTCGCCGGCGGTGACATTCCATGAGTGCGGCCAGACGGAATCGGCCGAACCGCCGGATGCCTCGCCGCGGCCGGCATAAAATACATATACATTGTCGATGTAACCGTCGCCGTCGCGGTCGTACTGCGAGAAGTCGACATCATCGTTGAGTTGCTGGCAGGCTTCAATTACCATTTTTTGAGGATTACTGTCGTTGCCGTACCAGTCATTGCCGCCGTAATACGACATATTGTTCGCCAGGGTGATAGGGCCGTAAACATCGAACTCGGGGGTGAACAAGCCGTTCGACGATGCAATGAAGTAGTCGCGGCACGAACCTGTGCCAAGGTAATCGCTGAATCCCTCTTCGTTGAGCATGCGGTTGAAGTAATCGAGCGGATTGTCGATGTTGAATTTCACATCTTTATATTGTACGATGATTACCAGCACCTTCTGTGTGCCCTTTGCCGGGAACGATGCGTCGGGGAATAGACCGCTAAATGACTTCAGCTGCCCGGCGGTGGCCGCAGGTTTCACCTTATGCGAGACGCCGCGTACCTTCTGTGGCTTGAAATCTCTTAATGTGGCCGGACTGACAGCCACAGCCGATTCCACAAGGCGTCCGTCGGAGGCCAGCCGTGCGTTGACAAACCGGCCGTCTTTCTGCATGAGAAGTTTCTGCCCGTCGGCCGAAACATAGTAGTGGAAATTTTCATCTCCGCATAAGCGGAGTTCGACTACCGAGCCGCCGGGCTGCGTGTACTTCATCAGACCGGGCTTGGCAGGTACTGCCAAAGCATTCTGGCAGCACATTGCCGCAATAGTGGCTAATAACGAAATGCGTAAGATTTTCATATTTTGGGAACATTCTCTTCAACGCCTTACACCCCGGCGAATATTTATGCTACGGATTCAGCCTATTATCCGACAAAAGGTGAAGTGCTATGTTTAACATCGCAAAGTTAGTACAATTTTGAAAAAAATACATCATTTTGAAAAAAATAACGTCTGCTGGTGATAGTTTTCAGGAAATATACTATCTTTGTAAATACAACACAGCAATTAACAACAAAATGGAAGAAGTTAAAGAATTCATCATAGGTCGTGGCGCTGAAGGGATGGTTGTAATTCCCGAAGGTAAAAAGTCAGTAAGCCACAACCACGCCAAAATAACGATAAACCCCGACGGCACCTGGATTCTTGAGGATCTGAAATCGGCCAACGGCACATTTATACGAAACAACAACGGCGACTTCCGGCGCGTCTCCCGCCTGCAGATTACGCCCGACACCACTATCCGCCTCGGCACAGGCGATACCTTCGGGTTTACATTCATGGCGCATCACGTGATTGCCGATTCCCCGGAATCGTACGAGTATGAATTCCGACAGCTCAGCAAAGCCATGGAGCTACAGCTTGAAGCCGAGCACGAGAAGGAAAAGGTGATTGAACGCAACGGCTGGATTGCCAAATGCTCCGGATTACTGCTGGTACTCCCATGTATGCTTCTGGGCGGCGGTATCGACCCCACAACCCGATATATCCTTATCGCCGTGGCACCGGTGCTTGTAGGCTTCATCTTCAAGAATGATATGCCGCGCCTGAAGGCTATCCGCAAACGCCGCGAAAAGGTTATAGTCTGCCCCAAATGTGACCGTCCGCTCTCGGAGTTCGATGTAACCCATAAGCAGTGCTCGCGTTGCAAAGCCCACTGATTCAAACCCGTTTAGCTGAAATCAATAAAAAGCAATATCAATCATGAAAAGAATTATTTTTGCGTTGATGCTGGCCCTGATGGCCGTCGGCGCTATTCAAGCCCGCACTTTCGTACTCATCACCGGCGTATCAAACTACTACGGCGCCGCCAACGACCTCGGGCAGACCACCAAGGACGCCAAAAACTTCCGCGATGTAATGGCCACCCAGACCAAGGATATCACCATCCTCACCAGCAAGAACGTCACTTACGACAATGTAATGGAGAAACTCTCGGCAATCTGCAACCGCGCTCAGGCCAAGGACCGCATCATCTTTTTCTACTCAGGTCACGGAGCCCCCGGTTACATTTGCGCAACCGACCGCCTTATCCCTTACGAGGATGTAGTGGAAAAGCTGAGCAAATCAGCCGCAGGCGAGAAGATTGTTTTCGTTGACGCCTGCTTCGCCGGTACAATGACAAACGCCGCCACCGGGAACGCATGGGCCACAACCGCCGGCAAGAATGGCATGGCATTCCTTCTGGCCAGCGCTCCTCAGGAGGTTTCTGCCGAAAGCCCCTTCCTCGGCGCAGGGTACTTCACGCAGGCTCTCATCAAGGGCATCCGCGGTAAAGCCGACTTCAACGGCGATAAAAAGATTACCATGGCCGAACTTGCCAAATATGTAATCAAAGATGTGAAAATCCACAGCAACGATACACAGCATCCCAAGCTCGTGGGTTCGAAGTCAATGGCAAAAGCTGTGATTGCCACTTGGCCCGCTCCCGTAAAGAAATAAATTGACCAACCCCAATATAAAAGCACATATAGTTAACCCCGTAAACCTTAATTATACTAAAAAACATACATATTCACTTTTAATATTTACAACTATGTCAGAAACAAAGCCTTTCAATACACCGAATAATCCCATGAACAAGTCAAAAAAAGATAACAGCAACCTCAAGGCGGGCGTAGCAGCCGGTGTTGCCGGCGTGGCCGCAGTAGGAGCCACCGCATTCGCAATGCATCAGTCGGAAGAACCCGTAGCTCCCGAGAAGCCCGAGGTTGAAGACGCAGTCAGCGAATCAGCAGATGTAGCACAGGAAGCCACCCAGGCAGCTGTATCTGGTCAGCCCGGGCACCAGCCGGCAGCACAGCAACCCGCTGCGCAGCAGCCTGCACAGCAACCCGCTCAGCAGCCTGCGCAGGATGATGAACCTATCTCATCTATCAGCACACCCGAACAGCCCGGAGAAGCTCAGGAACCCACTAACAATCAGGAGCCCACTAACAGTCAGGAACCCACAAACAGCCAGGAACCTGCAAACGGTCAGGAGAATGTGGCGCAGCAACCCGCTCAAGAGGAACCCGTCAACGTGGAGAATCCCACCGACGGCGTAGACCCCGGTGAAATCTCCGAGGCTCTGATTGCCGAGGTGGAAATCGACCCCAACGATATCGATGCCAACGAGATCCAGACTTTTGACAACATCACCACCCAGTTCACCGAGGACGGTCAGGAGATAACCGTTGCGACCTTTACCACTGCCGAAGGGCAGCAGGCTTCGATGATTGACCTCGACGGCGACCAGCAGTTCGATGTAATAGGCACAGCCGACGGCGAACTTATCGCCACAAACGAAGGCTTTATCGAGGCTCCGGCAATGACTGTCGACGACGCACAGCTCGATGTTGAAAACAACGGCACATACTTAGCTGCCGACGAACATATCGAAGGTGAAACCGACTTCGATTCACTTGGCGACGACTTTACTGAACTTGTCTGAAAATGAGCGAATCCGAAAGCAAAATCATCACCTGCTGTAATGAGGAGTGTCGCAGGAAACTGAAGGTAAAAAACCCCTTCAAGCCGGGCAAGTTCCCCATCAAGTGCCCGTACTGCGGCACAGCGAACATTGTGGAATTCACCCCTGCCGATATGCCTGACAATTCGACGAAGGAACCCATAAGGCTCGATGAGGAATTCATAGTCGGATCAGAGGGGCTTATCAAATGCCCTCACTGCGGAAAGTACGAAAAGATGTACACCCCGCCGAAAGCAGGCAGTCTAATCATCGGTTGCCCTAAGTGCAAAGGCCGGATGCAGATCGAGGTAAAAGAGAAGACCAAACTCCTGACCTACGACTTGAACAGGTATATGGGCAAGGTGGTGATGATACGCAAAGGCTGGTTCAACAAGGAGTTCCCGCTTCGCATGGGCGTCAACACCGTAGGCCGCGCCGACCCCATGCGTCCCTCCGACATCTCAATCAAAGGTGATATGTCGATATCGCGTCAGTCGGTTCAGATTAAGGTTGGCCGGAGTGAAAACGAAGGCATCTACTTCAAGTTCCGGGTAAAGAAGGCCGCCAATCCGGTTCTGTACAATGACCAGGTGTTGGCCGAAGAAGACGAAGCTTATATGAATTTCGGTGATATCTTTGTATTGGGCCAGACACGGTTCCGTTTCGAAAAAGACAGATTAGGATGAAAATCACTCTTCGACAAGCATATTCATTCTGCCAGTTGGGAAAGCGCAAGAATCAGGAAGACGCGCGATACCCCGACGAGAACAAGCCCTCAGCCTCACAGCGCACTTTCGTAGTGTGCGACGGAGTGGGCGGCCAGGATAAAGGCGAAGTCGCCAGTCAGACCGTAGCCGAGGCCATGGGCCGCTATATGGAGCGCGTTGACCTGAACGAGAGATTCCTCGATTCGGAATTCGCATTGCTCCTTGACCAGACCTATCGCGCACTGTTCCGCCGCATGGACGACGACACACGCGAGATGGCCACCACCATGACCTTTGTAACATTCCACGCCGGTGGCGTAACCTGCGCCCACATGGGCGACAGCCGCATCTATCAGGTGCGTCCCGGCAAAGGAGTTATCTACCGCAGCGACGACCATTCGCTGGTGAATGCGCTCGTTCACGCCGGATGCATCACGCCGGAAGAAGCCATCAACCATCCGAAGAGCAACGTCATCACGCGTTGCCTCACATGGGTGGAGCCGGGCGAAGAGCGCCCCGGTGCAACAGTAATGGTGTTGAACGATGTCGAACCGGGCGATTTCTTCTTCCTCTGCAGCGACGGTGTACTGCATTGTGTCAGCGACGAACGCCTCACGGAGATTCTCTCCGATTCGTCGACCGACGACCGGCAGAAGATACAACTCATAGCCGAGCTGTCAAAGGAAAGCACCGACAACAACACGGCATATCTCATTCCGGTAGATTCAGTGAAATACGACAATACCGACGAGGAACCGCAGATAATTCCCAGGCCTGTCGGGGGTGATGACACTGACGGTGACGTGAGTTGCTCTACCGAACCGCTCAAGAAGCCGATGCCCGAAGCACACGAAGTTGAGCCCGCTGTCTCGGTGGTAAGCAAAATATCTTCGAAAATCTCAAATCTGATACATAGACTTATCCATTAACCTGATGCCGCAGACCTCTGTTCCGGGGGCGTGCGGCATCATCCTGCCAGTATAATGAGTGAAGAAAAAAAGATAGTTGGAGCGCTCCCTATAGGAGCTGTCATCAACTCCGGAAGCAACAGCTACCGGGTTGACAGCGTACTCGGTCAGGGCGGCTTCGGAATAACCTACCTGGTGACGCGCCTCTCCGACGGCCGGCACTTTGCCATGAAAGAGTATTTCCGCAAAGAGCTGTGCCTGCGCGAGGCCACCTGCCAGATTTCGTATTTCCCGACAAACAAAGACACAATCGAGGCGGGTATCGATGACTTCATCACCGAGGCCCGGCGCCTGAGCAGCCAGAATGTTTCGCATCCCAATATCGTGACCGTGCACGAGGTGTTCCGCACCAACTCCACGGCCTATTATATTATGGAGTATATCCAGGGCGACGACCTGCTGCATTTTATCCGCGGGCAGAAGAACAAACCGCTTACTCCCGAACAGGCCAAGAGCGTGATGCGTCCGCTGCTGCAGGCTATGGCACTCCTGCATGAAAAGCGGATAACGCACCTCGACATAAAGCCCGAGAACATTATCCTGACCTATCTCGACAGCGGCGCCGTACGTCCGGTAATTATAGATTTCGGACTGGCCAAGCATTACGACAAGAAGGGCAAAGCCACCTCGACGCTTACGGCAGCCGGATGTACCGACGGCTTCGCTCCGCCCGAGCAGTATCAGGGTCTTACGACCTTCACGCCGCAGGCCGATGTTTACGCCCTGGCAGCCACAATGCTGTACCTTATCACTGCCAAATGGCCCCCGAAATCGAGTGAAATTTCGCCGAAGAAAATACTGTCGTTACTTGACGATGATGTGCCCGAAACCCTTCAGTCGGCACTTATCAAGGCTCTTAAGCGCGACAAACAGGAGCGCACCCAGTCGGTGGAGCTTCTTGCCGCTGACTTGGATATCGATATTTCGGAAGCCGATGGCGACGACGCTCATGAAACCACTCTCATTGGCGGGAAAAAGAGGAAATCCTACGACCAAAAGACAAAGAAAATCGATGTCAAAAAGCCGGCCAAGCCTCGCGAACCGCAACCGGCCAAGCCGATTGATCTGAAGCGTTATATCCTTCCGGCAGCTATTGCCGCCGGTGTGGTCTGTGCAGGTATAATCGGTGTATTTGCCGTAAAGTCGTGCAACTCCACCGTGGGTCAACAGCCCGACGAGCAGTCGTTCATAATTGACGAAAACGGCGATACCATCTGGACTGACAATCCGGAGAAAGAAGTTTCTGAGGAGGTTGATTCAGTAATCGTATCGACTCCCACCGGTGAAGAAACTCCCGCAGTCAATGGCCAAAAACAGGAAGAGACCCGACCTGATAAATCTACCGCCGACGAATCCAAGCCCGAGAAACCGAGTGCTGCCGACAATAAGCCTGAGCAGCCTCAGGAGGAGAGCCTCGATGCACAATTCGCCAGAGCGCGCACATATAAGGATTATGAGGCACTGGCCAACAAGGGGTATGCCAAGGCATATTCCAAACTGGCAACGATGAGTATGAGTCGCGACGACAGTGACGCAGCCAACCGTTGGGTGCGTAAAGCGAAAGCCTCCGGTGTTGGAGTAGGCGAAGCCCGTGCGGTGGCCAATCAGCTCAAGACCCTCGGCTACTATGACAACGGCGAGAACGGCGGTTATCCTTTCGACAATTGACAATTCCATGAAACGTTTGCTCTTTAATCTACTGATATTGTCGGTCATAGCGCTCACAATTCCGACGGCATCCGCCGCTACGGACTATACTCGCATGAAACCCGCGAAACTCGAGAAACTCGCTTCGAAAGGCGTCGGTGAGGCTCAGACAGTGCTTGCCCTCAACTATCTGAAAGGTGCGAACGGCTACTCTGATAATCCGGCCGAAGGGGCCCGTTGGATGCGCCTCGCCGCCGACAACCAGGACAATCCGTTACGGGCGAAGGCCTGCCGATACGTCGGAGAGTGCTACCTCCGGGGCACGGGAGTGGAGACAGACAATCTCCTTGGATGGCACTATATGGAGAATGCGTTGGCCGCCGGAAATACCGACGAAGAAACACGGTTCGTGGCCTCGTACCACCTGGCCGAGATGTGCCTGAAGGGAACAATCGCCGATGCGAATGTCGATAAGGCGATTGAACTGCTCGAGCCCACAAAGCCCGAGACAATTACGGGTACAGAACGTCAGCAGTACGTTGCCGATAAACACGAATTGCTCGGCAATTGCTATCTGAAACGCTCTTTGGGCACTTTGTCGGCCGACGATACGCGCCGGGCCATCAGCGCCTTCCGACAGGCCATCGATGCCCGGAGCAATGTCGCTGCCGATCCGGATTCCGTGCGCCGCGATATGGGCCGGCTGTACTTCCTTATGGGGAAAGCTCAGTTCGTGGATGCCCTGATCCATGAACCCTCGGATTTCAAGACTGCAATCGCCTCCTGGGAGAAGGGAGCGGCTTACGGTGACGAGGCATCGGCTTACAATGCCGGACAGTGGCTCATGACAGGACACGAATCCGTTACTCCCGACAAGGAGAAGGCGTCCCGGCTGCTTACCGGAGTGGCCGCAAAACATCCCCGTGCATCCTATCTGTTGGCGACGTATTATTACAGCGACCGGATTGATTACCCGAGAGCCATCGAAAATTATCAGTACACGCTCGACAATTACGATGCGGCCACAGTGCCGGTTGACGTAAAATGCGACGCCCTGCGCAAACTCGCCACGATGTACCGTTACGGTCGCGGCACGGCCATAGATGTGGCACACGCCGACGCCCTTGTTTCTGAAGCCGCCTCACTCGGTGACCCCGATGCCATGAAAATTTATCAATGGCTGACCAACAACCGCATCATGCCGTGATATTTGTACACCTGTACGGCGTCGGTTGAATGAAAAATATTCTGTATATATTGGAAATCAGGAATTTTTTCAATAACTTCGTGCCTTGGATGATAAATCTTTTCACCATGAAATTTTTTCAATTTTTTTTTAACGCAGTGATAGATTCAGCTCCAAACGCCGTCTTTACAGTAAACAACCTCAAATCAGAAAACAAAAAACTAAAACGATATGGAAACAAAGAACAACGAACAGCAGTCAAAGAAAGCTGAAGACAAAAAGAAAAAAGGTGGTAACACAGCTGCCCGTGTAGCAGCAATGGCCGGTTCGGCAGCCACAGGTGCCGGTGCAGCATACGCCGCAGACCACTTTATGGAAAACAAGGAAGATGATGACCCGAACGAAGTTGAAACTGCAGAAGCAGGTGACGCTTCAGCCGCACACACCGACGCACAGGGTCACGCCCACAATAATGAGGGCCACGAACAGGGCGCCGAAAATGGTGATTCCGGAGTTGAAATCGAAGACGATATTGTAGAGATTGAAATCGACGAGCTCGAAGTTGAAAACGAAGAACCAATCTCATCGATGGAAAACGAAAATTCTGTTGACGAAGTTACTGATGACCTGATAGCCGAAATTGATACCGGTGATATTATTATCGATGATACTCCGGTCGATGAACCGGCCGAGGACGCCGGCTCTGATATGGCAATGGACGACCCCGTGTCAGGTATGGATTTCATTTAATCGAAGTATTCACAGGAAATTATCACACAGCAATGAAAAATACAATTCTCACCATAGCAATCGTCACTGCAACTCTGCTCCCCGCAGCCGCCGGAGCCAAGGCCCCCAAGGCAAAGAAGACGAAAGCCCCCGTCGTAGAAAATACGGTCAACAACGAACGCGACAGCATCCAGGCTATCGCCGACAAGGCAAAGGCCGGTGACGCGGCTGCACAGAACGAAGTAGGAATCTGGTTCTACAAAGGCGATAACGGCCAGACTCAGGACTACAAGAAAGCCGCCGAATGGTTCTCGCGCGCTGCCAGGCAGGAGAATGCCCAAGCTATCGGCAACCTCGCTCTCTGTTACCAGAAGGGCCACGGTGTGGAAGCTGACTCAATCACCGCTCTCAAACTCTATATCAAATCGCTTAAGGAGGACAACAAGAGCCTTCTTGCCAATAAGGCAAAGAGCGCCCAGAAGGGTGTGGTTTTCGACAACGTACTGCTCGGGTTCATCTACGAAACCGGCCAGGGCGCCAAAAAGAGCCTCGATCGCGCCAAAGAGTATTACACAGTAGCAGCCGAAAAGGGTAGCGTCGACGCATCGCGCCGCCTGGCCATGATTTACCAGAACGAAAAGAATTTCAAGGAGGCCTCAAAATGGTTCGCCAAAGGAGCTGCCAAGAACGATATTACCTGCACTTACTGGTACGGCAAGAATCTGCTCGACGGTAGAGGAGTCAAAAAGGATGCCAAGGCCGGTGCCGACTACCTGCTCAAAGCCGCCAATGCCGGAATGCCTCAGGCGATGTATGAAGTCGGTAACTGCTACTTCAGCGGCAACGGTCTGATGCCCAATAAGGAGCAGGCACTCAACTGGTACGCCAAAGCAGCCGGCAAAGGTGTGGTTGAAGCACAGTGGAAGCTCGGTGAATGCTATCGCACAGGCGACGGCGTCGCTGTCAACTACGATCTGGCAACACGCTACTATGCTATGGCTTGCGCCAAAAACAAACTCTCGGCCAAGTTCAAATCTCTTATCAAAGACTCTATCCCTGATTCTCCCTACGTGGTTTACCTTAAGGGTCTGAAGGAGTATAACGCCAAGGATTTTGAAGCCGCGCTCAAATCATTCAAAGCTGTTTCGAAGGCCAAGGTAATCGACGGCAAAGTGATGGAAGGCACAATCCTCGCCAATAACAACTATAAGAAGAACAACCCCAAAAAAGGCGCCAAACTCCTTCAGGAGTGTGTGAAAGCCGGTGACCCGCAGGCAGCTTATCTGCTCGCCACTCTCTACGAACTCGGCAAAGGCGTGGAAAAAGATATGCCCAAGGCTATCGAGCTTCTAAATCAGGCTGCCGATGCCAACTACGGACCGGCTGAATGCTCGCTCGGCGACATCTTCTTCGAAGGCCGCACTATCGAACGCGACTACGCCGCCGCCACCGCTCTCTACCTCCGCGCAGAGGAGCAGGGCAACCTCAACGCCAATGCCGCCAAGCGTCTCGCTGAATGCTATACCAACGGTTGGGGTGTTGATAAGAACGAGGCCCGCGCCAAGGAGATTCTTAAAGGCGACTACAGTTCGCCCGTAAACGCTCTCCTGAAACTGGTCGACTGATTGCCGGAAATCAGGATTCATAAAAATCTTACTAAGAAAAATACGGTCAGCAGCTCCATCGAGCCTCCGACCGGGTGATACCCCTTAAGAATTAAAAATTAAGAATTGTCATCGTTGGGCCTCATGGCCGACCGACCGATTCTTAATTTTTAATTCTTAATTATTGATTTTTAAAAATATGTTATATGCACTTATTGCTCTTTTAAGCCTGATTTCAGGAGCTGCAGCCGGCTGGCTGATTGCACGCCGGCAACTGCAGCCGCGCGTTGCGGAACTTGAAAACGCGAAGGCTCAGATTGATTCAAATATCTCGAAACTCGAAATCGAGAAGGCTCGCATCGAGGCTGAAAAGTCGGGGCTCACGCAGCAGCTTTCGACAGCACAGGCGCGTGTGGAGGAGGTACTCGCACAGGGGCGCAGCGACGAGGAGCGGATGCAGCGACAGTTCGATCAGGCCGACAAGCAGTGGCAGGAGCGCCTCGCCGCCCTACGCAGCGAAATTGAACGCACGCAAGCTGATTCGCTCGCCAAGCGTCAGACGGCCCTTGCCGAACAGAACTCACGCCAGATCAATGAGTTGCTCGAGCCGGTGCGCCGTCAGTTCGAGGAGTTCAAACGCCTTGCAGGCGAGAACCGTACGGCGTCGGAGGTCAACCGCAAAGAGTTGCAGAACACCTTCGAGAGCACCATGAAGCTCTTCCGTCAGCAACAGGAGCAGGCTGTGGCGCAGATGCGCGAACAGACCGACCGAATCGGCCAGGATGCCGCCACACTGACACGTGCACTCCGCGGCGATAACCGCGCTCAGGGACGTTGGGGCGAAATGGTGCTGGAGCATATCCTCGAGGAAAGCGGCCTGCGTCGCGACCATGAGTTCTACCTCCAGAGTGGCACTACCGATAGCGAAGGTAACCGGTTCCGGCCCGATGTGGTGGTGAGTCTGCCCGACGAGCGCTCGGTGATTATCGACTCGAAGGTCTCGCTCACCGCCTACGCCTCGGCCCTCGACGTGCAGGACACCAACCCGCAGGAATCGGAACGTCTGCTGCAGGATCACGCCAAGAGTGTGCGCCGCCATATCGACGAGCTCGCGCGCAAAGAATATGCGTCGCTCGAAAAGGGCGCCGTGGATATCGTGATGATGTTCATGCCTACCGATTCGTCGTTCCTTGCCGCCGTGCGCACCCAGCCCGACATTGTATCGTACGCATTTTCCCACCATGTGGCCATCATTACCCCGTCAAACCTAATGACGATGCTGCGTATGGTCTACCACCTGTGGCAGAACGACCGCCAGGAGAAGAACGTCGAACGCATTGTGGCCCGCGGCAACGAGCTCTATTCGCGCATGGCCGGATTCATGGAGTCGTTCAAGGATATCGAAACACACATAACGCGCCTTCAAAAGTCGTTTGAACTGGCCCAGACACGCCTTTCGGGCCGCGGTGGCATTATCTCGCAGTTCGAGAAACTGAAGAAACTGGGCCTGACACCCAAGAAACAGATACGGCTTCCGGAGGATTTCGAAGCCGACGACGCTCCCGACGCCATCGAATCACCCAATGTTGCCGACGACGCTCCCGACGCCAAAGAACTTGCTGAATAATCTGACTTATTATGAAGAGAACAATATTTATTACCGGTGGCTCTACCGGCATCGGTGAGTCCTGCGTCCGCAAATTCATCAACGAAGGGTGGAACGTCGGTTTCATGGACATCAACGTCCCCGCCGCGACCGGCCTGATTGACAGCCTGGGCGCCGAAGCCCCCGTACTGTTCACCGAAGGCTCGACACGCAGCCTCGAGGAGATTCACCGTGCTGTAGAGGCAACCGTGAACCGTTTCGGCACACTCGACAGCGTGTTCGCCAATGCCGGCATCCATCGCAAGAACACACTGATGAATATCTCCGACGAAGAATTGCGTCTGATGGTTGACACCAATATCTTCGGCACCGTCTATACCATCCGCGAATGTGTGCCCCACCTTATCGCAAACGGCGGCGGCTCCGTGGTCATCAACTGCTCCGACCAGTGGTTCGTGGGGAAGCCGCAGAGCTTCGGTTACGGGCTCACTAAGGGGGCCCTCGGGCAGATTACCCGTTCGCTCGCCATCGACCTCGGCCCCGACAATATCCGAGTCAACGCCGTTTGCCCCGGCACGATACGCACTCCTTTGGTTGACAATCTCTTCAAGCGCTACGAGCGCGAAGGGCGCGGCACGGCCGAACAGTTCTGGGCCGAGGAGAATGCCCAGTACGCCCGCGGACGGGTAGGGGAGCCGGCCGAAGTAGCCGAGCTCGTCTACTTTCTGGCATCTCCGGCATCGTCGTTTGTCACCGGTTCACATTACCTCATCGACGGCGGACTCGTAGCGGGCTGAAACCCTCTGATATACTCCGATTCACATCAGTAACCCGGCAAATCTGAATAAATTCGGATTTGCCGGGTTTTTATTTTTTGATAAGAGAGCAGAAAATTGTAACTTTGCATTTTAAATAAGTCCGTAGGCTCGCAATGAGCCATACGGTGAAACAATATCAATACCAATTCATCTAAAATTATGGCGGAAAACAAGCCGGCAGATCTCCCCGTTGAGGAGAAAAGCATGAATTTTGTAGAACAGATTGTAAGTGACGATTTGGCCCAGGGCAAGAACGGTGGCCGTGTGCAGACACGATTCCCACCTGAGCCCAACGGCTATCTTCATATAGGACACGCCAAAGCCATCTGCATGGACTTCGGGATCGCCGAACGTTTCGGCGGCAAATGCTTCCTGCGTTTCGACGACACTAACCCCGTGAAGGAGGACACTGAATATGTCGATGCCATCCGCGACGACATACATTGGCTCGGTTTCGACTGGGGCGAGAACGAGCGCTATGCATCAGACTACTTCCCCCAGCTTTACGACCTGGCAATCAGGTTGATAAAAGAGGGTCGAGCCTACGTCGACGACCAGACCTCAGCTCAGATAGCCGAGCAGAAAGGCACCCCCACACAGCCGGGGCAGAACAGCCCATTCCGCGAGCGTTCGGTCGAGGAGAACCTTGACCTGTTCCGGCGCATGAACGCCGGCGAGTTCGACGAAGGCTCACGTGTGCTCCGCGCCAAAATC
>CAMEPD010000010.1 GCA_945931475.1 uncultured Muribaculaceae bacterium | reverse complement strand
GTCACATAGCCCGCTATGCTCCCTTTTGATTTAATGTGATTTATCTCAAAAACCGTCCACCGGAACGTTAACATTTATTTTTCAACAGCCTCTTAATATATTACGAACAATGGTCCAGATGATGACCACACAGAGGATAGTCCAGATGGCGGCAGGCGATGTAAGGGCCCGTGCGGCGCGTGAACCGTGCGGCAGGATGGCCATAAGCGCCAGGTACGCCAGTGCCGGAGGGATAATCAGGTTGTATCGCCAGGCGTCGAGCGGGTGGCCGTGAATCAGCGCCATGAACGCGCGCTGACTGCCGCAGCCGGGGCACTGCAGGCCGGTTAGGGCATTGAACCAGCAGCGGGGCATGAACCCGGTTGTGGCCACCGCCACGGCATAAATGGCGAGCAGCGCCGCCACACCTGTCAGGACGGCGACACTGCGTGCGACCGGCGGCCTGGGCATTACCACCATTTAATCCAGTCAGGGAATGAACTGAATGCAATCTGGAATGGGATTGCCAGCACGCCGCATACTACCGCGAGGATAATGAGCCACTGGGCGCGGTCTGACATCTTTTTCGCTTTTGCGATGTCGCCGCTGCGCCATGCCGACTTGGTGAGGGCCGCGCAGACAATGCCCGCCACCCCCAAGGGGAGACAGCAGAGGATTGTCGAGACGATGGCCCAGCCCAGGTAGGCAGGAGGGCATTCACCCTGCGGCGCGGGGGCGTATTGCGCAGCGGGGGGAGCCGGAGCGCTGAATGTCGGTGCCGGCGCCTTCCGGGGGTCTGTCGGCTGCGGGGCCGGTTCGGAGTAACCGGAGTATGCGGGGTTATTCGCGGGGGCTTCCTGGGGTGCCTGTGTGGTCGGTGCGCCGGTGGCATCGGGCTCGCAGGGTTCGCAGGGCTCGCAGGGTTCGCAGGGCTGCGGCTCCTGTCGGGGCTGCGGTTCGGGCTCGCAAGGCTGCATGGTCTGCGGCTCGGGAGCCGGGCCGGCCACGGGAGTGCCCGGTGCGCCGTAACGGCGGTTGATGGCGTCGACGATCTCTGGCACTTCGCTGGCGTGTACCCAGTCCGGGAGCCCGTCGTGCCATACGGGGGTGTCGGGGAGTATCCCCATCTCAACGAGCTGTTCGGCCGTGAACGGGCCGGCATGCCGGTTGTCGATTATTGTCCAGTACTCCATATCAGATAGTTAGAAAAATTTGGTTTCCTCGCCGAATATGGCGGTGAGGAGGTTGTTGGCCAGGCCGGAGGCGCCGAGGCGGAAGAACTCGTTGGTGAGCCACTTCTCGCCGAGCACTTCGCGGACTATGCAGTAGTATCCGACGGCATCCTCGGCGGTGCGCACTCCGCCGGCGGGCTTGAAGCCTACCATACGGCCTGTGGCCTCGTAATACTCCTTGATGCATTGGCACATGACGTATGCGGCCTGCAGGTCGGCGCCGGGATACTCCTTGCCGGTAGAGGTCTTGATGAAGTCGGCGCCCGAGTACATGGCCAGAATCGAGGCGTTGCGGATCTTTTCGGCAGTCTTGAGGGCTCCGGCTTCGAGGATGACTTTCAGGCGGGCATCGCGGCACGAGTGCTTGATCTCCTCGATGTCGTCGCAGACGGTCTGGTAGTCACCGTCGAGGAAGTCACCGATGTTCATTACGATGTCGATTTCGTCGGCGCCGCCCTCTACGGCTAAGGCAACTTCGGCCACCTTGACTTCGGGGAAAGTCTGCGACGAGGGGAAGCCGCCGGCCACGCAGGCTATGTCGACCTCAGATACGTCGAGGACGGTGCGGACAACCTGTGCGAAGTTGGGGTAAACGCAGATAGCGGCCACGTTCTTCATCTCGGGATGTTCCTCCTCGAAGGCGTTGACGCGCTCGGTGAAGTTGGCTACGGAGACGGGCGAGTCGGTGGCTCGCAGCGTCGTGAGGTCGATGCAGTTGAACAGGAAACGGTAGATGTCGGGGTTCATGTTCTCTTGCAGGTTCTTGTCGAGGATACGCTGCACTTCAGCCTTTACAAAAGCGTCGTCGGCGGTGACCTTCGACTGCTCGATAGCCTGATGGTATTTGTCAGAAGCCATAGTTGTTAGTTTTAAGGGGGTTATTGCTTATTTATAGTTCACGCAATAAGTAAATGGGCATTTTATATTGTAGGGATGCACCCCGGTGCATCCGGTTGCGGGAGTTGTATGAAACCATCGTTGCGGCTGCACCGGGGTGCAGCCCTACATCCGCAAATGCGCATCTACTTTGTGTGCCCACTTTACATATTGATTTTATCGACCTCGAGGTCGGCGTGAAGCACTTCGTGCCAGGGCAGGCCCTGCTGCGGAAGCTGCTCCATGAATGGGTCGGGGTCAAACTCTTCAACGTTGTGGACGCCCGGTTTGTTCCATTTTCCGGTAAGAAACATCATGGCTCCGATCATGGCGGGCACGCCGGTGGTGTAGCTTACGGCCTGCATACCGGTCTCGAGGTATGCGGCATGGTGCGAGCAGTTGTTGTAGATATAATATGTCATGGGGTTTCCCTCCTTGTCCTTGCCGGCGATACGGCAGCCGATGGATGTCTCGCCGGTGTAGTTCTCGCCGAGGTCCTGCGGGTTGGGGAGCACGGCTTTGAGGAACTGCAGGGGCACGATTTTCTGGCCGTTGTACTCCACGGGGTCGATACGTGCCATGCCGATGTTCTGGATTACGCGCAGGTGGGTGAGGTACTCCTGTCCGAAGGTCATCCAGAAGCGTGCGCGGCGGATGGTGGGGAAGTTCTGCACGAGCGATTCAAGCTCCTCATGGTAAAGGAGATACGAGTCGCGCGGGCCGATTTCGGGGTAAGTCAGCGAAGCGTGATACTCCAGCGGGCCGGTGGTGATCCACTTGCCGTCCTTGTAGTATCGGCCGTTCTGGGTGATTTCGCGGATGTTGATTTCGGGGTTGAAGTTCGTGGCGAAAGCTTTGCCGTGGTTGCCGGCGTTGCAGTCTACGATGTCGAGGGTCTCCATAGCCGAGAAGTAGTGCTTTGCGGCGTAGGCGGTGAACACGCCCGACACGCCCGGGTCGAAGCCGCAGCCGAGGATGGCTGTCAGGCCGGCCTTCTCGAAGCGTTCGCGGTAGGCCCACTGCCATGAATACTCGAAGTGTGCCTCGTCTCGCGGTTCGTAATTGGCTGTGTCGAGGTAGTTTACGCCGCATTCGAGACAGGCGTCCATGATGGTGAGGTCCTGGTAGGGCAGGGCCAGATTGATGACCATCTGAGGCTTTTCGGCGCGGAAGAGCTCGCAGAGAGCGTCGACCGAGTCGGCATCGACGGCGGCAGTGGTTATTACAGGCACGGGGCGTCCGTCGCGGCGGGCAGCCTCCTCGATGGCGGCTTTGGTGGCGTCGCACTTCTTCCTGGTGCGCGATGCTATGACTATCTCGCTGAAAACCTGAGGGTTCTGAGCGCATTTGTGGGCGCATACGGTGCCGACACCGCCGCAGCCTATGATTATGATTTTTGCCATTTCAGGGAAGTTTTACGTGTTAGTATTGTTGCTGGAGGGGAGCCCGTGAGGGATCACCGCCCCCATTAACGGGCAAATATACGAAATTTTTCGTTGATTCTCCCCTTTATTCCAAAAAAATGCTTAAATTAGCACACTCAAACAATCAGTTGAAAACGGAGAGAATCAAAATCTGTCCAAATCATAATAAGCCAATATATTTATAAACCGTTATTTATATGTTTAAAAATCATCCTTCCGGGCTAATTCCGGCAGCTCTGAGCAACATGGGCGAGCGGTTCGGCTACTATATCATGAATGCCGTGCTCGTGCTGTTTCTGTGCTCAAAATTTGGACTCTCAGGAGAGACGAGTACCTTAATCTATTCCTTCTTTTATGCTGGAATTTACATTCTGAGTCTTGTGGGAGGTATCATTGCCGACAAAACGCAGAACTACAAGGGCACTATTATCAGTGGTCTCATTGTGATGACACTCGGTTATGTAGCCCTGGCGATACCCATCCTTCACACCCCCGGAAATCACACCTGGCTGTTGGTACTGACGTGTGTGGCCCTGTTCCTGATAGCATTCGGCAACGGTCTTTTCAAGGGTAACCTTCAGGCAATCGTCGGCCAGCTCTACGACAATCCGCGTTATAGCTCGCGCCGCGATTCGGGCTTCCAGATATTCTATGTATTTATCAACATCGGCGGTCTTATCGCTCCGTTCGTAGCTCCGCTCCTCCGCAGCTGGTGGCTTGAGGTTCACGGCATGATTTACAATGCCGATTTCCCCGAGTTGTGCCATAAGTTTCTCAGCGTCACCGACTCGATGACAACCGAGAATATAGATAACCTGATGGCTGTTGCATCGGCAGCCGGACACACAGCCGGTACTGACCTGCATGCCTTCTGCAGCCAATATCTCGAGGTGTTCAATACCGGTATCCACTACTCGTTCATCGCATCGGTGGCCGCTATGGTGATTTCGCTGCTGATTTTCCTGTTCACAAAAAGCAAGCTGCCTTCGCCGGCTGCGCGTGCCAAAACTGCAGCACAGACTTACACCGCCGACGAACTGAAGATGCAGGCCAAGGAGATTAAGCAACGTATGCTTGCGTTGTTTGCTGTGCTCGGCATCGTTATCTTCTTCTGGTTCTCGTTCCACCAGAACGGCACATCGCTGTCGCTGTTCGCACGCGATTTTGTTGAGACTGACAAGATAGCTCCTGAGATATGGCAGGCTGTGAATCCGTTCTTTGTTATAGTCCTTACCCCGCTTATCATGCTGCTTTTCGGTGCGCTGAGCCGCCGCGGTCGTGAAATCTCTACACCGCGCAAAATCGCCATCGGTATGGGTCTGGCCGGTGTTGCATACCTCTTCCTGACCATCTATTGCGCTATCCAGGGTTATCCTTCGGGCGATGCATTCCGCGAAATGTCAGCCGTTGCTAAAGAGGGCCTCAAGGCCGGTCCATGGGTGCTTATCGCGCTGTATTTCTTCCTGACGGTAGCCGAACTGTTCATCTCGCCGCTTGGCCTGTCGTTTGTGTCGAAGGTCGCTCCGAAGCATCTTCAGGGCTTGTGTCAGGGCCTGTGGCTCGGCGCAACAGCCATCGGCAACCTGATGCTTTGGATTGGGCCCCTGATGTACAATCGGTGGCCGATATCGTGGGCATGGGGCGTATTCCTTGCCGTATGTCTGGTTTCGATGGGCGTGATGTTCGGTATGGTTAAGTGGCTCGAACGTGTCACCTCTGACAAGACGGTCAGATAACTTGAACGCAAAAATATAAGACTTATGTGAAAAGGCGGTGTGTCAATGAGCGACATACCGCCTTTTGGCTTTTTTAAGTTGTTGGTTTGATGGGCTTTATCGTTGAGTAGAGGGACTATTGGGGCGTAAACGGACGCTCATAGAGGTTAAGGGTGTCGCGCAGCGAACTGATCACCATGGTGCGCAGTTCGCGCGGTGCAAGTACCTCAACCGAGCTGCCGTGTGAGAGTATCTCGGCCAGGAAGTCGCTGGTGAGCAGCAGTTTGTAAACGAATACCGAGTAACCGTCGCCGACCTCCTCCTGCTGCGAGGCATGGAGCGGAAGCGCCCTGAAATATTTGGCCTGGCGCGAGTCGACCTTCAGGCGCACCTCGCGGGGTTTGCCCTGGGTGACCATGATGCCGAAGGCGTCCTTGAAGTACTCCTTGGGTTCGGTGCCGTATTCGGGTGGCGTGAAGGTGTCGGGGAGCAGCTGCAGGCCGTGCATACGGTCGAGCGAGTAGGTCTTGACCTTGTCGTCGGCGCGGCATCGGCCGGTGACGTACCACAGTTGGCGGAAGATGCGCAGGAAGTATGGCTCCACCTCGACGCCCATCGTGGAGTTGACGCGCGTGTAGGGCGAGTAGTCGAAGCGCAGCGGGTGGTTGTATCGTATGGCCTCGATGATGGGGTTGAGGTTCTCGCGGGCCGACGGCACGTTCTCGAGCATGATGCGCGAGGCTACGTCGAGCGAGCTGTGGAGCGCCGACGATGTGGCCGACGAGTCGAGCAGCCATTCGGTGATTTCGCCTAAGGCGTTGCTGCTCTCTTCGATGTAATACTCATACCGGCTGGCGTCCATACAGATATTGATGCCGAAAATTTCGGCGATGGCCTGGCGGTAGTTGTAGAGCGTGCGCCGGGGCAGCTCGCTGCGCCCTCTTGAGAAGGGTGAGCGCTCCCAGCACTCGTTGAGCTGCCGACGGGTGATGCGCCCGTGTCGGCGGATGGTGTCAATGAGCCAGGTATATCTGTTGAGTAGGTAGGTAGCCAAAGTTAGTCGAGGGTTGAGAGTTGAGAGTTATTGGGGTTTCCGGTCGAGCTTGGCCTGATAGGCCATGGCATAGAGGCGCAGGCGCTTTACCATGGCTACAAGGCCGTTGGAACGGGTGGGGGAGAGGTGCTCCTGCAGACCTATATCCTTGATAAAATACAGGTCGGCGTCGAGAATCTCCTGCGGTGTGTGGCCCGAGAGCACGTCGACGAGCATCGAGATGATGCCCTTCACGATTATGGCGTCGGAATCGGCGGTGAACTCCACACGGTTGTCGGGGGTGAGTTCGGCGTTGACCCACACACGGCTTTGGCATCCGTCGATGAGGTGCTCGGGGGTCTTGTATTTTTCGTCGATGGCGGGCAGCGAGTTGCCCATGTCGATGATCATGCCGTAACGGTCCATCCAGTCGTCGATACCGGCGAACTCTTCGATGATTTCGTCCTGTTTTTCGTTGATTGACTGCATATTGAGTGGAATTGTCGGAGTAATCGGAGTAATCGGAGTAATCGGAGTAATCGGAATTATCGGAATTATCGGAATTATCGGATTAATCGGAGTAAAGGGTGTTGAGCACTACCTGCACTACCTCCTGCATGGTGCGGCGGTCGATGTTGGCGAGGTTGTCGTCCATGGTGTGCCATGTGGGGTTGAACGAGCCGGTTTCGGGGTTGGCGCTCTCGATGATGTCGATGCAGGCCACCCCTGCGTCAAGCAGCGGCAGGTGGTCGTCGTCGATGGCTCCGCCGCGGCTGTTGGGGAAGCGGTCGGCAAAGCCCGATTGCGCGGCGATGCTCCACACGCGGTTCACCACCTGACCGGCACGCTGTTCCGAGAAGTATTCACGGTGAAAGCGGGCGTCGCGGCCCCCGATCATGTCGAGCAGGATGGCGTAGCGGGGCCAGTTGTCGAAGGTGTAGGGCATGGCGGCGGCCCAAGCCTTGGTGCCGAGTGCCCATGAATCGTCGCCGGAGTCGCTCTCCATGTCGGCGATTTCGCCCGAATCCTCCATATCGACAAACAGCAGGTCGAGGCCCAGCCCCTCGGGGAGCCTGTCGCCGGCCACACGCGCTATCTCCAGCAGTCCGGCTACGCCCGAAGCGCCGTCGTTGGCGCCGTCGATGGGACGGTGGCGGTTGGCCGGGTCGGCGTCGCGGTCGGCCCATGGACGCGTGTCGTAGTGGGCCAGCAGCAGCACACGCCGCGAGGCACCGGGATTGAAGCGCCCCATGATGTTGAAGGCCGTGAACGTTTTCCCCTCGAAGGTTGTAACGGGGGCCTGCTGTACGGCCACCGTATCGGCGCCGTAGGCCTTCAGCCGGTTCCGGATAAAGTCGCGGCAGCGGGCATGGGCGGCGCTCCCGGGGGTGCGCGGGCCCATTGACGTCTGCGCCTCCACAAGGGCATAGAGCGAGTCGGCGTCGGCCTTCACGGGCGCGGAAATCTCCGGGGTGGCTGCGTCGGCCGCGGCCGCCGTTTCGGCTTTCTTGCCGGAACAGGCCGAGGATGCCAGCAGGAGCATTATCAGGTAGATTGCTTTTTTCATACTTGGTCGTCGGCGCGGGTATTCGCGCCGAAAGTAGGGCAAAGTTAAGCAATAAATCGCATAAAGGCGCTACACCGTGCGTTTTATTTATCAGAAAAAGGTAATTTTGCCGATATGGAACGAATAATAATCATGGGAGCCACATCGGGCATCGGCCTTGCGGTAGCCCGAAAGTTGGCGGCCGCCGGGTGCCGGCTGGGACTGGCGGCGCGCCACACCGAGTCGCTCGCCGGGATAGCCGCCGAATATTCCGGCAATATCGTGTGCGAGGATATCGACATCACCCGCGCCGATGCCGGGTCGCGTCTCCGCTCACTTATCGACCGCCTCGGCGGCATGGACTGCTACCTCCATGTGGCCGGCGTGGGTTACGGCAACCCGCTTCTCGACCTGGGCAAGGAGATAGCCACAGTGGAGACCGACGTGGTGGGATTCACCCGGATGGTCGGTAGCGCCTACCGCTATTTTCGCGACGAGTGTGGCGGAAAGGGCCACATCGGTGCCGTCACCTCAGTGGCGGGCACCAATGGCATCGACCGTCTGGCGGCCTATTCGGCCTCGAAATGCTTCGACCAGTGCTATCTGCGTGCGCTCAGCCAGTTGGTGCGCGGCGAGAAACTGAAAATCCGCATCACCGACATCCGCCCCGGGTGGGTGCGCACGCCGCTGCTGAGCCGCTCCGGCGGTTACCCCATGCTGATGAAGCCCGATTATGTGGCCGGGCGGATAATCCGGGCCGTGCGGCACGGGCGCCGTGTGGCTGTCATCGACTGGCGCTGGAACATCGTCGTGGGCCTCTGGAGGCTGCTCCCCAACTGGCTGTGGGTGCGCATCCCTGTGTCGGTGGAAATCTGACACCGGCACAATTTTCCCGAAAAACAATCATTTTTTCTGTACCGGCCGCGATAAAGGGGGCCGTGCCGGCGGTTATTCGCGGAAATTTTGTAACTTTGTGCCCAGAAAACAGGATCCTAACAAATGAACATTTCTTACAACTGGTTAAAAGACTATGTTGATTTCACACTCTCGCCCGAAGAGGTGTGTGAAGCCATCACTTCCACCGGCCTGGAGACCGACTCCTTAGAAGAGGTGGAATCGATACGCGGAGGCCTCCGCGGCCTTGTCATCGCCAAGGTGCTCACCTGCATCGAGCATCCCGACAGCGACCATCTGCACATTACCACAGTCGACCTGGGCGACGGCAAAGCAACCCAGATTGTGTGCGGCGCCCCCAATGTGGCTGCCGGTCAGACTGTCGTAGTGGCTACCGTCGGCACAACCCTCTACGACGGCGACAAGCAATTCCAGATTAAAAAATCGAAAATCCGCGGCGTGGAGTCGTTCGGTATGATCTGTGCCGAGGACGAAATAGGTGTGGGTACCTCGCACGACGGTATCATCGTCATCGACAAGGAGATAAAGCCCGGCACACCCGCCGCCGAATATTACAGCCTGCAGAGCGACTATGTACTGGAGGTCGACCTCACCCCCAACCGTATCGACGGCGCCTCGCACTACGGCGTGGCCCGCGACCTGAACGCATGGCTACGCCGCCACAGCACCGCCGGCGAGCTGCACCGCCCGTCGGTCGAAGCTTTCCGGCCCGACCGCGCCGACGGAGCCGCCACAGTGGAGGTGCTCGACGCACAGGGTGCTCCGCGTTACAGCGGCATTACAATCCGCAACGTGAAAGTTGCCCCCAGCCCCGAATGGCTTCAGCGCCGCCTCACAGCCATCGGCCTGAGGCCCATCAACAATATCGTCGACATCACCAACTATATCCTCATGGGTATGGGCCAGCCGCTCCACTGCTTCGACCTCGACCGCGTGGCCGGCGGGAAGATCGTGGTGCGCACCTGCCCCGACGGCACCCCCTTCACTACCCTCGACGGCGTGGAGCGCAAGCTCTCGGAGGCCGACCTTATGATCTGCGACAGCGAGAAACCTATGTGCATCGCCGGGGTGTTCGGCGGCCTTGACTCGGGCGTCACCGAAGCCACCACCAATATCTTCCTGGAGAGCGCCTGCTTCAACCCCACACGTGTGCGCAAGACAGCACGCCGCCACGGCCTGTCGACCGACGCATCGTTCCGCTACGAACGCGGCTGCGACCCCTCGGCCACCATCTACAACCTCAAATTGGCCGCGCTGATGATCAAGGAGCTGGCCGGCGGTGAAATCTGCGGCGAGCCCTTCGACTTCTATCCGGAGCCGGTCGCGCCCTACCCCGTAGAGCTTACCTCGAACTATCTCGACACCCTTGTGGGCAAGCATATCCCCGCCGACGATGTGGAGAGCATCCTCGAATCGCTCGAAATAGGCATCGAATCGAAGAGCACCGGCACCGACGGCGTGATTACCTGGCAGTTGCGCGTGCCAACCTACCGCGTTGACGTACGCCGCCCGTGCGACGTCGTGGAGGAGATTCTGCGAATCTACGGCTACAACAATGTGGAAATCGGCACCACCGTACACTCGTCGCTCCAGTTCAAGACAGCCACCGATGCCTCGGCCGAGCTGCAGACCCTTGTTTCGGAGCAGCTTACTGCCCAGGGCTTCAACGAGATAATGAACAACTCGCTCACCTCGGCCGCATACTACGACGGGCTGAGCGTCTACCCGGCCGATCATTGCGTGAAGCTGCTCAACCCGCTGAGCTCCGACCTCGGAGTGATGCGTCAGAGCCTGATTTTCGGTGGCCTGGAATCGATAGCCCATAACCGCAACCGTAAGGCCGACGATCTGGCCATGTACGAGTTCGGCCACGTTTACTTCCATAATCCCGGGGTGCAGTCGACGGCCGACGCGCCGCTGGCACCCTACAAGGAGGGGAGCCGCCTGGCCCTGTGGATGTGCGGCAACCGCAGCCGCGGCAACTGGGCGCGCGCCGCTCAGGAGGCCACATTCTACGACCTGAAAGCCGCCGTGGCCGATGTGCTGCTGCGCCTTGGCATCGGCGCGCCGCTCACTGTAATGGAGCCGGCCGACGACAACGACCTCTTCGCCGCCTCGCTGGCAGTGAAGTCGCGCAACGGCAAGGTGCTGGGGCATCTCGGCATTGTGGCACGCAAACTGCTCCACAAGCTCGACATCGACACCCCGGTGATGTACGCCGAGTTCGACTGGGACGCCGTGTGCCGTCTGGCCGAGAAACAGAAGACCGAGTTCACTCCGCTGCCCAAGACCCTGCCGGTGAAACGCGACCTGGCCCTGCTGGTCGACAACGCCGTGACCTTCGCGCAGATCGAGTCAGCCGTGCGTCAGGCCGGCGGCAAGCTCCTCAGCGACATCGAGCTCTTCGACGTCTACGAGGGTAAGAACCTTCCCGAAGGGAAAAAATCATACGCCATCACATTCAGCCTGCAGGACCCCGAGAAGACCCTCAACGACAAGCAGATCGACGCCGCGGTGAAACGCATCGTCGACAATCTCGCGGCAAAATGCAAGGCAACATTACGCTAATTCACGAAATATCAAAACATTATAAAAAAGTAATATATGGGACGCGCTTTTGAGTACCGCAAAGCAAGAAAACTGAAACGCTGGGGCAATATGTCGAAGACATTCACCCGCATTGGTAAGGAAATCACCATTGCCGTGAAGGCATCAGGTCCCGACCCCTCATGTAACCCGCGCCTGCGCGCTCTGATGCAGAACGCCAAAGCCGAGAACATGCCGAAGGACACCGTTGAACGCGCAATCAAGAAGGCCACCGAGAAGGACGCCAAGGACTATAAGGAGATTACCTACGAGGGATACGGCCCCCACGGCATCGCCATCTTCGTAGAGGCCGCCACCGACAACAACACCCGCACCGTAGCCAACGTGCGCTCGTACTTCACCAAGCACGGCGGTTCGCTCGGCACCCAGGGTTCGCTCACCTTCCTGTTCGACCACCGCGTGGTGCTGAAGGTAGCCTCCAAGGAGGATGTCGACCTCGACGAACTCGAGCTGGAGCTCATCGACTTCGGTGTCGAGGAGATTGAAAAAGACGAGGACGGCGCCCTGATTCTGTCGGGCACCTTCGAGGAGTACGCCAATATGCAGAAATACCTTGAGGAGAATGGTTTCGAGATTCTCTCGACCGAGTTCGTACGTATCCCCAACGACCTGAAACAGGTAACTCCCGAGCAGCGCGAGAGCATCGACAAGCTCCTCGAGAAGCTCGAGGAGGACGAGGACGTCACCCAGGTATTCCACAACATGCAGGAAGACGAGGAGGAGTAATCCCATCCAGCCGTGGCCCTCACCGGCCACCCCGCCGTCGGGCCCCTTCCCTTGCACACAAAGCCGGAGCGCTTACCGCGTCCCGGCTTTGTGTGTGTATGATGTGACGGGGTAATTTTTGCCGGAGGGTCCGGTCGCCATGCTCCCTCAACCCCCGAAAGACTGCATTTGGCTTACGCGGGTTGAGCGAAGAGAAACCTACGGAGTACAAAATGGGAAGAAATAGGGGCCGGGGACCTCGTCACCGGAAACATGGAGTCTTTGCAGACTCCTTAGGGGGGAGCCTTTGAACCGGGGGTATCGCTCACTCGCTGCGCTTCGTTCGCTCAACCCCCGGCTATTCGAATGAAGTCTTTCAGACTTCGCTAAACGAGCTATTCCAATGAGTTCTTTCAGACTTCGTTTTTGAGGCGAAGACGGATGTGGCGTATGTTTTGAGGGGAGAGGGGAAAAGGAGAGGGGGATTAGAGCAGTTCGGGGCGATATTCGAAGTGCATGGTGTCGTAGTGGTACCAGGCGCCACCCCAGATGAAGCCGTGGCGCTGGAAGATGTCGACAATCTTCCGAGGGATGCGGTTGGCGTATTGGATGCGGTCGGTTTCTGCGGCCCCGGGGTTCTTCCACAGCCAGTAGTCTGAGTGGTCGACGCCGATGTCGAAGGCGATGCCGTAGCTGTGGGCGCTCTGCCGTTTGGCGCCACGCACTGTGCGCCAGTAGAATGTGCCCGACGATTTGAGGTAGGGGCGCAGGTCGGGATGCTGCCCGAGCTCGGCTGCCACGGCTTTCAGGGCGTCGGCGGCGCCGTTGACGCGTGTGAATTCAACCGTCTGGCCGAACCAGGGAACCTTCACGAGGTTGCCCTTTACTTCGGCGGCCGACGAGCCGTACATCTTCTTGAATAGCGCTTCGCAGCGCGAACGCCCGG
The DNA here is from genome assembly GCA_945931475.1 of uncultured Muribaculaceae bacterium. Classification (GTDB taxonomy): domain Bacteria; phylum Bacteroidota; class Bacteroidia; order Bacteroidales; family Muribaculaceae; genus UBA7173. The sequence continues at coordinate 33,240 of CAMEPD010000010.1, read as the reverse complement.
CATCGGCCAGGTATTCGGGCTTATCGGCCGGCACGGTGTATTTCACGTAGAACATATCCTCAGGGTCGCTGTTGTCGAGCATTTCGGTGAACTCTTTCTTGCGGCCGTCGTCGTAGAGCATCGTGGAGCCGTCGCTCATGAGCAGTTTGCCCTCCTTATACCCCTTTATGAAGTCGGGATAGGCTTTCATCAGGGCCCGGGCGCCGGCGGGTACGGCGTCAGCGGCTGGTTTACGGACCGGCTTGCCGGGGGCGCTCTCCGGCTGTTTCTGCTGGGTGCGGTCGGCGTCGCGGCCACGCTCCTTGTCACGCGTCTGCTCGCCGACACAGCCGGTCAGCAGCATACCTGCGGCTATCAGCGTCAGGATGAAACTCTTTTTCATAATGTGGAATTGCTGAATTACTCTTCGGCCGGGGTGTTTACCGTCAGGCGTATCAATTCGAGGCGAGTGGCCGTCTTCTGTGCTACCTCGAGGCGCAGGTTGGCGAGCTCAACCACCGTACCTACGGCCGGAATCGCTCCCGTAGAGTGCAGTATATACCCGGCGAGCGTCTGATATTCATCGCTTTCGGGGATGTCGAAGTGATATTTTTCGTTAAGGTATTCAATCTCGATACGGCCCGAGAATTCGTAGACGCCCGGCGCCAACTGCCGTTCGAGCAGGTGGTCGGTGTCGTGCTCGTCCTGGATGTCGCCGAAAATCTCCTCCACGAGGTCCTCGAGGGTCACCATGCCGGCAGTGCCGCCGAACTCGTCGACGATCACGGCGATGGAGCGTTTCTCGGCCATAAGGCGCCGCATCATCTTCTGGGCCAGGAGGGTTTCCGGGGCGAAAACTACCGGTTTAATCTGTTCGTGCCAGTCTGTTTCGGGGTGGAAAAGCTCTGATACATGGATGTAGCCCAACACGTTATCGATATCTTCGCGGTAGACGATGATTTTGGAGCGGCCCGACTCGGTGAAGAGCGCCGACAGCTCGCTGCGGGTGGCCGTGTCGATGTTTACGGCCACGATTTCGTTGCGCGGGGTCATGCAGTCGCGCAGGTGAATGGTGGAGAAATCGAGGGCGTTGTGGAAAATTTTCACTTCGTTCTCTACCTTGCGGTGCTCGTCGACCTGCTCGTCGATGTTCTGCTCGAGGTACTGGTTGAGGTCGCCGATTGAGAGGTCTCCTAACTTGCTGTCGCTGTTATGGATACCGAACAGGCGCATGAGCCCGCGAGAAATCCATGTCGAGAAAATCGACACCGGATAGAGCAGTCCGTAGAGCAGGGCGATGAAGGGCGCCATTATCGACATCGACCGGTTGGGGTTGATGCGGAATATCGATTTGGGGAAGAACTCGCCGGTTATAAGGATTATCGCTGTGGATAAAAGTGTCTGGGCTACAAGCACGAAGAATTCATTCGGCCATATTTGCCTCATCCACGGCTCGATGAACTTGGCCGCCCCGATACCGTAGATAACGAGAGTGATATTGTTGCCTACGAGGATGGTGGAGATGAAGAATTCCGAATGGTTGTAGAAGAGCGAGAGCGAGCGGCCCACGATGCCTCCGCGCTGTATGTCGAGTTCCACACGTACGCGGTCGGAGGTGACGAACGCAATCTCTGTGCCCGAGAACAACGCTGAGAATATCAGCGATACTATAGTGATAATCAGCCAGGTATAATCAAATTCCATATAGAAGTGCGGGTGGCATCCGGGGCGACGGTCATTGGCCGGCGGCGCCGAAGTCCGATGACGGGAAAGCGCCCGTAGGATGAAATATTTGGTATTCGGTCATCTGCTGGTTCGATTCGAAGCCGTAGCCCTCGATGATGCGGTCGGCGCGCTCGATGTGGATGAACGAATCGCAGTAGAATTTCTCGGCCTGCTGGTCCCAGAAAAGCTGCTGTGTGAGAAATTTATCTCCTGAAATGTTGATAATACGTACGTTGGAGTCGAAGCGCCACAGCTTCTTCTTGCTGAAATAGGTGGCTGAATCGGCTGTGAACGAGCCGTTTTCGTTCATGGCGTTGTCGTAACGCACGGCGTAGAGCCCTTTGGGGAAGTTCCAGTGTGGCTCGCGTGCCTCCTCAAACATCAGCCACAGCGGCGATGTGATGCGGTAGCGGGTGTACGACGAGTCGCTGACGTACGAATCGACATTCACCGTCTTGAGCGTGGGGAAATGCTCGGGGTCGGCCTTGAGCCGGATGCCCGGCTGGCCGGAGCGTTCGCATCCGCAGAGCACCGCTACGGCCGCCACAAGTGCCGCCAACGGCAGCAGACGCAATGTGCCGACATTCACCCGCCTCATTATCAACGGATTTTGTTACGCCAGAACCACAGCTCGTTGATGTTGACGCCGAGAGTTACCATGAAATAGTTCTCCTTGACAAGCGGCGAAGGGGTGGCCTGACGGTGACGGTATTCGAATGCCAGGTTTACCACTGTTTTCGACGACGGGGCCGGGAGGCCGAGGCCCACCGTCACGCCGTATTCGCGCAGCGAGTTGTCGGCGACGCGTATGTAATCGTTTGAGTAATAGCCGCCGAGGCGGTAACTTACGCGGCTTACCCAGTTGCCGCGCGGATTGGGCATATAGCTCACGCCGAGGGCCGCGCGCCAGCGGTCGTCGAAGGCCTGACCGTTCTCGTTGCCGGTGTCGAATCCTTCGAGTGGCGCGAATTTGGCCTTTTTCCAGGGCTGGTACGTGAAGTCGGCCTCCACGAACAGGCGGCTGCGATGGTTCCAGCTGATGCCGGCCCCCCAGGTCTCCGGGCGGCTGTAACCACCCTTGAGTTTGGTGTATCCGATAGTGTCGGGTGGAGTCTTGTCAAGACCTATGTCGTAGCGCACGCCGTAGGTGTGTCCGCGGAAGTCCTTCTTGGGGGAGTAGACCACACCGAGGCCCAGCTTGTTGTTGCTGTTGACGTCGATTTCGTACTGGGCGCCGAACTGCAGCTGATAGTCGCGCACCTCGAGCACGCGCTCGAACAGGGTGGTGTTCGATGTCTCGGTGTATACGTATGTGTCGTTGTAGAGGGTGCCGAAGAGATAGCTGATGTTTGCGCCGACGGTGAAGCCCTTGAACGGACGTCCCGACACGCCGAGGAACAGCTCGTTGAGCGCGCCGGAGCCTTCGCGTGAATTGTGACCGTTGGTAATCTCGGTGCCGAACTTGTAGCCGACTTCAGAGAAGGGTTTCAGACCCACGGCGCCGCCGCCGTAACGGGTGATGGGGAACTGCAGCGACACATAGTCGAGTCCGCCGGTGAAGTTCTTGCCCGAGAGATCGCCCTCGGTGGTGTTCAGACCCTTGCAGTCGACGGCCATATCGAACAGAAAAGTCAGGGTATCGATGGCGGCGTACGATGCGGGGTTCTTGAAGTTGATGGTGCGTCCGTTGCGCATGGCGTAGCCCACGCCACCCATACCGCGCTGCTCGGCATTGCTGTTGTCCGACAGGATACCGTAGCCGAAACGCGAATAGGGCGAGATGGTGCTGTTCTGAGCGCCGGCCTCCGGGGCGAGGCCGGCAGCCATGAGGGCCGCCAGGGCGAGCGTCTTAATTTTTATCGTGATGTTCATTATACAAGAGGATGCTTAATAAGCCTTTGGTAACCAGGCATGAATCGCGTGTTACCGGGAAGTCGAGGAACTGGCTGATGTGTTCCGACCATCCGCCGGTGATTACCACCCGGGTGTCGGGGGGGAGTATGCTGCGGTAATAGGCGAGTTCGGCAGCTACTCCGCGAACGGCGCCCGAGCGCATGGCCGTGACGGTGTCGTAGCCGAACAGCGGTGTCGGCCCGTAGCCGCTGACCTCGGGGAGTCGCGCGGTGAACGAGCGGAGGGCTCTCAGGCGCATACCTACACCGGGTGCGATGTTACCGCCGGCGAATGTGCCGTCGGCACTCACCACGTCGTAGGTTACGGCGGTGCCCATATCCACCACCAGCAGGTTGCAGTCGGGCAGGATGCTCCACGCGCCCACTGCGGCTGCTATGCGGTCGACGCCGAGGGTTTCCGGGGTGCGGTAGCCGATTTTCAGCGGCATGGGGGTGTCGTGGCTCAGCAGTCTGGAGTCGACGCCGAGGCGGCACAGCCAGCCGACCACCTCCGGACCGTTGTCAGTGACGGAGCAGCATAAAGCTTTGGCCGGATGGAATTCCTCCACCAGGCCGCGCAATTTGTCGAATGTAAGCTCCGTAAGTATCTGCTGGTCAACAAGTTCATTGCCTTGCCACAGAGCAGCTTTCGCGGCGCTGTTACCCTGGTCGAGGGTTAAATTCAGACTCATCGGCTAAATTATTTCGCGTGAGACGCGATTATCGGGGACAAATTTACGAAATCCCCCGAAATTTGAGCATATACACTCCTTAAAAAATTAAAAAAGCCTTGCGGATGGGGATGGGGGAGTGCATGGGGGGAGATGTAATGTATGTAACTTATGTGTTGTATGTGGCGTATGTAGCTGCGCAGCACATAAGCCACATACAACACATAAGTTACATGCGACACATAAGCCACATCCATTCCCCTTAAAAAAATATCCGGGGCGGTGCGCCAGTCGGCGCTCCGCCCCGGATAGGGGGTTATCTTGCGTGTAGCAGATTACTTGTTGGCGGCTTCAATCTCGGCGATGCCGGGATCGGTGCCCCAGTTGGTCTTCGACAGGCGCACGTAGTTGTTGTAACGCCACTGTGCGTTGGCTTTGGCGGCGGCGAAGAGTTCGGCTGCTTCGGCAGGATACTGCTTCCAGACTGATGCGTAGCGCACTTCGCCCTTGAGGAAGTCGTCGAACTTGTCCCAATCCGGAGCCTTAGAGTCGAGCGAGAAGGGGTTGAGTCCCTGCTCTTCGGCGGCGGGATTGTAGCGCCACAGGTGCCAGTATCCGCACTCCACTGCATGGAGCTCTTCGGCCTGCGACTTGCCCATGCCGGCCTTCAGACCGTGGTTGATACAGGGCGAGTAGGCGATGATGATTGAGGGGCCGTCGTAGGCCTCGGCCTCGCGGAATGCCTTGAGAGTCTGTGCCTGGTCGGCGCCCATGGCAACCTGTGCGGCGTAAACGTAACCGTAGGTGGTAGCGATGAGGCCGAGGTCTTTCTTGCGCACGCGCTTGCCGGCTGCGGCAAATTTGGCGATGGCGCCGATAGGTGTCGACTTCGATGCCTGACCGCCGGTGTTGGAGTAAACCTCGGTGTCGAGCACGAGCACATTCACATTCTTGCCCGAAGCGAGCACGTGGTCGAGACCGCCGAAACCGATGTCGTAGGCGGCGCCGTCGCCGGCGATAATCCACTGCGAACGCTTCACGATGTAGTTCTTAAGTTCTACGATGCCCTTGCAGATGTCGCAGGAGCAGGCTGCGCACAGGGGCACGATTGCCTCGTAAACCTCGCGGGTGGCAACGGCGTCGTTGCGGTTGTCGAGCCACTTGGTGGCCTGAGCCTTGATTTCGTCGCTGCAGCAGTCGCAGGTAAGGGCCTTGGCCATGAGGTCGGCAACGCGGTTGCGGAGCTTCTCGTCGGCGATGGTCATACCCAGGCCGAACTCGGCGAAGTCTTCGAACAGCGAGTTGGCCCATGCGGGACCGTGACCGCGGAAGTTCTTGGTGTACGGGGTCGAGGGAACCGAACCAGAGTAGATCGACGAGCAACCGGTGGCGTTGGCTACGATTTCGTGGTCGCCGAAGAGCTGGCTGACGAGTTTGACGTAGGGTGTCTCGCCGCAGCCCGAGCAAGCGCCCGAGAACTCGAAGAGCGGGGTGGCGAACTGTGAGTTCTTGACGTTGAGCTTGGTGTCGACGAGGTCCTGCTTCGAGGATACCGACTTGATGCAGTAGTCCCATTCCTTCTGAACGTCGAGCTGAGTCTCGAGGGGTTTCATGGCCAGGGCCTTGACGCCCTTCTTGCCGGGACATACGTCAACGCAGTTGCCGCAGCCGAGGCAGTCGAGCACGTCGACGGCCTGTACGAAGCGCATGCCGGCGAACTGTTTGCCGATAGCGGGGAGGGTGTCGTTCTCTGCCATGGGAGCGGCTTCCATCTCCTTGGCGTCGAGCACGAAGGGACGGATGGCGGCGTGGGGGCAGACGTATGCGCACTTGTTGCACTGGATACAGTTCTCGGGGTCCCATTCGGGCACGAAGGCTGCCACACCGCGTTTTTCGTAAGCGGCGGTCCCGTTGAGCCAATGGCCGTCGACTACGTCCTTGAAGTCGCTGACCTTCAGCAGGTCACCGTCCTGGGCGTTTATGGGGCGCACGAGCTTGTTGACGAATTCGGGGTCGTCGTTCTCGACTACGGGGTCGGGGCCGAGGTTCTTCCATGCGGGGTCGATGTCAAGCTTGTGGTATTCACCGCCGCGGTCAACGGCTGCGTAGTTCTTGTCGACAACGTCCTGACCCTTCTTGCCGTACGACTTGACGATGAATTTCTTCATCTGCTCAACGGCCAGGTCAACGGGGATTACCTCGGTGATGCGGAAGAATGCGCTCTGCAGGATGGTGTTGGTGCGGTTGCCGAGGCCGATTTCCTGTGCGATCTTGGTGGCGTTGATGTAATATACGGTGATGTTGTGGTCGGCGAAGTATTTCTTAACCTTGTTGGGGAGGTTCTTGGCCAGTTCCTCGCCCTCCCAGATGGTGTTGAGCAGGAATGTGCCGTTGTCGCGCAGACCGCGGGTGACGTCGTACATGTGCAGGTATGCCTGAACATGGCAAGCCACGAAGTTGGGGGTGTTCACCAGGTAGGTCGAGCGGATGGGCTTGTCGCCGAAGCGGAGGTGCGAGCAGGTGAAGCCGCCCGATTTCTTCGAGTCGTAAGCGAAGTATGCCTGGCAGTATTTGTCGGTGTTATCACCGATGATTTTCACTGAGTTCTTGTTGGCACCCACAGTACCGTCGGCGCCGAGACCGTAGAACTTGGCTTCGTATGTCGATTTGTCGCCTAAGGCAACCTCCTCGGGGAGGGGGAGCGAGGTGAAGGTGACGTCGTCGACGATGCCCACGGTGAAGTGGTCTTTGGGCATGGGGAGGGCCAGGTTCTCGAATACGCCGATAATCTGTGCGGGGGTGGTGTCCTTCGAAGCCAGACCGTAGCGGCCGCCTACGATTACCGGAGCGTTCTCCTTGCCGTAGAAGCACTCTTTTACGTCGAGATAGAGGGGTTCGCCGTTGGCGCCGGGTTCCTTGGTGCGGTCAAGCACGGCGATGCGCTTTGCCGATGCGGGCACTGCTGCCAGGAAGTGCTTTGCCGAGAAGGGGCGGTACAGGTGCACCGATACCAGGCCGACTTTCTCGCCCTTTTCGCGCAGGAAGTCGATGGCCTCCTGGGCTGCCTGGGTTACCGAACCCATGGCGATGATTACACGGTCGGCTTCGGGGTCGCCGTAGTAGTTGAACAGGCTGTATTTGCGGCCGGTGATTTCGCTGATTTTTGCCATGTACTCCTCAACGACCTCGGCAACGCCCTCATAAGCGGTGTTGCAGGCCTCGCGGTGCTGGAAGAAAACGTCGCCGTTCTCGGCCATGCCGCGCGATACGGGAGCCTGGGGCGAGAGTGCGCGCTCGCGGAAGCGGGCCAGGGCCTCGCGGTCGAGCAGCGGCTCGAGCTGATCCTGCTCAAGCATCTCGATTTTCTGGATTTCATGCGATGTGCGGAAACCGTCGAAGAAGTTGATGAAGGGGACCGACGATTTGATGGTCGACAGATGAGCCACGCCGGCCAGGTCCATAACCTCCTGCACCGAACCCTCGCAGAGCATTGCGAAGCCGGTCTGGCGGCAGGCCATCACATCCTGGTGGTCGCCGAAGATGCTCAGGGCGTGCGAGGCGATTGTACGGGCCGACACGTGGAACACGCAGGGGAGCAGCTCGCCGGCGATTTTGTACATATTGGGGATCATCAGCAGGAGGCCCTGCGATGCTGTGTAGGTAGTGGTGAGCGCACTGCTCATGAGCGAGCCGTGGACTGCGCCGGCGGCGCCGCCTTCCGACTGCATTTCCTGCACAAGGACTGTCTCGCCGAAGATGTTCTTACGGCCTGCGGCTGCCCATTCGTCCACATACTCGGCCATGGTCGAGGAGGGGGTGATAGGGTAGATTGCTGCAACCTCCGAAAACATATAGGAGACATGCGCAGCAGCCTGGTTACCGTCACAGGTCAGAAACTTTTTTTCTTTACTCATAATTGACGTGTGAAAAGTATGTAGTTAATGTTTATTTTCTGATGGTTCCTTGAGCCATATTTGGTGCAAAATTACTATTTTTTCCGGTCATCGCCACATTTTTTCGCAACTTTATTCGCCACAATACCGGGCGCCAACGGCGCCGAAACCTGATTTTAATGTTTTTTATGTTTGCAAGCCCGTCGGTTAGCACGTTTTTGTGTACCTTTGTATTGAACATGGGAAAACATTCGAAGGACAAATCTCCTGAACTGCAGGAAAAGATAGCCATTCTGCCCGACTGCCCCGGCGTGTATATGTACTACGACGACAGCGGTACGGTGATTTACGTCGGCAAGGCCAAGAACCTGAAGCGGCGCGTGTCGTCGTACTTCAACCGCACCCACGATGTGCTCCGCACCAATATGCTGGTGCGCGCCATCGCCGACATGAGCTACATAGTGGTTCCCACCGAGCAGGACGCCCTCAACCTGGAGAACTCCATGATCAAGGAGTACAAGCCCCGCTACAACGTGCTGCTCAAGGACGATAAGTCGTATCCCTGGATATGTGTCACCAAGGAGCTGTACCCCAGGGTGTTCCTCACGCGCAACCGCACCCGCGACAACTCTAAGTACTTCGGCCCGTACACCGAGGCCGGAGCGGCCCGCGCCGTGCTCGAACTCATCCACGAGCTCTACCCTGTGCGTCAGTGCCGCGTGCCTATCACTCCCGAGAGCCTTACCCGCGGCAAGGGACGTCTCTGCCTGGAGTACCACCTGAAGCGCTGCCCGGGCTGCTGCGTCGACGGGCGCATAACACCCGAGGAGTACGGCGCTTACATCGAGCGCATCAAGCAGATTCTGCGTGGCGAGACCGGCGAACTGATGGCCTATCTGCGCGGCGAGATGGAGCGCCTCGCCGGCGAGCTCCGTTTCGAGGAGGCGCAGGAACTCAAACAGAAATATCAGCTTGTGGAGCGTTACCGGGCCAAGAGCGTCATCGTAAGTCAGACACTCGACCAGATTGATGTGTTCGGAGTCGATGATGACGGCGGCAACGAGGTGTATATCAACTATATGCACGTGCGCCGTGGCGCCGTGGCACGCTCACTGACCCTCCGATACAAACGTTCGCTCGACGAATCGGTGCCCCAACTCTTAGGCTATGCCATGGACGAGGTGCGCGTGCGCTTCGGCCTTACCTACGACGAGGTGGTAATCCCCGTTGAACCCGATGCCGGTTTCCCCGGTGTCACCTTCACCATACCGCAGCGAGGCGACAAGGCCAAGCTGCTCGATGTGTCGACCCGCAACGCCCGGCAGAGCAAAATCGACGCACTCAAGCATCTGGAGCGCCTCGACCCCGAGAAACGCGCCGAACGCACCCTCGAACGCATCAAGGCCGACTTCCGCCTCTCGGAACTGCCGCGCCACATCGAGTGCTTCGATAACTCCAACATCCAGGGCACCAACCCCGTAGCGTCGTGCGTAGTATTCCGCGACGCCAAACCGTCAAAGAAGGATTACCGGCATTTCAACATCAAGACGGTGGTAGGTCCCGACGACTTCGCCTCGATGAAGGAGGTGCTTACACGCCGCTACACGCGCCTGCTCGCCGAAGCCCCCGACGACCTGCCGCAACTCGTGGTGGTCGACGGCGGCAAAGGACAGCTTTCGGCTGCTGTTGAGGCTTTCGACGAGATAGGCATCCGCGGCAAAGTGGCCCTGGTGGGCATCGCCAAACGCCTCGAGGAGATTTACTTCCCGGGCGACTCCGTACCCCTGTACATCGACAAGAACTCCGAATCGCTGCGCGTGGTGCAGCATCTGCGCGACGAAGCCCACCGCTTCGGCATCACTTTTCACCGCGACAAGCGTTCCAAGGGGCAGATTGTAAGCGAATTATCCAAAATTCGAGGGGTCGGCCCCACAACCGAACAGGAGCTTTTGCGACATTTCAAGTCAGTCAAACGAATCTCGCAGGCCACAGTCGACGCCCTCGCCGAGGTGGTAGGCCCGGCGAAAGCGCGCATAATTCGTGACCATTTTACACAGAAGAAAACCGAAATACCATCTGAAAAATGAATAGATTACACAGTTTGATAGCCGGTGTGCTACTTATGCTTACCACCCTGTCGGCAGCCGCCGTGGGCGATTCACCCATTATTGCCGACATGAAACGCGATGCCGACGCCGGCGATATCGGCCGCTTCGAGGAACTGATTTCCGAAATGAAGGTTAGAGGTGTCAGCAAGTCTGACCCATATTATGTCAAATATTATAATATGTGGCTCAACACATTCAACAACCCCGCATCCACCGAGTTGCAGAAGGCCGAGGCCGCCCGGGCAATGATGTACTGCATGAGCGAGGGGATAGGTGTAAAATGTGATAAAGAGCTGATGAAGAAGTACTTCAACGAAGCCCGTATGCGTCTTGACAAGCTGGTGAAACCCGGTTCTCCCGACCGTCCCGGGGCGCTTTACGAATTATATAGCCTCCTCCGATATTACAACTCGTCGGATTACGGCTGTTCACCTGACGACTATCCCGATTTCCGGAATATGCTCCGTCAGTCGGCCGAAGCGGGCTGCCTCAAAGCTATGACCTCATACGGCATTAACCTGATATGGAACGAGGAGCGCGTCACCGAGGGCCTGGCGTGGATAGAGCGCGCCGCCAAGGCAGGGTACATCCCGGCTCAGACGTGGCTTTGCCGCAACCTGGCCACAGGCACTGTGGAATCAGGCATGGGCGAGACCATCAAACGCGACAGCGAAAAGTCGGTCTACTGGGGCGAAAAATGCTGGCGCCACGATACCATGTGCGCCGACGAGATGGCTGCCAACTACTTCTACGGCCGCGGAACAGCCCCGAATTACAGCAAGGCGCTGGAATGCCTTACCGGCCGGTATGCCACTGATGATTTGGATTACAGCACGGAGCACACGTATATGCTTGCCTGTATTTACGCCAAATTAGGGGAGACCGGCGAGGCGCTGAATATTTTCAACCGCCTTTTCGGCCCCGACGGAGCAGCCGCCTATGACAACTGGGAGACTACCGGGTACTATATCGGCAAGGGATACTACGACGGCATCGCCGTGCCGCGCGACTACGCCAAAGCCGTGAAATACCTCACCAAAGCCTCGGAATATGGCGAGGATATGTACAAGGCCAAGGCGCTGTTGTCGAAATGCTACCGTTTCGGGCGCGGCGTCACCAAAAATGTCGCCAAAGCCAACCGTCTGGTGCGCGAAGCCCGCGAAGGCTCGGCCGACGCCATCGATATCGACGAGATTATCGGCAAATGATGCCACTTATTGTACCACACTCCACCATTTTGCGGTAATAAATTCTTGGCCGAGGTGATAGTTTTTGCCGCTACCTTGTGTCTTTATCAGAAAATTCACTAATTTTGCTGATATGCAACCAATCACGCCCACCACATATCCCCTGAGGCAACTATTCTGGGAGTTCACCCTCAACTGCAACCTCAACTGCCGTCACTGCGGCAGCGAATGCATCAAGGCGCACCGCTCCGACGATATGCCCTTGGAGGACTTCCTGCCGGTGCTCGACGAAATCAAGCAGCATCAGCCCGACACAAAGACTATAGTCTTCACCCTTGGCGGTGAACCGCTTGTGCGCCCCGACGTTATGCGCTGCGGCTGGGAGATTACGCACAAAGGGTTCTACTGGGGTTTCGTGTCGAACGGAATGCTTATCGACGGCCCCACCATGCGCGAACTGTCGCGTTGCGGCCTGACATCGCTGGCCATCGACATCGACGGCCTCGCCCCCGAGCACAACTGGCTGCGCAATTCGCCCATAGCCTTCGACCGCGTTTACAACGCCATCCAATACATCCGCCGGGCCCCGCACCTTGTGTGGGACGTAATCACCTGCGTGAATCCGCGCAACCTGCCCCACCTGCCCGAGATACGCCGTATGCTTGTCGAGGCCGGAGTGAAACGCTGGCGCATATTCACCATCATCCCCATGGGCCGCGCCGAGGGCCACCCCGAACTTACAATCACCGACGACCAGCTCCTGCAGGTCATGGAGTTCATCCGCCAGACACGCCTTGAGGGGCAAATCGACTTGTCGTACGCCTGCGAGGGGTACCTCGGAGGCTACGAAGGACTGGTGCGCAAACGTCATTTCCGCTGCCAGGCCGGGCGCAACACCGCTTCGGTACGCATCAACGGCGACATTTCCGGATGCCTGAGCATCCGCAGCCACTACGACCAGGGGAACATCTACCGCGATTCCTTTTGGGACGTGTGGCAGAACCGCTTCCGGCCCTACCGCGACCACTCGTGGATGCGCACCGGCGAGTGCGCCGAATGCCCCGTGTTCGACCGGTGTCAGGGCGACGGAATGCACCTGCGCCGCGACGACGGCTCGCTCATGCGCTGCCACTTCAATGCCCTCAAACGCGCCGTTGCCAATCTGAAGTCCACAAAGTAAATGCACATCTGAATTATACACATATTGAAAAATTAACACACTAAATAACTTCCCGTATCATGGAAACAAAAAACATCCAGCCGCTGTCCGGCGCACCCCTGGGCGATAAGAAATCAAATTCGGGCAAACGCGCCGCCATGGCCGGCGGTGCAGCCGTAGCCGGCGCCGCGGCCGCAGGCGCAGCCGTATGGGCCACTCGTGGCGATGACGAAGAACCCGCCGAGGTAGAAATACCCGAAAACGCCGAACCCGAACCTGAATCCGACGCTCAGGACACACAGGATACTCAGGAGGCCGCCGCTCCGGTCGCTGCTCAGCCTGCCGCTCCCGCCCCCACTCAAACAGCAGCTCAACCCGCCCCCGCTTCGCAGCCTGTTGAGGAGGAGCCCGTATCCGGACTCACACCCGCCGAGGAGCCCGGCGACGAACCCGGCAACGAACCCGGCGAGGTTGACCCTCCCGTGGAGGTTGACCCACCCATTGAAATCGAACCACCCATTGAAATCGAACCACCCATTGAGGTTGAGCCTCCGATTGTCACAATCGACCCGAACGTAATGGAACAGCCTATAATTGAACAGCCTGTCGACCCGAACGAAATTGTTTGTGCAGAGTATGGCGGTCCCGAGGGTTGGGAGCAGGTCGAGCCTGATATGTATGGCGGTCCCGACGGCTGGGATGATCCTGCCAACATCGATACCGACAACGATGATCTCCTCGCTGACGGTGACCTTTTCTCAGACCTCGTTCCCTGATAACCTGAATACTATGGCGATGTGTCAACATTCAGCGCATCGCAATTTTGCGCTATGATGTAGGGTCGCGACCTGCCGCGGCCCCACATTTTATCCCCCTCATATTAATTTTGATACACACTCATGTAATCTGACGGTCGCACTGTGCTGACAGTCTTCCACACTATATCTCCCGGCTTTCCGGCCCTACACCTCCCTTCCTCTGATTATGAAACACTTATCATCCATTGTCATCCTCCTGTGCGCCCTGCTCCTCCCGGTAAGCGCGTTTGCCGTTGATTACCAAAACATGTCATTTGATGAACTCCTGCGCCTCGCCAACGCCGGTGACACCGAAGCCCAATATCGTATGGGTAAATTTTGTGAACTGGGTTGTATTGAGTGCGACGGATACACTGATGCCGCACGATGGTATCGTCTGGCAGCTGAAAAAGGTCATGCCGAGGCGCAATTTGAATTAGGAACATGCTATTCAAACGGATACGGCGTGGAGAATGACTATGATGAAGCCGCCAAATGGTACTGCAAAGCCGCCGAACAGAACAACTTAGACGCACAATGCAGCCTGGCACTCTATTACTATTACGGTATGGGGGACGAGGCAAACATTGACTATAACAAAGCCGCAAAATGGCTTCTTAAAGCCGCCGAATCAGGCGACAGCCTTTCTCAATATCTCTTAGGACGCTGCTATTTTAATGGTCGCGGTGTTCCCAAAAACTCCACCGAAGCTAAGAAATGGTACCGAAGGGCCGCCAATCAGGGCAACGAAGAAGCCGCCGAATGTCTCAAAATAATGGGCGAATCCCGCTAACCTCCCATCCTAACTATATACTCCCTGATTTCATATAAGGCTTCAATCAATTCACGCTATGCTGAAACGTATTTTTTCTTTTCTCGTTATTGTATGCATCGGTTTTAAATCGGCAACGACGTTGGCAGCCACCAACTATTCATCTTTCACTCAAAAATTAGAACTCGCCGTAAAAGGTAACGCTGATGCCCAATGTAGCGTTGGATTATCGTATTTTAACGGCGATGATGTTGCCCAAGACTATTCTGAAGCTGTCAGATGGTATCGCCGAGCCGCCAATCAAGGTCATGCTGATGCTCAATTCTATTTAGGCGGATGCTATTATTATGGATATGGTGTACAACAGAATTATACCGAAACTGTAAAATTATGGCACAGTTCAGCCGAGCAAAACCATGAGTTTGCACAATATTTTCTGGGCGATTGTTACTACCAGGGCCTGGGGGTACAACAAAACCTTGCAGAAGCCGCGAAATGGTTTTTAAAATCCGCCGAGAATGGATATACCCGTGCACAATATCGTATCGCCTTAAGCTATAAATATGGCAGGGGAGTGAAACAAGATATTGCCGAAGCATCAAAGTGGTTTCGCAAAGCTGCCGAAAAAGAAGATGCAGAATCACAGTTTGAATTGGGCTCATTATATTTCGATGGTAACGGAATACCTCAAAATTATAATGAGGCTTTGACATGGTTTCGCAGAGCAGCCGAGCGCGGTCATGCAGACGCAATGTTTAATATGGGTTTATGTTATTTTAATGGACAAGGGGTGCCTCAGGATTATACCGAAGCCTTAAAATGGTTTTTGAAAAGTGCCGAAAAGGGACAAACCTCTGCTATGGTAAACATAGGATATTGTAATATTAATGGTTATGGCATACCCGTCAACGATACCGAAGGAATACAATGGTATCGCAAAGCTGCCGAGCAAAATAACCCTGCAGCTCAATTCAACTTAGGCGTATGCTACTATTTGGGAGAAAATGTCGCAAAGAATCAGTCAGAGGGGATTCTGTGGTTCCATAAGGCTGCTGAACAGGGATATATCCCAGCGCAATTCAACCTCGGCTTTATTTATTATAAAGGAGAAGGAATAGCACGTGACTACAACGAAGCCACAAAATGGCTCAAACATGCCGCCGAACATGGAGACGCTAATTCACAATATCTATTAGGCATCTGTTATTACAATGGCAGAGGCGTGCCCAAGGATATAGCTGAGGCAAAGCGGCTGCACAAACTTGCTGCCGAGCAGGGTGTCACCAATGCTGAGCAGTGCCTCCAAATCCTAAACCACTAACACAAGCGCTTTTGCTGTTGATTACCAAAATATGTCATTAGAAGAACTCCTGCGCCTCGCCAACAGTGGCGACGTCGAAGCCATGTATCGGGTCGGAATTGAATACTCTGATGGAACGGAAACAGCACAAGGCTACGCCGAAGCCGCCCGATATCGGACGGATACGGCTTCTCAATCAGCAGTAAGCGGGAGTGGCCGGGTACAAAAAGGGAGCGCACGGGGCAGCTCCGACAGGCGGATGCACGCACCGTGCGTACCAACGATTACAAAAAAGACGAATTTTGGCTATGTTATTATGTTATTTGGTGTCAGTCGCACGAGACGACTGTAGATGTTAATCAGGCGATGCCGGGGGGGCCGCTTACCGGGAGGCGAGGAAGTCGGCGATGCGGGGGCAGGCGTGGCCGTCGCCGTAGGGGTTGACGGCATGGCTCATGGCGGCGTAGGCGGCCGGGTCGGTGAGCAGTTCGGTTACTGAATCGACAATCTTCTGATAGTCAGTGCCTACGAGACGCACGGTGCCGGCGCTGAGAGCCTCGGGACGTTCGGTGGTGTCGCGCATTACCAGCACGGGTTTGCCCAGGCCCGGGGCCTCCTCCTGGATGCCGCCCGAGTCGGTGAGGACGAGCGTTGCTTTCTCCATAAGGTATACAAAGGGCAGATACTCAAGCGGTTCGATAAAGAACACGTTGGGATGCGTCGAAGGGTCGTTGCCGAATACCTCGGCTATGGGACGCCGCACATTGGGGTTGAGGTGCATTGGGTAAACGAAGTCGACGTCGGGAAACCGGTGTGCCAGGTCGCGGATGGCGTTGCAGATGTTGATGAACCCCTGGCCGAAGTTCTCGCGGCGGTGTCCGGTGATGAGTACCATACGCCGTGCCGGGGTGATGCGTGCGGTGTCGTAACCCCCCCGGGTAATTTCGTCGTCGAGCCGGCGGCGCAGTGAGGTGTCGGCCTTGATGGTGCCGACCACTGAGTAGAGTGCGTCGATTACGGTGTTGCCGGTGACGGTGATTGCCGAGTCGGGGGTGGATTCGCGCAGGAGGTTCTCGCGTGCGAGCGGGGTGGGGGCGAAGTTGTAAGTGGCTATGCGTCCGGTGATTCGGCGGTTCATCTCCTCGGGCCAGGGGGAGTAGATGTTGCCGGTGCGTAGGCCGGCCTCGACGTGCCCGACGGGAATCTGCCGGTAGAAGGCCGCGAGAGCTGCGGCTGTGGAGGTGGTGGTGTCGCCGTGAACGAGCACCACGTCGGGGAGAGCCCGGCCGTCGGCCTCGATTGAGGCGAATATGTCGCGCATACCCTGGAGAACGCGGGCGGTGACGTCGGTGAGGTCCTGCCCCTGCTTCATGATGTTGAGGTCGTAGTCGGGGGTTATGTCGAAGATTCGGAGCACCTGGTCGAGCATCTGGCGGTGTTGTCCGGTGACGGTGACAATCGTACGGAATTCACCGCTTCGGCGCTGCAGCTCCTTGACGAGCGGCGCCATCTTTATGGCTTCGGGTCGGGTGCCGAACACCAGCATTACTGTCTTCACGAGTCTGTTTCTGATAAAAATTTTAAAAATTGGCGAGTCATCCGGTAACTCCGATTTCTCGGAGTTATCCGATTTCTCGGATTTCTCAGATACCTCTGATACCTCCGGGCGGCCTTAGAGTTTGTTGCCGTAGAGGCGCCATGCGAACCGCATATAGGGGGTGATTCGGCGTAGGCGTGTGGGCTGGGCCACGAATCGCCAGAGCCATTCGCATCCGAGCGACCGCACGGCTTTGGGAGCGCGTTTGAACAGGCCCATGTAGAGGTCGAACGAGCCTCCGAGCCCCTGATAGATGGCTTTGTGGCGGCTGAGCATCTCCTCCATGAGGAATTCCTGCTTGGGCGAACCCATGGCCACGAACACAACGTCGGGCTTCTTATCGACGATGTCGTCGAGCAGGGCCGCGCGTTCGGCGTCGGAACGGATGAATCCGTCGCGGTATCCCACGATATTGATGCCAGGGTATTCGGCGCGGAGTTTCTTGACTACCCCTTCCACGACCTCGCGTCGCGAGCCTACAAGGTAAAACGACTTCGTGCGGTAGCAGCGGGCCACGATGTCGAGCCACAGTTCGCACCCCGGGATGCGTATAGCCTGCGTAGCGCCCTTGTGGCGGAGGGCCTTTACGGCTCCGGCGCCGTCGCAGTAACCGATGTTGGCGTTGATGAGCGAGCGCAGGTGGTCGTTGGCGTTGACGGTCTTCTCGGCGTTTACGGCCACCAGTATTCCTCCGCGGGCCGAAGCGTAATCTATGAGCTGGTCACGTGAGGCGAACGGCTTGACGTTGATGCCGCCAACCGGTACATCTTTCAGATTGTCAGATTTCAAATCGTTCAGTTCCACCGAAACTTCCTTAATATTAATTGACATAGTAGATGTTTAACGCATGAGTGACTTTCAGGGTTTATCATACGACATCACACGTACTGCGAGGTGATACCGCAGAAATCGAGTATCTCTTTGCCTTCGGCCCGGCGCGGCAGCTCCTTGTAAGGAGTGTGGCCGGTGAGGTAGACCACGATGTCGGCGCGGTCGAAGGCCTCGCGTGCGGGGGTGAGGTGGAATTCGGGATGGGAGGAGATGTTGGGCTCCGACACCAATATGGTGAGTTTCTTACCGTATTTTCCGGTGATTTCGCGGGCGATTTCCACGGCGGGCGATTCGCGCAGGTCGTCGATATCGGGCTTGAACGCCAGACCCATCAGGGCTACCGTGGGGTATTTGCCGTGCTCGAGCGAGTAGTCGAGGATGGCGCGGGCCACTCGGTCGGCGCTCCAGCGGGCCTTGTTGTTGTTGACCTCGCGGGCTGTGGCGATGATTTTGGAGTCATCGGGGTAGCAGGCCGTGATGAAATAGGGATCGACGGCGATGCAGTGACCGCCCACGCCGCATCCGGGGCGCAGGATGTTGACGCGCGGATGGCGGTTGGCCAGCGAGATTAGCTCCCACACGTCGATGCCGGCGGAGTCGCAGATCATCGACAGCTCGTTGGCGAAAGCGATCTGCACATCGCGCGAAGAGTTTTCGGTGAGCTTGCACATCTCGGCGGTGCGGGCGTTGGTGCGGTGGAGTGTGCCCTTTACGAAGCGGCTGTAGAAGTCGACAGCGGCCTGCGACGAGGCTTCGTCAAGGCCGCCGATAACGCGGTCGTTGTGCACAAGTTCGTAAGCTACGTTGCCGGGGAGCACGCGTTCGGGGCAGTATGCGATGTGGATTTTGCCGCGGAGTTCGGGGCGCTCGGCGAAGATAATCTCGGCCATGGCCTCGGTGGTGCCAACGGGCGAGGTTGATTCGATGACGAAGAGGTTGCCGGGCTGCAGATGGGGGATTACGCTGCGGGTTGCAGCTTCGACGTACGACACATCGGGCTGATGGTTACCCTTGAACGGGGTGGGAACCACGATAAAGAAGGCGTCGGCGGCCGATGGTGCGCCCGAGGCGCTGAGTTTGCCGCTGTCGACGGCCTGACGCAGACGGTCGGCCATGCCCGGTTCCACGATATGGAGGCGGCCGGCGTTGACAGATTCTACTACATGGGGGTTGAGGTCAACGCCTTTTATATCGACCCCGCCTTCGGTGGCCGCGATAATGGCTGTTGGCAGGCCGATGTATCCAAGGCCTACAAAGCATGCTTTCATATTCAAGTTTTAATCGTTGGTATTTAGTTAACGATGCAGTGTGCTAATTATTGTATGCCGGGCATAACATAATCCCGGCGATGCTGTTTTAGGAATTTTCAAAGAATTTGCGTATCTTTGTCAACGCAATCACAGTTAAGAGGCTGTTAAAAGTACTTAAACAGCCTCTAAGGTCGGCTATTCACCCCGGACACCTGCCGATATTTTTTAAACAACCTCTACACAACCAGACATCTGATTATGGGAAAGAACAAGTTACGGAAGTTTGCCGAAATGGAGCAGATGCAATGCGTCTACCAGTATCCCTTCGCCGTGCTCGAAAGCGAGGGGGGATGCCCCATGCGCGGACGCTGGGGCGCCGACTGCTTCGGCAACGACAACCCGCTGACGCTCGAGCTCGGCTGTGGCAAAGGGGAGTATACCGTCGAGCTGGCCCGGCGCAACAGCGGCGGCAACTTCATCGGCATCGATATCAAGGGTGCACGTATGTGGACGGGCGCCCGCGAGGCCACGACAGCCCGGCTCGACAATGTGGCCTTCCTGCGCACCTCCATCGAGCTGCTCGACCGCTTTTTCGAGCCGGGCGAGGTGAGCGATATTTGGATTACCTTCCCCGACCCGCAGATGAAGAAGGCCCGCAAGCGCCTCACCGGCACCAAGATGCTCGAGACCTACCGCCGTGTGCTGCGGCCCGACGGTGTGGTGCACCTCAAGACCGACTCCCCGTTCCTCTACCGCTACACCTTGGAGATGCTTCAGGCCAACGATATACAGCCCCTGGCAGCCTGCAATGACATCTACGCCTACGCCGGGCTGGCCCGCAAATACGGCCAGCCGATGCCAGCCGAGTTCCCGCCGGCGCTTACCGAGGTACGCACCTACTACGAGCAGCAGTGGCTCTCGCGCGGCATGACCATCAAGTACATCGCCTTCCGCATCCCCGAAGGTGAGCTGCGCGAACCCGACGTAGAGATTGAGCCTGACAATTACCGCGCATATCCGCGTCACACGGTTATGCCCTCCGATTCCGACAAAAAAGAGAACTGAAATATGGAAAAACTGTATCCGCGCCTGGTGCTCGACGCCCTGCGCAACGTACGCTACCCCGCTTCGGGCAAAGACATCGTATCGGCCGGAATGGTGGCCGACGACATCCGTATCGACGGCAACCGCCTGAGCTTTTCGCTGATTTTCGACCGACCCACCGACCCGTTCATCAAGTCGCTGGTGCGTGCCGCCGAGACGGCAATCGAAACCTACATCTCACCCGAAGTCGAAATAAAGGGGAACGTGCACGTAATTACACGCACACAGCCCCCTAAGCCGCAGGAAAAACCACTCAAGCAGGTGAAGAACATCATCGGCGTATCGTCGGGCAAGGGCGGCGTGGGCAAATCGACCATCGCCGCCAACCTGGCCGTAGCGCTGGCCCGCGAGGGGTACAAGGTAGGGCTGCTCGACGCCGATATTTTCGGCCCGTCGATGCCGAAGATGTTCGGCGTGGAGGATGAGCAGCTGTATATGCACAAAGTCGATGACCATGAGCTGATTATCCCTATCGAGAAGTATGGCGTGAAACTGCTGTCGATCGGTTTCCTTGTCGACAAGAACGCGCCGGTGCTGTGGCGCGGCTCCATGGCCTCCAATGCCCTGAAACAACTCATCTGCGAAGCCGACTGGGGCGACCTCGACTACTTCCTGATAGATATGCCGCCGGGAACATCGGATATACATCTCACATTGGTACAGACACTTGGCATCACAGGCGTGGTAATAGTGACGACTCCGCAGGAGGTAGCCCTCGCCGACGCCCGCAAGGGCATCGCCATGTTCACCGGCGACAAGGTGAACGTGCCCATCCTCGGCTTAGTGGAGAATATGGCATGGTTCACTCCCGAGAAGCATCCCGATGAGCGATACTATATCTTCGGGCGCGAGGGTGGCGTGCGCCTGGCTAAGGAGCTGGGCGTTAAGCTGTTGGCGCAGATGCCGTTGGTGGGTTCGGTCTGCGAGTCGGGCGACGGCGGATGCCCTGTGGCCGAGAAAGACACCCTTATGGGGCAGCAGTTCATGCACCTCGCCCACGAAGTCACCGAAGCCTGCGACGAGCGCAACGCCAAGCTCCCCCCGACAGTCAAAGTCGAGCTCAAACACAAGTAACGAATTTCAGCCAAAATATGGGGCGATGTGTCGAATTTTGACACATCGCTTTTTTTGCAGTCGGGGAAAATAAACGGGGCCGGACCATCGCTGGCACGACCCCGTATCTCAGGGAAAACTTGATGCGATTAACGGGAAATGACGGTTAATCGGGTTGGTTGTTGTAATCGTCGGATTAGCGGATGACGACTTTGCGGCCGTTGTGGATATAGACGCCGGGGGCGGTGGGCACGCCGAGCAGACGGATGCCACCTGCGGTGTACCATGCGTCATCGACTTCGGTCGAGAAGAGTTCGTTGACATCCGTGGTCGAAGCTGTAGGTTCGAGGATGTCGCGCAGGTCGGTTTCGGCGTGATATGTCAGGGGAGTCTTGTAGGGGAGCTCGATGGCGTAAGTGAGCTTGTTGGCGTCGTCGGACGAGCCGGTCGAAACTTCGTTGTTGACGTTATGTGTGTCGTTGACCCATGCCGTCACGTTGAAGTTGGTGCCGGTAGCTGTCCATGAGTTGCCGTGAGTGCCGCCGTTGGCGGTGAGCACAACTCGTTCGCCGGGTTGCAGGGCGCGTCTGCATTCGTCGCACCAGGTGATGTCGGCGGTGTTGCCGTTGATCTGGAACTGAACGCCGCACTTCACTTCGCCGCCGAAGGTGGTTGCTCGGTCGCCGTCGTTGCGGACAACGGCGGTCCATACGATGTTGTCGCCAGCGTCCATTGGGCCGTGACCCGGTTCGGCGTCGATGCCCTTGCGTTGCCAGAGGATGTCGACTACGCGGAGGTCGGAGCCGCCTGTTACGGGAGCTGCAGCCAGTTCGTTGTATTCGGCGCCTTTGGGTTTGCCGATGACGTTGAATCGCTTGACGCGGGTGTTGTCGTCGGTCGAGGTCTCGTTGACGAGCTTGTTGCCGAAGTTCACGACAGCGGTGGCTGTGCGGGCGCCGGCTGCTGCGGTCCAGTGCGATTCACCGGTAAGGATGCGGTAGGTATGGGCCAGGAGGCCGTCGGTGATGGCGGGCATCTTTATTACGGTGCCGTTGTCGAGTGTTACGCGCGAGTTGACGGGGACGCCGGCGGGGATGTCGACCTCCGAGGTGTTGTCGACGCGGATCGAGAAGCTGATGAGGTCGTTCTCGTTGATTTCGAGCTCGGTGTCATCGTATTTCGAAGCCACGCGGAGGTTAGCGGCGTTAGCGGCCGAGCTGACCATATCCCAGCGGAGACCGTAAAGCTCGAAGTTGTAGCCGGTAAGGCCGTCCATCGGGTCGGATGGATTGTCGGGTTTGCCCGGGTCAACGATAGTGCCGTCGACGTTGTCGGGAGCGTCGGGATTGTCCCATGCTTCAGCGGGAGTCTTGCCGTTGTTGGGGAAGGTGAAGGTCTGCTCCAGCTGGTTGTTGCCCACATTGGTTGTACCGATGTGACCGTCGCTGACCTCGTTGGGGATTCGGTCGATGTCGTCGACGAAGGCAAGGATGTTGTGGGTGCCGTCGGGGATGATGGCGTAGCCGTCGCCGTTGTTGGTCGAACCGGTCGATTCGAGCTCGTAGACGGCTCCGGCTGCGAGGCCGCCTGAGTATTTGTCGTTCCACCAGGTCTTGGTAATGCTTCGGTCAACCTGCCACTGCACGCCGATAGTGGTGCCTGCGGGCACATCGGTGTCGCCGATGTTGGCGATTCTTGCCCAGAGTGTAACCTGCTCGCCCGATGCGACCGGACCGTTGATTTCGCCGGCCTGATTCTTGTAACCTACGGCGATGGTGGTGAGGTCGTAGCCGCCGGTGACGCGGTCGAGCACGGGATCCTGCTCTTCGGCGGGCTCATATACGTTGAAGTTCTTGACGCGCTCGTTGTCGTTCTCGTTGAGCTCCTTGTTGAGGATGTTGTGGGGGTCGACGGTGGCTGTGGCTGTCATGGCGCCGGCTACGGCTTTCCATTTTGTAGTGGTCTCCATCACGATCGACTTGCCGGCACCGATGCCGGTAGTGCAGGTGGGGAAGGCGATGGTCTGGCCGTTGACCGTCACGTTGGCCATGATGTTCTTGCCGGCGGGGATTTCGACGTCGGAGGTGTTGGTGACCTTGATGAGGAAACGCACCTGGTCGCCGTCGTAGAGGAGCTGCGAGTCGTCCTGATTCTTCCATGCCAGGCCGGTGAGTTCAAGGTTGTAGTTCTCGAATACGGGCTTGGTGGGGTCGTCGGAGCCGCCCCCGTTCTCGTAGTCGATAAGGCCGCCGTTCACGAGGTCATCGGCTTTGTCGGGGTTGTCGTTGTATTCGGGCATAGCCTTGGGGAAGGTGTAACTTACTGTGAGCTCGTCGTTGTCGGCATTGACGTCGCCGTTTTTCGATATGCCGTCGGCCCATGCCATGAGGGTGTGCTCGCCGTCGGTGACAGTCCAGGTATTGTCGGAGCCGAAGCCGTCGGAACCGGTGCCACCGCCGCCGTTGGGGGTGAGTTCAACTGTTTCGCCCGAGGCGAGGGTGCGGGTTTCGTCGTTCCATACAATCCGGCCGGTGCCGTAGGTGTAGCCGTCGACCTGCCACTGCAGACCGTTGCCGCTCTTCATTGTTACGGCTGATGTGCCGGCGTTGGCTACAAGTGCGTGAGGCACAAGCACATCGCCTGCGTTGACTTCGTCCATGCTCGAGCCGTCGGCCTTTTCGAACCAGACTTTGAGCACGGCCAGGTCGGTGCCCTGAGTGATGTCGAAGGTCGGTTCGGGGTCCTCGCCCGTGCGCTCCTCGACGTTCACGTTCTTGGTGCGGACATTGTTGGACTTGTTTGACTCGTGCTGGAACTTGCCGTTGGGGTCTACCGTGGCCGTGAAGGTGTGCATACCCTTTGTGGCCTCCCATGCGCCGGTAAATTCCAGAACCTTGGATGCGTGGGCTTTCAGGCCGTCCTTTACGGCGAAGGTGTATGTGGTGGCGCCGTCGACGGTGAGGGCGACATTGAATTTAGCGCCATCCTCGGGGATGTCGACGCCGCTGTTGTTGTCGATGCGTACGCGGAAGGTCACACGGTCGCCGTCGTACATATTGTGGATGCCGTCCTGAGTCGACCAGTCGATGCCGGTGAGCACCACATCATAACCGGAGAGCGTGTCGAAGATGTTGACCGGAGGCTCGATGCCCTGGGCGTCGGGGTAGGCGGGGGTGTCCCACTCCTCGTCGGTCCATGCCCAGTTGGATGCTGAGCCGCCCGGGTGCATGTTCCAGAAAGGCCATGACTTGTACTGCTCCATGTCGCCGCCGACAGCAGCTGCCGGTACTGAGCCGCGCTTGATCAGGAAGTCGCTGTATGTTACGCCGGTAGCGGTCTGGATATTGCCCACGCCGAGCGAGTGCTCGCTGGCGCTGTAGCTTACCGACTGCTTCGAGAGGCCGGCGCCATTGACATACAGGCCGTCGAATATCACACCTTCGGGCGAACCGGCCACGCGGATAACTTCGGCCGGCGACTCAAACACGTAGTTGTTGCGGAATACCAGGTGACGGATGCTCCCCTCGAAGTCGAAGGCTGCATAGTCACGGCCCCAGCATTCCCAGGGGGTGCCGCAGCGCACCAGGTAGTTGTTCTCGATGAGGATGGGCTCGGCCGCTGTCGTTGACTGGAAAGCCGGGCCGGGGAAGGTGGTGTTCATGTGTACGCCCGAGGCCATGAACATATCGCAGATATAATTATTGTAGACCTTCTGGTTCTTGCCGCCGTAGATGGCCACGCCACCGGCGCGCCATACGAAGTCAATAGTGTTGTAGCAGAACACGTTGCCATATTCGTCCTTGACGCCGCCGTCGGTGTTGTTCCAGCAGGCCAGGCCGTCGTCGCCGTTGTTGCGCACCGAGCAGTTGTAGACGGCGGCGTTCGATGTGCCCTGGCAGAAGTTCACACCGTCGGCATAGTTGTTGCGGATACGGCAGTTTACCACTCGCACACCATCGCTGCACCGACGCTGCTGCGAGTTGTAGTCGCCGAACCAGAGGCCGCACTCGAAGTGCTCCTCCCAGACGTCGTGGATTACCGACCCGGCGCACCAGATGTCCATAAAGCACTTGTACACAGCGTTTTCGCCGTGGCGGTCGGAGAGGTTCGAATTGATGTACATGTGGCACCATTCGATGTTGTCCATGTCTGACGACATGAACGGGCCGTTCTTGCAGTTGCCTCCCGAGATACCGCCGCCAAACTGGCCGTAGCCCGTGAACTGCAGGTTGGTGTACCATATACCGGCGCCCATGAACTTGATGTTCTTGCCGGCTACGCTCCACATTTCGCCCAACAGCCATGTGCCTTCGGGGATGAAGACGATGCCTCCACCGGCTGCACGGGCTGCGGCCACAGCCTTGTTGAAGGCCGGAACGTTGTTGGATGATGATGTGGATGCGCCGTAATCGACCACGTTGAACACCCGGCGCCCGTTGGCGTCGTCGTTGGGGTCGAGCGCGTCGGGAACAACTTCAGTCTCAATGAAGTCGACACCCACCTCGCTGCCCGAGGCACACTCCAGCTTGATTACGTCGCCTGCATGGAGCACGCGGCTCAGGCGCACGTGTTTCTCGTCGAAGCAGAAGCAGGGGGCGTCGCCGCCGCTCTGGCTCGGCGAACCGCTCCCTTTCGAGAAATACTGGTACATGAAGTACGATGTCAGGTCAATCGTACGGTCAAGAGTGCCATTGATGTAAATATTGATTTTACCCTCCGACGTGGCATAGCCGCCGGTCTTGCCGGCTCCGCCGACGTTGCTGTCCTTGATGGTGTAACGCACGGTCACGCCGTCGCCCTGGGTTTTCATTGTCCAGGCCACCGAACCGCCCACAGGCAGGTCGACGTATGCCTGGTTGCTGGCCTGGGTAGCCTTGTTCGAGGCAGCCCAGTCGGGCGATGTCTTGATTGAGGCTCCGCCGCTGAGGGTGGCGTCGCCCGCTTCGTTGCAATCGTAACGGGTATAGGGCATCGTGGCCCCGCGCAGGCCCGTGGCGTCTGAGGCCGGTACCTGAAAACTGTCGGCAACACTCGCGGCCGCCCCGATTGCCATCGGGAGCATCGCCGCTGCCATACAGATCTTATACAAACTTCTCATGATATATATTAAAGATTTCGTTGATTTCATGACATAAAAAAGGCCCGGAAGCCTTGGGTAAGGTCCGAAGCTGTGCGCGGCAATCAATGTAAACGGTTCGGAAGATAGTGCAAGTAACTGTGATGGATTTCCGGTATCCCCCCGTGGGGGCCGGGCTGGAGCATTCACTGCTCTCACCCGACTGTAGATTCCAGACTTAAATTTTACTCTGTTGGATTTGTTCTAACTTTTCCTGTTATTATTACCTTCTTGTTTTTAGCTTTCTGTTCGGTGGCAAAATTACAGCCGATTACACGCCCGGCAAAGCGATATACTGCCAATATAGGGCTTTTAACGCCCAAGTTATTGAGAATCAAGTAAGCTTTTTGTTTTAAATATAGCCGATGCCACCGGTGATAAGGGTCGGATAATCTCAGTAATACCAGCATGCAAGGCGCCCGGCGGGCACATCGGGGTCGATTTCATCGCCAAGGAGGGTGGCGGCTTCGGCGGCCTGACGGCGGTAGTCGCGGGCCATTTCGGGGTTGGAGCATTCGTGCACGAACGACAGTGTGCACAGCGCCAGGATATGTTCCATGTTGGCCTTGATGAGCAGGGCGCTGTTCTCGCCGACACTGCCGTTGAGCTCGACGGTCATGTTGAAGGGGTAGTCGGGGTTGTAGGGCTCCTTCTGAGTGACGTCGTCGAAGCGGCACGAACTGATGCTCTCGGCGAACTGAATCATAAGGTTGGCGAACGCTATGCGCAGCAGGTGGCGCAGCCCCGGTATCTGGTCGCGCGTCAGCAGCGACGGACGCTCCACGTCGGGCATATCGAATGCCTGAAGGGCCGACAGGGCGAAGATTTCATCGAAAATCGATTTTGGATTGAGAGTTATGGTCATTTTCTGATGTTTAAAGTTGAAAAAATTTCAGGTAAACGCGGGAGCCGCCGGATTGCTGCGGCTGCGGGCTAAGCGCCGACGGGCTGTAGGAGCGCCGTATTCGGCCAGCCACCATCGGGGCTTCTGACGGCGCCGGGCCGACCCGGTTACCAACCGCAGGGCGTACTCCTCGGTGATGAAGAAACGCGATGCCGGCGACAGCAGTATGCCTTCCATGGCCACATAGTCGAAGCCGCCGTAGTGCGCGGCTCCTTTGGGACAGCCGTCGGGACGGATGGCCCGGTAGCGGCGGAGCACCTCTTCGAAGAGCTCGATGCCGCGCTGCGACCGCGGCCGGTAACGTCCGGCGGTGTAGTCGGCCAGACGCCGGCATATATGGCAGGGTGAAACATAATACTGAGGGGCCGGCTGGCGCAGGGCTTCGGCCACGATGGCCCGGTTGTTGAGCGTTTTTCCCGACTCCCAGTACCGGCGCCTGATGCGGCGCACGGTATCCAGGAAATCGAGATTACGCTGATCGTAATTGTACAGCATATTGAGAAAGGTGTTGATGTGGGTCTCCACCTTTTGGAGAGAGGAGGAGAACGAGTGGCAGTGTGGAGAAGGGGGTGCCGGTGCCGCTGGGGTGGGGTGGCGCCGACGTTGCAAAGGTAGGCTCGCCACCGGGCAACTTTGCAGCCCGTAGTTGTTAAAATTTGTTTACCGGCAGGAGCGCCGACACTCGGGCATTGCGCGTGGCAAGGAAGTCGCGGAAGGTCTCCGTAAGGTCGGAAATCGAGGCCGCGGCGTTGCGTATCTCGCTTTCGTAGCGGTCGGCGCCGACTGCGGTGCTTATCGATTTCCCCATAAGCGCCTGACCCACACCCGATACATCCTCGAACAGCTTGATTTGCGTCTGCAGCATATCGCGGGCGCCGATGTCGGTCATCGGGGTGACTATCTGCTGCGGCATGGCGCCGTTGACCTGATGGTTGTAGGGGATGATGCCGCCGGGGTCGGCCCAGCGCTCCTGTATGTCGGCCCACATCATGCCCCGGGGCTTGCAGCTGATAGGGTAGAGGAGGACACCCTTGGCGGCGGTGCCCATCATGTGGTCCATCAGCGTTATCAGGCGGTTGACGTAGCGTTGCTGGTCGATGACATCCTCCACAAGTGAGTGCACCTCGCCGTCGATGAGCGGGTAGAATTTCACCACGAATGGCGGTTCACCCCCCGGAAAGGGCGATTCGCACTCGCTCAGGAGGGTGCCGTCGGGGGCAAGGAAGCGGCCGTGCCAGGCAGTGCGCATCAGCGGAGCGGTGTGAAGCGGCGGCTGATGGCGGCGCCGGCGCCGCGTGGCCTCTTTGGCCACAAGCGGTTCGTCGGACAGGGGCACAAGCCGGTAAGTAGCGTCGGCGTAGTCGTGGACCTGCAGCAGCGAGCGGCACTCGAGCGTCCACACCTCGATGACGCGGCAGCGTCCCTCGGGAGCCGTGAAGAACGATGCAGGCGCCGGTGCGAAGCCGGTGGAGATTTCGGCCGGCGGTTCTCCGGCGATGCCCGAATAGAGCCGGCGTAGCTCCCGGGCACGCGCGCCGTCGCCGCGCGAGAAGCGCATCACCACCTCGGCCAGGCTCATGTCGAGCAGTCGCCCGGCTATCTCCATATCGTTGCAGCGCGGGTCGCTCAGCGCGTTCACAAAGAAGCGCTCGGGCGAAACGGTGTCGACCCAAACCCCGGCGCCCCCGGGACGCCGCTCGGCGCTGACGTAGTGTATCGCCATACCCGAGATGAGGAACTCCTCGAGGGTACGCGCGTCGAGTTCGTCGAGGCGGTTGAGGCGCCGCACCGCGGGGTCGACGCCCGCGTTGGGGTCGGTGCCATCTCCGGCGGCTCCCCGGAGGGTCTCCTGGCGGAAACGCCCTACCACCGATTTTACCAGACGGCGTATCAGGTTGTTGGTCAGTGGAGCACGCCCGTCCTGAGCCACGCGCTCCCCCTCGGTTATCATGCGGCGGCGCTTGCGGTCGGGCACCGGGTCGCCCCACTGGTCGCCGTAGGTGTAGCGGCGCTGGCGCGTGCGGCGGCTGCGCAGAGTGTCCATGCGCATCCATGCCCGGTGGGCCGCTTCAAGTATCTGTGTCTCTTTCATAATATCAGTGTGTTGTTACCATTCGAGGCCGGCCTGAGCCGCCGGCTGTCGGAAAATCTCTTTTATCGTAGCGATGGCGTCCTCGCTGAAGGTGTAGGTGTCGTCGCCGGGGTCCATGACGGCCTGCAGTGACGCGATTCGGGCTGAGGAGGGGTCAGTCGGGGCCGAGAACAGTTCGATTTCGCGACCGCCGGGACGCAGCACAGCCACCGGGCGGCACACACCTCCGCAGGCGAACGGGTTGACCTGCATCCGCGCCGTGCGTGTGTCGGGACCGATCACCGGTGCGGGACGTTCCCACCCGGCGAGAGTGACACTGAGCGCCCTGATGCAGTTGACGGGCAGAGTGACCACCGGGTGCCCCGAGACCGCGTCGACAGTGAGTTGAACCTTCGCCGCGATGTCGGTGACCGGCACCATCCTTTCCTCGGCCGTACGAAGCAGGTTGATGTACCACAGGCGCATCTCGTCGGCACACAGCGCCTCGATGTCGATGCCATACGACCGCGATACGGTGCAACCTTTCAGCAACGGTTCGCTGCGGGTCAGGAGCATCCATTTACGCAGCATTTCATCTTTTGTAAGTGTTATCATAGCCTCTAAATAAGGGAGATGTGTCACGAATGGCACACCTCCTCTGATGGATGTTATTACTCCTTGATTATGCGCACGTGCGACAGCGGATAACGGAGCACCAGGCACGATACTTCGGTGAGTACCACCGCGTTAGTGTTGCGGATGCCGGCGCTGCGCAGGTCGAGCTTCTCGGCGCGGAAGGGTACATGGCAGTACTTGGTGATATACTCCGGGTCGATAATCATGCCGCAGCCTGACATACCGACCTCGTCGAACACCTCAGAGAGCAGCACATACAGGGTGCCGAACTTCGAGTGTATCTCCGTGAAGTCGAGACCCCACTTGGTTACGGCTTTCTCCTCCGAGATGACGCGGGTGTGGTTGATGCCGTGCAGCGCCTCAATCAGATCGGAACCCGCCAGGAGCACCTTGCGCGACGACCCGGCGTTGTGAGAGAAGGCCTGCTTGCACAGGCTCACGAGCTTCTCCTCGTTGAGCGTCGAATACTTGAAGTCATTGTAGGTCTGGTTCCAGATACCCCCGGTGAGGAGTATCTCGCCCGAGCCGTCGGGCAGCTGCAGGCGTCGGCGTTCGCCCATAAGGAAATTCTTCTCCATGCCCATGCGCATATCTATGATGGCGGCCTCCTCCTGGTCGGAGAAGCTCCAGCCTATCTCCTTGTTGGCAATCTTCATGAAGGTGGATTCCTCGACCTGGGCCTTGAATATCTGACACAGATTGAAATCTTTGTGGGGAAGGGCGCTGAACTGCGGGGTGGTGACGTCGAGCTCGGCGGCCGCACGCCCCATGCGGATCACCTCAGTACCGGCCGGGATTGCCGGCATGACGGGTTCGCCGTTGCCGTCGAAGTTGTTGACGGGCACCACTTCCACACCGTTGGCGTCGCTGTTGGTGACGTAGAGCATCAGCGGACGGCTTATGCTCTTGCCGTTGACGGTAGAGGTGACCTTCACCGCTGGCACTAATACCGTGGTCGATTTTGCCAGGATGGAGGGATTGGCTACCTTCAGCACGGCCGTTACCGGGCCTTCGTGCTCTTCGTCGGTGGCGGCGACGGCGGCGGTGAGTTTCAGTTTCACCGGCGTGGTGTCGACCGAGTAATATTCCACCTTCATGGCCCCGCAATGACGTGCGCCGCCATAGCGCGAAATCTGGTCGAGTGGTGTCGACATGGGGCGGATTTTTACGATTCGGCGGTCGATCTCGTTGGTGAGCAGGCCACCCGAGGCGGCCGCGGCCGAGGCGGTGGTGAGGGGTTCCGATACTACGTGCTGGCCGCCGGCTACGCCGGGTACAATGTTGTTGCTGTTCATAATTGATTAAGAATTAAGGTGTTATGGTGTTGTTTTCTGCGCGGTGTGTGCCCGGCTGATAATTTGCTTGATTCGGTATTTCTTTTATGGTTGATTGTTGATGCTCAGGCACATACCGCAGCGATTGATGTTAGCGTTCCCAGATGCTCTGGCGCGTGTCCGACAATATCATTACCTCGTTGTCGGCCGATGAGAATGGGGTGGTCTGTACCGGTGCTCCGGCCAAAGGCTGCAGCATGCCGGGACGCTGCATCAACTCCTCTATGGCCTCGTTGCGCCCCCGCAGATAGGCCTCTTGCACTAAGGCGTCGACGTCTGGCTCTTCGCGGAGAGCTTCTTTATCAGCCGCCTCCTTAGTGTTACAGCCGGTAATCTCTTCTGTCCGGGATTTTGACTCCTTCCCGGCAGCCGTCGAAACGGGCTTCTGCTGCTCGGGCGTCTTTGCTTCGTCGGCCGTGGTTTCCTGAATCTCAGTGTCGGCTTCGGAAT
Source organism: uncultured Muribaculaceae bacterium (assembly GCA_945931475.1). Lineage (GTDB taxonomy): Bacteria > Bacteroidota > Bacteroidia > Bacteroidales > Muribaculaceae > UBA7173. The sequence goes on along the minus strand of CAMEPD010000010.1, from coordinate 1,411 downwards.
TTTTAATTTCGGCTGCCTCAGCCGCGATTTCTGTCGCAGATTTGGCCAATTGCCCGGCTGTAGAACGATTGTCAACAACCCTGTCTTGATTATTTTGCTTGTTTTTCATAAATTAAAAAGGCTGAAAATATATAGTTTGTTTTGTAAATCAATGTCTTGTGCTTGCAAAGTTATAGCTGAAGGCTTCGCGGCTCCCTCCCTACTTCTTCCATCCTTCCCCGGCTGCTACTTAACCCTCTGATTGTTAAATGTTAATAAACTGCCCGTTTCGGAAATAAAAGATTGAGATTATCATGTTACAATTCGGCAACATAATTTTGAACCGTTATTTTCTGTTGTTATCTTTGCGTTTGAAAAGATATTTACCCGTTAAATGCAAGCTGAATGGTAGATGTTGCGGCTGCAAGTTAGCCTCACTCTCTTTTCATCCTTTTATATGCTGCCTCTTTAATGCAATTCTTAAAATCCGCCAATGGAGCCGGTCAACCTGCCGCCTCCGAATTTTTAACTATCCAACGTAAAGAGCACATGCGCTGTCGCACCGGCTTACCCTCTTTGGGGTGCGGTCTGTTCAGTGAAAGCTCAAGTTTTGGATAAGGCGCTTGGCGGTGCCTGAGAATGGCTTGACCCGTAGTTTACGGCACTGACGTTCCGCACCCTCTTTGCGGACTGACCGCAAACCGCCTGGCGTACATCAGGCCAAGGTATCTATCCCGTTTGCAACCCCCAATAGCATATCCATTGCTTATTTACACATATATTGACTGGTAATATTACTACGTATCTTGGGCAGGACGAGTCGTGAGACTCTTCCTGCTTTCTCGTTATGGTTCACACAGCATGTAGACAGATGGGCGTCACGCCGGAATAATCCGCTGATCCTTTTTAAACACCCTGTTATAATCCGTCGAAACCCATCGATTTTCCCCCGAGCAAGAAAAAACGCTGACACAAAATAGGTCTATCAGGTAAGATGATTCAACAAATCCCCCGGGGTGATGCCGAGTAACTCCATCTCCTGCCGGAGCATCGGGATGGTGCTCGCGAAAAATTCCCGGCGCCGCGCCTCGTTTACCTTCTCGCGTGCGTCGCCGCAGAGGAAGAAACCCATACCGCGACGCGGCTCAATCACCGCGTCGGCCTGAAGTGTCTCGTACGCCTTGAGTATCGTGTGGGTGTTGACCGCCATCTGCACGGCCAATTCGCGCACCGACGGCACCCGTGAACCCGGCTGCCACGCACCGGTGAGCACCTGAGCGTAGCAGTAATCGATTATCTGACGGTATATCGGTTTGTTTGTTGCGAATTCCATTCTCTTAGAGGGTGTTTAATAACAAATGTTAACGTTCCGGTGGTCGGTTTTTGAGATAAATTAAATCAAAAGGGAGCATAGCGGGCTATGTGACCGTTG
>CAMEPD010000009.1 GCA_945931475.1 uncultured Muribaculaceae bacterium | reverse complement strand
CTTTGTTTTATGTTTTACAGCATGTTATGAAAAAGAGGCTGCGCCTATTTTGACATAGCCCCTTTCATTACAGCACCTCCCTTATCAATTTATTTAAAGATTTTTAGAGGATTTTTTAGTTCAAAATTTGTTCCAATGATAGCAAAAGGTTAATTTTGCATAGAAAAGGTTCTACTCAAATCTTTTTTTCAATTTTACCATAATTTGCCATAACTTAAACTAAAAACGAGATACAAATGGGAAACGAAGAACTGTTGAAATCAGTGAAAGAGAAAGCCGAGGTTTGGCTGACCGATCAATACGACCCCGAGACCCGCGCTCAGGTAAAACAGATGCTTGAGGCCGAGGACAAGACTCCGCTGATTGAAGCTTTCTATAAAGACCTTGAATTTGGTACCGGCGGTCTGCGCGGCATCATGGGTGCCGGCACAAACCGTATGAATATCTACACCGTAGGCGCCGCCACCCAGGGGCTGGCCAACTACCTGAAGGAGGCCTTCCCCGACCTGCCCCAGATTTCGGTAGCAGTAGGCCACGATGTGCGCAACAACTCGCGCAAATTCGCCGAAATCGTAGCCAACATCTTCTCGGCCAACGGCATCAAGGCATACCTGTTCGACTCGTTCCGTCCCACTCCCGAGCTCTCGTTCGCCATCCGTCATCTGGGCTGCCAGAGCGGTGTGAACATCACAGCCTCGCACAACCCCAAGGAGTACAACGGCTACAAAGCCTACTGGTCGGACGGCGCACAGATTATCGCCCCCCACGATGTGAACATCATCAACCACGTCGAGCGTATCAAGAACGTATCCGACATCAAGTTCAAAGGCAATCCCGACCTCATCGAGATTATCGGCGACAAAATGGACAAGGACTACCTCGACGCCATCAAAGGCCTTCAGCTCTCGCCTGAAATCGACGCCAAGTACGGCAAGACACTCAAGATTGTCTACACTCCTATCCACGGCACAGGCGTGAAACTCGTGCCCGAGTCGCTCAACAACTACGGTTTCACCAACATCATCCACGTGCCCGAGCAGGATATCCCCTCGGGTGACTTCCCCACAGTCGACTCGCCCAACCCCGAGAACGCATCGGCCATGGCCATGGCCGTAGCCAAAGCCAAAGAGGTTGAAGCCGACCTGGTAGTGGCATCCGACCCCGACGCCGACCGCATCGGCTGCGTAATCCGCGACACCGACGGCGAATACGTGCTCGTCAACGGCAACCAGATTGTGATGATTCTGCTGAACTATCTGATGAACCGCAATGCCGAACTGGGCACTCTCACCGGCAAGGAGTACGTCGTAAAGACCATCGTAACCACCGAGACCATCAAGTCGATCGCCGATGCCAACAACATCCGTATGTTCGACTGCTACACCGGTTTCAAGTGGATTGCTTCGGTAATCCGCGACAACGAGGGCACCATGCGTTACCTCGGCGGCGGCGAAGAGAGCTACGGCTTCTTAGCCGAAACATTCGCCCGCGACAAAGACTCGGTTTCAGCCATCTCGCTTATGGCCGAGTGCCTGGCATGGGCCAAAGACAAAGGCATGAGCTTCATGGAGATGCTCCAGGATATCTACATCAAGTACGGTTTCTCGCGCGAAGCCGGCATCTCGGTAGTCCGCCCGGGCAAGACAGGGGCCGAAGAGATTCAGGCCATGATGAAAGCATTCCGCGCCAACGCGCCCAAGGAGCTGGCCGGCTCGAAAGTTGTCACCATCAAGGACTACGCCGACCTCAACTGCACCGACGTGGCTACCGGCAAGGTAACCAAAATGGACTTCCCCGTGACCTCGAACGTGCTTCAGTACTTCACTGAGGACGGCACCAAGGTTTCAATCCGCCCCTCGGGTACCGAGCCCAAGATTAAATTCTACATCGAAGTCAAGGGCAAGATGGCTTCAAAGGCCGATTATCACGCAGCCACCGAAGCCGCCGATGCCAAAATCGAGATGGTAAAGAAGCATCTCGGCATCTGATTTCAGACTCATACAATGTAGGGGTGTGCGCTGGGGCGCCGTCCCTACATTTTCATTTTTTCACATCCGCAATTTGGAAGTAATCTACGAAGACAACCACATAATAGTGGTCAACAAAGCCCCGGGCGAGATAGTACAGGGCGACAAGACCGGCGACGAGCCCCTTGTCGAGACGCTCAAACGCTGGCTCAAAGAGAAGTACGCCAAGCCGGGCAACGTATTCTGCGGCGTGGTTCACCGGCTCGACCGTCCGGTGGGCGGACTTGTGGTTTTCGCCAAGACCTCGAAAGCGCTCACGCGCCTGAACGATATGTTCCGCAACGGCCGGGTGCACAAGACCTATTGGGCCGTGACGCGCAACCTGCCGCCGCGCCAGGCCGACGAGCTCCATCACTGGATTACCACCGTAGAGCGCACCAACAAATCCACCGCCCACACCGCCCCGAAGCCCAACGCCAAGGAGGCGCGGCTGCGCTACCGCCACATCGCCGACTCCGACCGTTACCATCTCCTGGAGGTGCAGCTGCTCACCGGCCGCAAGCACCAGATACGCGTGCAGCTGTCGGCCATCGGATGCCCCATCCGCGGCGACCTCAAGTACGGCGACAAACGGTCGAACCCCGACGGCTCGATATCGCTGCTGGCCCGGCACATAGAATTCGTGCATCCCGTCAGCGGCGAGAAAATATCACTCACGGCTCCCGTTCCGGCCGGCGACCCGGTGTGGCGCGCCCTCGCAGAGAACGCCGCCAAAGATACCGCGGCCGACGCCCCGGTCACCCCTAACCCCTGAGAAAAATGACCAAGCAAGACCTGAAAATAGTATTCTTCGGCACCCCCGAATTTGCCGTCACAAGCCTCGACGCCATCTGCCGTGCCGGATACCGCGTAGTAGGCGCCGTGACTATGCCCGACAAGCCGGCCGGACGCGGCCACCGTATGTATCAGTCGCCCGTCAAAGAGTATGCCGTAGCCCATGACATCCCCCTGCTGCAGCCTGTCAGGCTCAAGGATCCGGAATTTCTTGAAAAGTTGCGCACGCTCGACGCCGACCTGTTCGTGGTGATTGCCTTCCGTATGCTTCCCGAAGCCGTGTGGCAGATGCCGCCGTTAGGCACATTTAACCTCCACGCGTCGCTGCTGCCACGCTACCGCGGCGCCGCGCCCATCAACTGGGCCGTAATCAACGGCGACACCGAAACCGGCGTCACTACCTTCTTCCTCAAACACGAAATCGACACCGGAGACATCATCTCGCAGACTCGTGTAGCCATCCGCCCAGACGACAACGTAGGCGATGTACACGACCGCCTGATGGAGGTGGGCGCACAGCTCACCGTCGACACCATCGGCCACATCGTAGCCGGCGACCTCACCACCGTCGACCAGTCGTCGCTGCTCACCGACGGCGAGGAGCCCACCCCCGCGCCCAAAATCTTCAAGGAGACCTGCCGCATCGACTGGACGCGTCCCGCCCCCGCCGTACACAACCTGGTGCGCGGCCTGTCGCCCTATCCCTGCGCCTGGACACGCCTCTACGACACCGCCAACCCCGGTCGACCCGAGTTGAGCGAATGGAAGATACAGCAGACCGCCCTGTGCGACACCCACCCTGAACACTTGCGCGATGCCGAACCGGGCACAGTATTCGCCGACGGGCGACGCATCAGAGTAATGTGCGGCGACGGCAACGCCGTGGAGATACTGCGCCTGCAACCCTCGGGCAAGCGCCCCATGTCCGCTGCAGATTACCTGCGCGGAGCGCATTTACCGCCGCAAATCTCGGTGAACTGACACTTGAAATTACAATTTTTCATCTCCGGCAACTATAATTGACGCCCCGGTATTCGTTTTTATCAAAAAATGATTATCTTTGTGGTGTCTTAGTACCCCCGGAGAAACATTTTAAATCTCCAATCAACCGATCATATCTGAAAATTTCTAAAATATTACAAGATGAAGAAGCACAACTTCTATGCAGGCCCTTCCATCATGAGCCAGTACACCATCCGCAATACCGCCGATGCTGTTCTCGATTTCGCCAACACAGGCCTTTCGATTCTTGAAGTATCACACCGCTCGAAAGAGTTCCAGGCTGTGATGGACGAGGCACAGGCGCTCGTAAAAGAGCTTCTCGAAGTGCCCGAAGGTTACAGCGTACTCTTCCTCGGCGGCGGCGCATCGCTCCAGTTCGCCATGGTACCCTACAACCTGCTCATCAACAAAGCCGCATACCTCGACACCGGTGTATGGGCCCACAAAGCCATCAAGGAAGCCAAGCTGTTCGGCCAGGTCGATGTAGTCGCATCATCCGAAGACAAGAACTACAACTACATCCCCCGCGACTACACCGTTCCGGCCGATGCCGACTACTTCCACTACACCACCAACAACACCATATACGGTACTGAAATCCGCAAGGATCCCGATGTGCCCGTTCGTCTGGTTTCCGATATGTCGTCGGATATCTTCTCGCGTCCGGTCGACGTTTCGAAATACGACATCATCTACGCCGGTGCCCAGAAAAACCTCGCACCCGCCGGAGCAACCCTGATTATCGTGCGCGACGAATGCCTCGGCAAGGCTCCCCGCCCCGTGCCCACCATGCTCAACTATAAAACCCACACCGATAAAGGCTCGATGTTCAACACTCCTCCTGTGCTCCCCATCTACTCCGCACTCCAGACCCTTAAATATTATAAGGAGATGGGCGGCATCAAGGAGCTCGAACGCCGCGACCTGGCCAAGGCTGCCAAGCTCTACGAGGCCATCGACTCATCGCGTATGTTCGTTGCCACCGTTCCCAACCACGAGGACCGCTCGATCATGAACGTTTGCTTCGTGATGAAACCCGAATACAAAGAGCTCGAAAAGGAATTCATCGACTTCGCATCGACCAAGGGCATCGTCGGCATCAAGGGACACCGTTCGGTCGGCGGCTTCCGCGCTTCGCTCTACAATGCACTGCCCATGGAGAGCGTCGATGTACTCATCCAGGCTATGAAAGAATTCCAGGACAAGCACTAAAAAAGTAAAGCAATGAAAGTACTTGTAGCCACCGAAAAACCGTTTGCCGCCGTTGCAGTTGACGGCATCCGTAAAGTCGTAGAAGATGCCGGTTACGAACTCTGCCTCCTTGAGAAGTACACCGACAAGGCCGACCTGCTCAACGCCGTTGCCGACGCCGACGCCCTGATTATCCGTTCCGACAAAGTCGACGGCCAGGTGCTCGACGCCGCCAAAAACCTCAAAATCGTAGTGCGCGCCGGCGCCGGTTACGACAACGTCGACCTCGACGCCGCCACCGCCCACAACGTATGCGTGGAGAACACCCCCGGCCAGAACTCCAACGCCGTGGCCGAACTCGTATTCGGCATGACCGTTATGGCCGTGCGCAATATGTACAACGGCACCTCCGGCTCCGAGCTGAAGGGTAAGAAACTCGGCATCCACGCCTTCGGTCAGGTAGGCCGCAACGTGGCCCGCATCGCCAAAGGCTTCGGCATGGAGGTATCGGCGCTCGACCCCTACTGCCCCGACGAAGTAATCGTGGAGGCCGGCGTGAAGCCCGTACACTCCGTTGAAGAACTTTACAAGGATAACAAATTCGTGTCGCTGCACATCCCCGCGACCGCCGAGACCCGCAAATCAGTAGGGTACGACCTGATGATGCTTCTCCCCAAGAACGGCGTGCTCATCAACACCGCCCGTAAGGAGGTAATCGACGAAGAGGGGCTTCAGAAAGCCCTGCGCGAACGCCCCGACCTAAAGTATGTCGCCGACATCAAACCCGACATCGCCGACGAACTCAAAGCCGAGTTCCCCGACCGCGTATTCTTCACCCCGAAGAAGATGGGCGCACAGACCGCCGAAGCCAACATCAACGCCGGTATCGCCGCCGCCAACCAGGTGGTAGCCTTCCTCCGTGATGGCGTCGACCGCTTCCGCGTCAACAAAAAGTAATTCACGGTCACACGTCTGGAATTTTCCGATTGTTTTCTAACTATATATTATAAGCCCCGGCCTTCTCATCTTGAGCAAGCCGGGGCTTAATCATGAAAATTAAACGTCTATTTAACCAGCTTAGTAGTTGTGCGTCACAAAATTATGAATTTATATTGAATATCCCTCCCTTTGGGGCAACAATTTATGCACAAATTCACATAGGCGCTCAGGCGCGGGCTCCGGAGCGACGGCGACGGCGACAGCGAGCGGCGACTTCAAGAGCGATATAGCTCAGGAGAAGGACGACCCAGATAATCCAAAGGGTTATCGGAGAGCCAAGGGTTTCCAGGAATTTCTGGCCGAAGCCGGAATCAGGGGTGCCGTCAATGCGGAAAAATTCTCTCGAAACGGGGTAACCTGTCGCATCCTCTGTCACACCCTCAATCAACGCGCCGCGGTACATTTTGATTTCATCGTATTTCTGCGGCACGATGACGGCGAAGTCAGGCAGCCGCATCACACCCCAGCCAGAGCCTTCGCCTACGAGGAACTGCAGGTACTTGCAGTCGCTGCCTAAGGTCTTGAACGTGTAATCTCCGTCCAAACTCTTCAACGGTTTCCCCTGAAGTGTAAGTAAATCAGTGCGATATTTCGATATGCCGGCAGAGTCGGTGCTGAGTATCCTGTATGCCACTACCATACCGCGGATGCTGGAGATGTCGAATTCGTTGTATTTTCCGACCGGAACTATCACATTATCGGCCGCGTCGTAAAGCTCGGCCTGCTGTGTGGAGTCGGCAATCTCAAATTCATTGGTGTTGGTGTGCACCTCACCATAGTTAAAATGATATGGCGCAAATTGCGGTTGGCCATTATAACGGACAACGCTCCAGAAGATAAAAGTCAGCACTATCATCAACCACAGCCATAAGCAGCGGCGTCGAAAAACTATGCTGCCGAAATAATTCCTGCGCAACGCCTCGCGGGCCTTCTCCACTTCGGGTTCCGGCAGGGGTTCAGCGTTCCAGAATTTCATCAGGAATTCAATGATTTCATTCTCCTGAGGCAACACGGGGGTGTCGTCGAGAATCTCCCGTCGTTCAAACAGCCTGCCGGAACATACGGATAAGAAACGGGGAATAAGCAATATAAAGGGCAAGAATCTGCTTATGAGCAATATAAAGAAATTGTTGCGGAGAGTACGTCGGTACGACAGCGAGCCGTCAGGGTTTACGATAATTTCAAATGTGATGCCTGTCCCCTTCAGACTTGAGCAGAAAACCACGCATACGCGGTTCTTCTTGATATACAAATCGTACTCCGGAAAGACGCGCATCAACATCTCGGCGAGCTTCATTACGAGGGGATTGTTATGATTGGCCATACAAGAGCTTGTGTTACTGCAAAATTGGACACACAAATGTACGAAATTACCCCGACACGGCCAAAATCACCCCGAAATCGCCCAAAATCACCCTTCGCCTGTCAAAATTGAGGGAAAATTCGCCTAAAAATAAAGAAAAATTCGTACCTTTGCGTGCAATAAATTTACACCAATTATTGCTTATGTCATCTTTTGCTGCTGAGCGTGTGGTGATGGACGGTCTCACGTTCGACGATGTCCTTCTGATCCCCGCATATTCCGAAGTACTTCCCAAGAGTGTCAACCTTCAGACAAAGTTCTCGCGCAACATCGCGCTGAATGTTCCGCTGGTATCGGCGGCCATGGACACAGTTACCGAAGCCAAAATGGCTATCGCCATTGCCCGCGAGGGTGGTATCGGCGTAATCCATAAAAATATGAGCATTGAGGAGCAGGCACGCCAGGTGCATGCCGTAAAACGTGCCGAAAACGGCATGATTTACGACCCGGTGACCATACTGCGCGGCGCCACGGTCGCCGATGCGCTGAAAATCATGGAGGAATATCACATCGGCGGTATCCCCGTGGTTGACGAAAACCGCATCCTGGTGGGCATCGTCACCAACCGCGACCTGCGCTTCGAGCGCAACCTCAGCCGCCCGGTCGACGAGGTAATGACATCGGAGAACCTTGTCACCACGTCGCAGTCGACCAACCTCGAAGAGGCCGCCGACATTCTCCAGAGCCACAAAATTGAGAAGCTCCCCGTGGTTGACAAGGAGGGGCACCTCATCGGCCTGGTCACCTATAAAGATATTACCAAAGCAAAAGACAAGCCCAACGCCTGCAAGGATTCGCTGGGTCGCCTGCGCGTAGCTGCCGGCATCGGCGTGACGGCCGACTCAATGGAGCGTGCCGACGCCCTGGTAGCCGCCGGTGTCGACGCCATTGTCATCGACACGGCCCACGGTCATTCGGCAGGCGTGGTGGGTGTGCTCCGCGCAGTGAAAGAGAAATACCCCGACATCGACGTAGTAGTGGGCAACATCGCCACCGGCGAAGCCGCCAGATTCCTGGTGGAGAACGGCGCCGACGGTGTGAAGGTAGGCATCGGCCCGGGTTCAATCTGCACCACACGCATCATAGCCGGTGTAGGTGTGCCACAGCTTTCGGCCGTCTACGACGTGGCCAAGGCGCTCGCCGGCACCGACGTACCTCTGATTGCCGACGGCGGTATCCGTTACAGCGGCGACATCGTCAAGGCCCTGGCAGCCGGCGGTTACAGCGTGATGCTCGGCGGTATGCTTGCCGGCACCGAGGAGTCGCCCGGCGACACCATCATCTACAACGGCCGTAAATACAAATCATACCGCGGAATGGGCTCGCTCGAGGCCATGGAGAAGGGCTCGAAAGACCGCTACTTCCAGGGCAACGTCACCGACTCGAAGAAGCTCGTGCCCGAGGGCATCGCCGCCCGCGTCCCCTACAAGGGCACACTCTATGAAGTAGTATATCAGATGCTCGGCGGCCTCCGTGCCGGCATGGGCTACTGCGGCGCTCCCGATATCGAGGCTCTGCATTCGGCCAAATTCGTACGCATCACCAACGCCGGTGTAGCCGAGAGCCATCCCCACGATGTGGCAATCACTTCCGAAGCGCCCAACTATTCATCGTCAGACCGCTGATATAAGTATAAATATTCGCCGCGTCCACACACAAATGTGCCCGCGGCGAATATGCTTTTTGCAGTTCACCGTTTTTTTGCCTATATTTGCATCTCAAACTGTAACGCGATGAAAAACGTATTTACGCGCCTGTGCACAGGCATCCTTTACATCGCCATAATCGTGGGCGCCATCATAGGCGGCCAATGGTGGTTTTGGGGCCTGGCAGTGCTTTTCGGTGTGCTTGGAGTGAACGAATTCAACCGCATCTCCAACAATCACCATGTATCGAACACCACCCGTCTGCTCGACATTCTGGGCGCCATTTTCCTGATTTCGGGAATCGCCGCCTACTTCAATTCGGGCGTCAGCAGCCCGTTGTTCCGCGCCTGGACCTGCGGGGCGTTCATGTACGCTTACATCCTGTACCTGCTGGCGCGTTTCATCAGTCAGCTGTACATTCAGGACGGCAACGCTTTGAGTCACTATGCCCACTCACTGATGGGTCAGCTCTACATCGCCGCTCCGATGGGGCTGATGTGCGGCATCTACACCACATCGTGCCCTCAGGGGCAGTACTTTGTGTTGGGAATGTTCATTCTCATCTGGCTGAGCGACACGGGCGCATTCTGCGTGGGATCGCTCATCGGGCGCCATAAACTGTTTGAACGCATCTCACCCAAGAAATCATGGGAGGGCTTCTTCGGCGGCCTGCTGTTCTGCATCGGCTCCGCAGTGGCCGGATGGAAACTCTTTCCCGAGGTTCTCGCCGGATGGAACCTGTGGCTGGCCGTCGGCTACGGCGCATTAGTGTGCGTGTTCGGCACCTGGGGCGACCTGGTTGAATCGCTGCTCAAGCGCACCATCGGCGTGAAGGATTCGGGCAACCTGCTGCCGGGCCACGGCGGAATCCTCGACCGCATCGACTCGCTGCTTTTGGTTGTTCCCGCCACCATGGCCTACCTTCTTGCCATCGACCTCTTCAAATAATCCCGGCGCGGCACAAGCCGACCGCTCTCTCCGACATCACCGAATAATCATACAATCACCGACTTACGATGAGTGAACGTTATATGATGCGCGGCGTTTCGGCCGCCAAGGAGGATGTGCACAACGCTATCCGCAACATCGACAAAGGCCTCTACCCCAAGGCTTTCTGCAAAATAATCCCCGACCTGCTGGCCGGTGACCCCGAATATTGCAATATAATGCACGCCGACGGCGCCGGTACGAAATCGTCGCTGGCCTACGCCTACTGGAAGCGCACCGGCGACCTGTCGGTGTGGAAAGGCATCGCCCAGGACGCCCTGATAATGAATATCGACGACCTGCTCTGTGTAGGCGCCACCGACAACATCCTGGTATCATCGACCATCGGCCGCAACAAGCGGCTTGTGCCCGGCGAGGTGATTGCCGCCATCATCAACGGCACCGAGGAGTTGCTCGCCGACCTCCGCGAGATGGGTGTTGGTATCTACTCGACCGGCGGAGAAACCGCCGATGTCGGCGATCTGGTGCGCACCATCATTGTTGACTCCACCGTAACCTGCCGCATGCGCCGCGCCGATGTTATCGACAACGCCAATATCCGTCCGGGCGACGTTATCGTTGGTCTGGCATCCTTCGGACAGGCCACCTACGAGCAACGCTACAACGGAGGCATGGGCTCCAACGGCCTGACGTCGGCACGCCACGACGTATTCGGCAAAAGCGTCGCCCGCGAATTCCCCGAGACCTACGACAACGCCATCCCCGACGACCTGGCCTACTGCGGCACGCAAGACCTCACCTCGCCGGTCGAGGGCGTACCCGTCAACGCCGGCGAACTGGTGCTGTCGCCCACACGCACCTACGCTCCGGTAATCAAACAAATACTCTCGGAATTGCGGCCGGCCATCCACGGCATGGTGCACTGCACGGGAGGCGCCCAGACCAAAGTGCTCCATTTCGTCGAGAACCTGCACGTCATCAAGGACAACCTGTTCCCCACCCCGCCGCTGTTCGCCCTCATTCAGAAGGAATCGGGCACCGACTGGAAGGAGATGTACAAGGTATTCAACATGGGCCACCGCATGGAGATATACCTCAGCGAAGCCGACGCACAACGCGTCATCGACATCGCAGCCGGCTTCGGCATCGAGGGTCGTATCGTGGGCCGTGTGGAGAGCGCCGAGGCCAACCGACTGACCATCAAGTCGGAGCACGGCACCTTCGAATACTGATTTCTACAGAATTACAATACCAAATAAGCAACGGATGAGCATCAGGGCGTCGTCACTGGCGGCAGCGATTACAGTCATCTGCACAAGTCTGGGTGCATGCTCGGGCGGTGCAGGTAAAGGGGTCGCGTCGGGTGCCGACACCACGGCCGAGGCCCGGCCCCTCCCCGACACGCTGCGTGTGGCTACCCTCTATTCGCCCACATCGTACTTCATATACCGCGACCAGGAGATGGGCTACGACTACACGCTCATCTCGGATTTCGCGCGCGACAAGGGGATGGTGCTCGACCTGAAGATAGCGCCGTCGCTCCCCGCCATGATAGCCATGCTCGATTCGGGCAAAGTCGACATCCTCGCCTACGAGATTCCGCAGACATCGGAATTCAAGCAGAGCGTGCTGGCCTGCGGCCCGGTGAACCTCACCCACCAGGTTTTGGTACAACCGGCCAGGAAGGCAGGTGTGGACTTCATCTCCGACGAAACCCAGCTCGTGGGCCGCGACGTCTATGTCGAGGAGGAATCAAAGTACCAGTACCGCATGGAGAACCTCAACCAGGAACTCGGCGGAGGCGTCAGGCTCCACACCATCAGCCGCGACACTCTCATCACCGAGGACCTCATCGCCATGGTGTCGAAGGGCGAAATCCCCCTGACTGTGGTCGACAGTGATATCGCCCGCCTCAACAAGACGTATTACCCCGACCTCGATGTATCGCTCGCGCTGAGTTTCGACCAGAAATCGTCGTGGGGCGTTTCCCCTTCTAACAAGTGGCTGGCCGATTCGGTGAACGCCTGGATCGACAGCGAGACCCCCAAGCAGCGCAACGCCGAGCTGCTAAAACGCTACTTCGAGCTGTCGAAGAAGCAGGATGAACCCGAGCTATCGTTCAACATCGACTTCGCCGGCGGAAAGCTCTCGCCCTACGACAGTTACTTCATGAAATACGGGCGTGCCAACGGCGTGGACTGGCGTATGCTCGCCGGGCAGTGCTACGCCGAAAGCCGTTTCCGCAACGACCTTACATCGTGGGCCGGTGCCCGCGGCATAATGCAGCTGATGCCGGTGGCTTGGCGCGCCTACGGTCTGCGCGACGACGAAGTCAACGACCCCGAACGCAGCATTGACGCCGGAGCACGCATCATGCGCGACCTCGACAAACAGCTTGCCGCGAAGGTACCCGACCCCGAGGAACGCCGCAAATTCGCCATCGCAGCCTACAACTCCGGGCTGGGACATATCCTCGACGCCATAGCCCTGGCCAACAAGTACGGCAAGAACCCTCAGGTATGGGACGGCAATGTGGAATCGGCGCTGTTGATGAAATCAAACCCGGAGTATTACACCGACCCTGTAGTGAAATCGGGCTATTGCCGGAGCCGCGAGACAGTTCACTACGTAAAACAGGTCATGGAGTTCTATCACCGGGCCCTGCCGCATACAAAAGCTTAATAGCCGGTTTGACTAAAAAATATATACTTAATTCAACATTCTGACCAAATGAAAAAGAAGTATCTTACTCTAGCCGTTGCCACACTGCTGGCCGGCTCGATGCTGACATCATGCATCGGTTCGTTTTCGCTCACAAACAAGCTACTGTCGTGGAACCATCAGGTCAGCAACAAATTCGTCAACGAACTGGTATTCTTCGCCTTCTGGATTATACCCGTTTATGAAGTCACAGCCTTGGCCGATGTGCTCGTACTTAACTCAATCGAATTCTGGAGCGGCAGCAACCCTATCGCCTGCGGCAAAACCATGATTGACGGCAAGGACGGCAAATATCTGGTGGAATGCGACGGCAAAGGTTACACCATCACCTCGATGAACGACAAAAGCGTGACACGCCTCGACTTTGATCCCGCCGACAAATCGTGGTCAGTACAGACCCCGCAGGGTCCCGTGAAATTCATGACTTTTGTCGATGATACCCACGTGAACATGATTACCCCAGACGGCAGCTTCGAGACCATCGAACTGTCGGAATCCGGCCTTATGGCTTACCGCGAAATCGCCACCGAAGCACAGTTCGCACAGCGCTAAACCCGCGTCCGCACTATCTGCCGGGCCATCCGGAGTACATAACTTTTCAGGCGACGTGCCAATTTTGACACGCCGCCTTTTTGTATCCGTTGGATGAAACGGCAACTTTTTACTATAATTTGATAGAAAAAAGTTGCAGAACATATGATTTTTCAGAATTTAATTCATATCTTTGCCAATTATAACAACGAAGTGGTGCACTTCGGGGCAAACGTCAATACCCCACGGTAATTCACCATTGCTTATAACGACAAAATCACATACCATTCACAGATGAAGAGATTAATACTTTTGGCAGCTGCAGCCGGTTTCGGACTGTACGCTTCTGCTCAGACGCAACTCAGTCTTGCTGACGAAATGCGTTTAGCCCGTATGATAAACGACGGCGCCAAAACCATGTCGGCCTCCGACGTTCCGGCCCTGCCGTCAACAAGCATCCTTTTCCGCGTAACCGACGACGCAGCCATAGATGCGCTCCGTGCCAAGGGTGTGAAAGTGCTCCAGCAGGAGGGTGACGTCGTAATCGCCGAAGCTCCCCTTTGCGTAATTTCCGACGCCTGCGGCGTTGAGGGCGTCACGACCGCCCAGCTCGGACGCAAACGCTTCATGCGCAACGACCTGGCCGTAGTGGCCACCCATGTCGACCAGGCTCATGCCGGCACCGACGGCGAAACCTCGCTCCCCAACGGTTTCGACGGCACCGGCGTGATTGTCGGCATTGTCGACTCAGGCCTCGACCCCAACCACATTTCGTTTATCGACAATGACGGGAACGTCCGTGTAAAACGCTTCTGGGACTACACGAACGCAGGCAGAGAATATACCGAAACAACCATTCCCGCCTTCCGTACCGACGACAAATACGAGACCCACGGCACCCACGTGGCCGGCACTGCCGCCGGCTGCTTCCACGGCATGCCGGGGGCCGATTATTCGGGCGTGGCTACCGGATCTGACATCGTCATGGCCGGCATCCAGGGATACGAGTCAGACTTCACCGGCGCACTCCGCAAAATACTCAACTACTCGATTGCCCAGGACAAACCGGCAGTGGTCAACCTTTCGTGGGGTTCGAACGACGATGGCCCGCACGACGGCACCGACGCCTTCTGCCGCGCCATCGACAATATCGCCGCCAACGACGGCATCCATGTGTTCATAGCCTCGGGCAACGAGGGCGACTGCAACTACGGAGTGTACAAAGAGTTGACCGAAGACGACAATGTGATGCGCACATTTATCTCTAACAACAATTACACCTACTCCCTTACACACAGCAGCACAAGGCTCGAAGGCAACCTCTCACTCTGGGGCAGCACCTCCGACGAATATGAAACCTACCTCGATCTCATTGACCTGTCGAACCCCGACGAGCCGCTGTACTCCATGAAACTCGACGCCACAAAACGCTTCGTAGCCAGCGGTAACACTACCCCCCCCTCGGTCGAAAGTTCGGCAAATATCAACCGTAACTGCACCGAGTTCAACAACGTTTACTCCTCGAGCTACATGGGCGGCCGCATCACCAAATCGTCGCTCAACGGATGCTACCGCGCCGAAATAGCCGTAAGTCTCAGCACCACCTCATCGAAATTCGCCAAGTATGCCGTAAGCGTCCGCGCCGTCGGCGTGCCCGGGCAGCATATCCACGGTTATATGGCCATGGATTCATACTACGGAATTGCCGGTATGTCATTCTCCGACAAGGGTAAAGAGGGCTTCACCGACTCCAAGGGCGAAGGCACTCTCAGCGACATGGCCTGCGGCAAGGAGACAATCACCGTAGGCGCCATCGCCACCCGCAACGACGACTTCTCAATCGCCGGTTACGGTCGCCTTTACGAGGAGGAGACACTGGGCGAGCCTGTAAGTTTCTCGTCATGGGGCCATAAGCTCGACGGCTCCCTGAAGCCCGATGTTCTCGCCCCCGGTTCGGTAATATACTCGGCCATGTCGACCCCCTACGTAAACGCCAACCGCTCGAGCCTCGAAAGTGACGGCAATCCCATCAAGGCACAGTATGTCGACGCCGCCAACAACCGCACTCAGTACTGGACCATGATGGGAGGCACCTCGATGGCCACACCCCACATGACCGGCATTGCCGCCCTGTGGCTTCAGGCCAAACCCACCCTCACCACCGACGAAATCCGCGACGTACTGGCCCACTCGTGCACCAAGCCCGAAGATGCCTCGGGTGCCTGGGGCTCCAACGGCCTGGTCAACGCCTTCGAGGGCCTGAAATACATCCTCAACAGCGACGCACTCAAGGGTGTCAGCGCCGATGAAAGCGCCATACTGCTCGAGTCGAAGGGAGGCAACATCTTCGAAGCCACCGCTCCCGGCTGCGCCATCACGGCTCAGCTCGTCAACCTCAGCGGCGTAGCAGTAGCGTCGGCCCAGGGTTCCGACGCCGTAACAATCGATGCCTCGGCCTGCGAACCCGGTGTATACGTGCTCCGCGCCACCACCGCCGGCACCGCCCGCTCGCAGAAAATCGTAATCAGATAATAAAGCGCACTCTGTCAGCGTTTACTTGTTAACCGATATTAGACAAGTTAAGCTGATATGAACCGAATCATACTTTCTCTCCTTTTGGCCGGACTGGCAGCGACCCTACCCGCATCGGGACAGGGCACTGCCGGTCCGCTCACATTGATAAGCCATGAGATGAGGCAACTCAGGCCGCAGTCCGAGCCATCCGCACAGATGCCGCTTGGAGGCCCCCTGAGTGTTATCTCTGTCACCTCATACATTCCTGCGATAATCCGCGTGGCCGACGCGTCGACCTCTCTCCCCGACTTCGCCACCGAATTAGGGCGCCGGGGCGACCTGGTGCTCATCAATGTGCCCGAGGATCGGCTCACCGAAGTGCTGTCGGCACCCGGCGTGCTCCGCATGGAGTCGGGAGTATGCGCCGTCCCGGCCATGGATATGGCACGCACCTGCTGCCACCTGCCCGAGGCACTCGCAGCATTCCCCCCCGAACTTACCGGCAAAGGAGTGGTGGTCGGGTTCTCCGACGTAGGTTTCGACCCTAACCATATCAATTTCAGCGACGGCGCCGGCTGCTCGCGGGTAAAGGAGATTTACAGCTACCGTCGCGACCGGCAACTCCCCGTCACGGCGCTAACTCCGGCCGAAATTGCCGCATGGAGCACCGACGACCCGCACAACTGGCACGCCACACACGTGGCCGGAATCCTCGCCGGCTCATACCGCGATAACAGCTTCTACGGCGTAGCTCCCGACGCCGCAATCGTGGCCACCACCAGCCCGCTCTACGACGCCTACCTCCTTGCCGGAGCCGAAAGGTGCGTGGAGTACGCCCGAAGCATCGGCGCGCCGGCACCGGTAGTCAATATGTCGGTATCGTCGATGACCGGGCCGCACGACGGCACCACCCTCTTCAACCAGTACATGCGGCGTCTGGCCGAAGATGCCGTAATTTGCATCTCGGCCGGAAACGAGGGGAACCGTTGGGGTGCGGCGTTCCCCTTCCGGAGCAGTGCCGCCAGGCCCTGCGTGCAGGCCATCGCCCGCGAACATGTGCCGGCTCGGCTCGAAAGTTTCAGCGGCGTCGTGGATTTCTGGAGCTACGACGATACCCCGGTAACCCTGCGGATGCTCGTCTATGACCTCACGACCTCTGCCGTCACCGCCACGGTTGACCTCAGCGAGCTCTACAATGGAACACATCATGATCTCACATTGGTAACCGCTGACCTCGCGGAAGCCACTGACGGCACCGTATGCGAGCCCCTCGGCGAGGCATTCCGTTCGGCATGGGTTCGTTTCTCGTGGGAAATCAACCCCGAAAACGGCCGTTACAACATCGTCTACGCTTTCGACTGGGACAGAAAAGAGGACGGTCAGCACGAATACCGGCTCGGTTTCGAACTTGAGGCTCCCGAGGGGAAGGGTGCCGAGGTATACGCCTCGTCGGACATCAATTTCCAGCGCACCGACGACCCGGCAGTCAAACCCGATTTCACCAACACGATGACAATCAACGACCTGGCCTGCGGAGGTGACGTGGCAGTAGTAGGTGCGTTCGTGTCGCGCGCCACCGGCAGCGACGTGGCCGGTAAGGTAGCGCAGTTCTCGAGCTTTGGCCGCGTCGACGGGCGCACGCTGCCCGACTTCTGCGCGCCCGGAGCCGCCGTGGTCTCCTCGAAGTCAACACCTTACTACAATGCCAACCCCGACGAGGCGCTCCCGCAATGGAGCGCCGTAGATGCCGGCGGCCGCATGAACTACTGGGACACGGCCTCGGGAACATCGATGTCATCGCCCTACGCCGCCGGAGTTTTCGCCCTATGGCTGCAGGCGTGCCCCACCCTCACCCCCGTTGAAATTCTTCAAGCTGCCGCCGCCACCCTCACCCCGGCGCCCGACAGCGACCCGCGCTGGGGCGGCGGCATCCTCAACGCCGAAGCGGGCCTGAAAGAGGCCATGCGGTTGGCTGGAATCAGCGACGTCACGACCGACGCAGCGTCGCCCATCGACTTCAAACGACTGTCGTCCACTCAGATAGGCATCACCGCCTATACCGTCACGCTACGGTCTGTCACCGTCACCGACATGGCCGGGCGCACCGTAATGAGCGTCACCCCCGGCGCGGAAAATTACACCCTTTCACTCGACGGACTCCCTGCCGGAATTTACCTCGTCACGGCCTCCACAGCCCGCTCCACACGCACATTGAAAGCGGCATGCTAAAACTCAAAATTTATCTCCGCGGCAGGCAATAATAGCCTGCGCACGACGTTATAAAAATAGTGCCCGATAGTTTGGACACCGGCACTGTCTGTATCAAGAAAAATATAGTTAGTAATTACTGAAATATGAAAAAAAGTCTTCTGTCATTGACAGTTGCGGCAGCCGCCGCCGGCGTGATTTTCGCCGCCGCGCCCAAGGACCCGGTGCTTATGACCGTGGCAAACAAGCCCGTGACTCTCAGTGAGTTTGAATACCTTTACCACAAGAACAACTCTCAGCAGATGGCCCCGCAGACCATCGACGAGTATCTGCAAATGTTCATCACCTACAAACAGAAAGTAGCCGCCGCCGAGGATGCAGGTATCGACCAGACCCAGGCATTCCAGAAGGAATTCGACGGTTACCGCCGCGATTTGGCCGAACCTTACATGACCATTCAGGCCGTGGAGGATTCGATCATCAACGCCGAATACGCCCGCATGGACACCGAAATCGACGTCAGCCATATCATGGTGGCCCTCCAGGGCAAGACACCTCAGGATGACCAGCGCGCACTGCTCAACTCCATCCGCGACTCCATCATAAACTACGGCGCCGACTTCGAACAGATGGCCCGCAAGTACTCCATCGACCGCGCCGTAGTGCGCAACGGAGGCCATATGGGCTACATCAAGGCAGCCACCCTCCCCTATACATTCGAGGACGCCGCATTCGCCACCCCCGTGGGACAGATTTCCGACGTGATAGCCACACCCTTCGGCTACCACATCGTAAAGGTGAACAACCGCCGTCCGGCTCAGGGTCAGGTATTGGCCGAGCATATCCTCAAACTCACCAAAGGCCTTCCCGAAGAGGAGCAGGCACGTAAAAAGGCTCAGATTGACTCCATCTATCAGGTAATTATAGCCGGCGGCGACTTCGAAGCCATCGCACAGGCCGAGTCGGAAGACCCCGGTTCAGCCAAGAACGGCGGCAAACTCCCCTGGTTCGGCACCGGCCGTATGGTTCCCGAGTTCGAACAGGTTGCATTCTCCCTTGAGAACGGCGCCGTATCGAAACCCTTCGCCACATCATACGGCTATCATATTGTGAAGCGTCTCGACCACCGCGGTCTCGATTCGCTCCCCGCTGTCAAGCCGCAAATCCAGGCCGTTATGGCCCGCGACGGCCGCGCCGCCATGGCACGTCAGCGCAAAGTCGACCAGCTCCGCGCCAAATTCGGCGTAAAAACCATCGATAACAACGTAGATGCAGCGCGCCAACGCATCCTCTCCAACGGCTCGCTCGACTCAGCACTCGTACGCTCCTTCATCCTCGACAACACAGTCCTGGCCCGCGCCGGCAAGAAGGACATCGTGCTCCTGTCGGAAGTAGCCAGCGAGCTCTCCCCGATGCCCGACGCAATCGCAGCAGCCGATATGTTCACCCGCGTGGTTGAAAACAGCATCAACAACGCTACCGTAGAGATGGAACGCAAGGATCTCGCCCAGAACAACCCCGACTACCGCAACCTGCTCAACGAGTACCGCGACGGAATGCTCCTGTTCGAGATTTCCGACCGCAACGTATGGTCGAAGGCCAAGAACGACAAGGAGGGGCTCGAGAAGTTCTTCAACGACAACCGCGACAAATACACCTGGGATTCCCCCAAGTTCAAGAGCTACGTGGTCTTCGCCACCAGCGATTCCATAGCCAGCCTCGCCAAGGATTACCTCGACAAGAACAATGTCGCTCCCGACTCGGTAGTGACCGTGCTCCGCAAACAGTTCGGCAAGGATGTCAAGGTTGAGAAGGTGATTGCTGCCAAGGGCGAAAACGCCATCACTGACTACCTCGGTTTCGGCGGCGACAAGCCCGAAGCCAAAGGCAAATGGGCATACTACTTCGCCTGGCGCGACAAAGTGATTGCCGCCCCCGAAGAGGCAGCCGACGAACGTGGCAAAGTCACCACCGATTATCAGAATGAGCTCGAAGAGGAATGGAAGGCCGAATTAGCCCGCAAATACCCGGCCAAGGTCAACAACAAGGTCCTCAAGCAGGCAAAGTGACAGACAGGCGCTCAACTTACAAAAAAGTCACCGGTGACGGTGACTTTTTTGTTTAGGAGGGATGTAGCTGATGTAACTTATGTAGCGGATGTGGCTTATGTGGAGATGAGCTATCAGAAGAGCTTTTTGGGGCGGGTGGCCTGGAAGTCCTTCAGATAGCGCGGCACGGAATAGGCCAGGTCAAGGAAGCGGCCTGCGCGGAAATCGCGGTCGGCGAGCGCCAGCATATCCACCGCCAATGGCTTGATGTCGGCGATAAACCGGGCGTTGGGGTGGCTGAGCAGGTCGCGCGCTTTGTCGGAACCGTTGCCGAAGAAGAGCACCGGACCCTTTTCCAGCCATTCGGCGTAAGAGTTTTCATCGAGAATAAGCGGCCGGGGCTCCATCAACGTTTCGAGCGCTAATGAATACACACCGGTGTAAACTTCCATGCGGCGGGCATCAATCATCGGAGCGAACATGGCCTCGGGTTCAACATCGTGGTTGAACATCACCGACACGGCCATAAGCTGCAGGGTATCGACGCCGATAAGGGGCACTCCGAGGGCGTAAGCAAGCCCCTTGGCCTCCGACAGGCCGATACGCAGCCCCGTGTAGCTGCCCGGGCCGATGCTTACGGCCACGGCATCGAGCTTCATTTCGTGGTCGGCCAGATGGTCGAGACACCCTTTGATGAAGTCGCTGAGCACCACGGCATGGCTCATGGGCTTGAACTCTTCGTAATGCTTGAGAATCGCACCTTCGGCAGTGAGGGCCACCGAACAGACGTCAGTTGAAGTCTCTATATGTAGTATAACCGGCATAGGTCGCAAATTTTTCTGCAAAGGTACAAAAAAAGCTGCGTCATACCGAATGGCGCAGCTTTTTATAATGTATCATGCGGCGATTTATTACCCTTCGATGAGGTTGTGGCCGGTCATCTCTTTGGGCTGCGGGATGCCCATGATATGGAGGATGGTGGGAGCCACGTCGGCCAGGATGCCGTTCTCGACCTTGGCCTGCTTGTCGGTTGTGACATAGACGCAGGGCACGGGGTTGAGCGAGTGAGCGGTGTTGGGGGTGCCGTCGGCGTTGATGGCGTGGTCGGCATTGCCGTGGTCGGCGATGATGATTACCTCGTAGCCGGTCTCCTTGGCGGCCTCGACCACCTCCTTGCAGCACTTGTCAACGGCGACAACGGCCTTCTGTATGGCCTCGTAAACGCCGGTGTGACCTACCATATCACCGTTGGCGAAGTTCACTACGATGAAATCGTAGACATCGCGGCGGATTTCGGCCGAAAGTTTATCGGCTACCTCGGGAGCCGACATCTCGGGCTGCAGGTCGTAGGTGGCAACCTTCGGCGATGCCACCAGGATGCGGTCCTCTCCCTCGAACGGAGCTTCGCGGCCGCCGTTGAAGAAGAAGGTCACGTGGGCATACTTCTCGGTCTCGGCGATGTGGAGCTGTTTCTTGCCCAGGTTAGAGAGATATTCGCCAAGGGTGTTGTTGACGTTCTCTTTGGGGAAGAGGATATGCACGCCTTTGAACGAAGCGTCGTACGGTGTCATGCAGTAGTACTGCAGGCCGGGAATAACTTTCATGCCCTGCTCAGGCATATCGTGCTGAGTCAGTACGATGGTGAGCTCTTTGGCGCGGTCGTTGCGGTAGTTGAAGAAGATAACGCAGTCGTCGGGTTTGATGGTGCCGTCGACGGTGGAGTTGTTGATAGGCTTTACGAATTCGTCTGTAACGCCGTCGTCGTAGCTCTCCTGCATGGCCTGCACCATGTCGGTGGCCTGTTTGCCGGTGCCGTCAATCAGCAGGTCGTAGGCGACCTTCACACGATCCCAGCGCTTGTCGCGGTCCATGGCGTAGTAGCGGCCGATAATCGAGGCTATGACGCCTGCCGACTTGCTGCAGTGATCCTGAAGCTGCTCGATGAACCCTTTGCCCGAATGGGGGTCGGTGTCACGGCCGTCCATGAAGCAGTGGAGGTACACCTTTTTGAGGCCGTACTCCTTGGCGATGTCGCAGAGGGCGAAGATGTGTTCGAGCGACGAGTGTACACCGCCGGTCGAGGTGAGGCCCATGAAGTGGATGGCCTTGTCGTTGTCGCGGGCGTAGGAGAATGCGCTGACGATTTCGGGATTTTTCAGTATAGAGCGGTCGGCGATGGCGCGGTTGATTTTCACCAGATCCTGATAAAGAACGCGGCCGGCGCCGATATTGAGGTGGCCCACCTCCGAGTTGCCCATCTGGCCGTCGGGCAGACCGACATTTTCGCCGGATGCCTGTAGCTGCGAGTGGGGATATGTATTCAGGAGGTAGTCCCAGTAGGGTGTCGGAGTGGATGAGATTACGTCGTCCTTCTTGTGGTCGCCGATTCCCCATCCGTCGAGAATCATCAATAATGCTTTATGTGCCATATATTTATGGATGTTTGTTGAAGTAGTCGGAGAGAGATATGTTCGTTATATGAAACAGGGGTATTATTTATTGAGTGCGCAGGCCGAGCACTTGTTGGCTATCTCCTTGAAGAAGTCGTTGCCCTTATTGTCAACAAGGATGAAGGCCGGGAAGTTCTCGACTTCGATTTTCCAGATGGCTTCCATGCCGAGTTCGGGGTATTCGAGCAACTCGACTTTCTTGATGGAGTTCTTGGCCAGCACGGCAGCGGGGCCACCGATTGAACCGAGGTAGAAGCCGCCGTTGGCCTTGCAGGCGTCGGTTACCTGCTGATTGCGGTTGCCCTTGGCTATCATCACCATCGAGCCACCGGCTTTCTGGAACTGGTCGACGTAGGGATCCATACGTCCGGCGGTTGTGGGGCCGAAGGAACCCGAAGGCATATCGGCAGGCTTTTTGGCCGGTCCGGCATAGTAGATGGGGTGGTCCTTGAGGTACTGCGGCATGGGTTCGCCGGCGTCGAGACGCTCCTTGATTTTGGCGTGAGCTATGTCGCGGCCCACGATGATGGTACCCTTGAGGTTCAGGCGGGTCGCCACGGGATACTTGTTGAGCTCGGCGAGGATTTCAGGCATCGGACGGTCGAGGTCGATGTCGACAGCGTTCGATTCCTCGGGTCGGCGCATCTCTTCGGGGATGAGCTCGCCGGGGTTGGCGTCGAGTTTCTCAATCCAGAGTCCTTCGCGGTTGATTTTGGCTTTGACGTTACGGTCGGCCGAGCAGCTGACGCCCAATCCGATGGGGCACGAAGCGCCGTGGCGCGGCAGACGGATCACGCGGATGTCGTGAGCATAGCATTTACCGCCGAACTGTGCGCCCAGACCAATCTCCTCGGAGCATTTCTTGAGCTCCTTCTCCAGCTCGATGTCGCGGAAAGCGCGGCCGTACTCATTGCCGGTCGTGGGGAGATTGTCGTAATATTTGATGGATGCTTTCTTTACTGTCTCAAGGTTCTTCTCGGCCGATGTGCCGCCGATTACGAATGCGATATGGTAGGGAGGGCAGGCAGCCGTTCCGAGGGTCTTCATCTTCTCGACCAGGAAGGGGACGAGAGTCTTGGGGTTAAGCACGGCCTTGGTCTCCTGATAGAGGTAGGTCTTGTTGGCCGAACCGCCGCCCTTGGCAACGAAAACGAACTTGTATTCGTCGCCCTCGTCGGCATGGATGTCGATTTGAGCCGGGAGGTTGCAACCGGTATTTACCTCGTCGTACATGGTAAGGGGCGCATTCTGCGAGTAGCGCAGGTTATCGGTGGTATAGGTGTTGTACACGCCGTGCGACAGGTATTCGGCATCATCGACACCGGTGTAGACCCGCTGGCCCTTTTCGCCGTGGATGATGGCTGTGCCGGTATCCTGGCAGAAGGGGAGCACCCCCTTGGCGGCCACCTCGGCGTTGCGGAGCATGGTCAGGGCTACGAATTTGTCGTTATCGGAAGCCTCGGGGTCGTTGAGGATTTTAGCGACCATCTGATTGTGCTCGCGGCGCAGCATGAACGCATTGTCGTGGGTAGCCTGACGGGCCAGCACGGTGAGTGCCTCAGGGTCTACGACCAGAAATTCGTGGCCGCCCCAGTTTTCGACCTTCACGTAGTCGGAAGTGAGGTGATAATACTCGGTAGTATCGGGGCCGAGGGGGAACATCGGCTGATAATGGAACGGTTTTGTTGCCATAGTATATTGATTTTTAGTTGTTGAATCGTGCTTGAGTTTAGTACCTACAAAATTACAAATAAAATGTGGAATCCACACCCCCTGACGGTTATTTTTGGTTAACACATTCTCGAAGCCTCAACTCACACCCAATACGCGATCCATAAGATACATAAGATACATACGACACATCAGTTACATCAGTTACATCCCCCCAGCCAATGTCCGGCGCCCAAAACGACATGGGCGTTGCTCCCCGTTGTAAACAGAGAACAGCGCCCGAGTGTCAGCCAGGTGTCCGCAGCAAGAATTACTTCTTGTGACGGTCGCCGTAACGTGAACGGAATTTGTCGACGCGACCTGCGGTATCGACCAGCTTCTGCTTGCCGGTGAAGAAGGGGTGCGACGAGCTGGTGATTTCAAGCTTTACCAGAGGATAGGTTACGCCATCGATTTCGATAGTCTCCTTGGCAGCGACGGTCGAGCGGGTGATGAACGTTTCATCGTTCGACATATCTTTGAAAACAACCTCGCGGTAGTTGGAGGGATGGATGTCTTTTTTCATTACTTTGTACGTCTACAAATTAAATTCATGAATCGGTTGAAAGCATCGCTGGTAAGGCGACTCCGTCCGGCCCGAAAAGCCTCGCGGATAAGGCGCTCCGAAGGGCGCCTGCATGGTAATGGCCTGCAAATTTACGAATTCTTTTTCAATTAACCATGTTTTGCGCTTTTTTTCTCAAAAATTTTCCACAGGTCCACAGGTCCACAGGTCCAACTGGCAGGTTCAACTGGCTGCAGGTTCAACTGGATCAAATATTTTCTCCCCGATTGTCTTTGGCGACTGTCTTTGGCGATTGTCGCCAAAACCATACGTCCACCTCCCGGGGACGACCTTTTGCCGTCGATGAAATTTTGATCTGATGGAGGTAGATTATTTTGAATTTGAGTCAAAATCACCCGGGAGAATGCAAAGAAGTTGCGCCTTTGGGGGCGCAACTTCTTATATAAGGGTTAGATTGGGTCTGCGGGTATTACTGCTGAAGCTTGAAGTTGATGGGGAGTGTGTACCATACTGATACCGCACGACCGTTCATCTTACCGGGGATGAACTTGTGAAGGGTCTTCACAACGCGTACTGCTTCTTTGTCGAGATCCGGGTCTTTGCCACGAAGCACCTCAACTTTACCGATTGAACCGTCTTCTTTGACGACGAAACGCACGGTAACGCGGCCCTGGATGTTATTCTCGGCGGCCATCTGGGGGTACTTGATGTGCGAGGAGATGTATTTGTAAAGTTCGGCATCACCACCGGGATACTGAGGCATTTGCTCAACTGCGGTGAAGACTTCGTCTTTCTTAACCTCCTTGACTTCGGGTTTCTTTTCTTCAACGATAATTTCCTCTTTGTGCTCGCGGACTACGTTAAGGTCGTCGGTACCTTTGTCGAAGGTGGTTGCACCTGCGGCAGCGTTCGATTCCTTGACTGCATCCTTCGAGGTGATATCCTCTTTAACCTCGTTATCGGCTACCACTGCAATCTGGGTATCCTTGATGGTGTTGAGGATTTCTTCGGGGGTAGCCTGTTCGGGTTCGGGTTCCTCGACGGCCTGGTTCTCTTCAGGTTCTTCCTCGGGAGTTTCCTCGGCGAGGGCTGCGAGCTGCTGCTCGAGCTGAGCCTGAAGCTGAGCTTCGTACTGAGCTTTGCGATAGTCGGAGTACATGCCCCAGAAGTAACCGCCAATCAGCACAACGACAAGACCGATGATTGTATAAAGCACGGCACGGTTGTGTCGACGGTCGCTCTGACGGCGAAGCTGATATGCACCGAATTCTTTGTTCTTGCCTTCAAAGACAAGGTCGGTCCATTCTTTCGATGAGAGATCTACATCTTTTGCCATGTTCTTTCTTCTTTAAACTGTTAGTAAAATATGCTGAACTCTCTGATTACTTCTTATCGCCTGCGTGGGCTTTCTGGTACTCGGGCATTGCCTCCAGCATACCGATATCCTCGGGTGAGGGGATACCGATCTGGTAACGTGAGATCTGGTTGATCTGCATTTCGTCGAGAGCGGCGATTACCGATTCCCAGGATGCGTCTGCGAGGGGTTTAATAATAACAACGGGACGAGTAAGCTCGGAGTTGTTACGAATCTTCTTGGCCGCTTCCTGGAACTGTTCTTCGGTGATCTGTTTGTTGCGCCATTTTTCTTTTTCGGCTTCAACCTGATCGAGAACGTCCTTGTTGCGGTTGTGGAGGATTTTGCGGATACCGTTAAGTTCCTTGCCGGTGTTACCTTCGAATTTCGAAACCAGCATCGACGAGGATGTGATCTTGTCGCCGTTCTTTTCATAGAGGGGCTGTCCGAAGTAGTAGTAGATAACGTTGTCCTTAACGGCGCCCTTATCGTCGTATGTTGTGTCGAGGATAAGGGTTACGGCTTCTGATTCCTTGGCTTTCTGAAGGTCTTTCTGCTCTACTTTTTCGTTGGTAGGCAGCGAGATGCTCAGGGTCTGCGACTTGATCATGGTGGTACACAGCATGAAGAACGTGATCAGAAGCATGTTCATATCGACCATAGGGGTAAAGTCGACATGGATAGCCATCTTTTTCTGGGCGCCTTTTTTCTTTTTGCCGCCGCTTGATTGTTCAATCTGTGCCATGATTAGTCAGCTTCGGTTTTAAGTGCGGTCATTACAGAGAACTTGTTCATCCTGATGGTCTGGAGGTTGTCAAGCACGTGCTGGATGGTCTCGTACTTGGTACCGCGGTCAGACTTCACTGCGATGCCTTCGCCCTTCTTAATGGCTTCACCCATATTAGGATTATCTGAATTATAGATAGCGCGCATCCACATCTGGAACTGGTTGGTGACAATCTGATTGCCGGCTTCATCCTTGTAGACGATGTCTTTGAAGGGTACGCCTATGTCGCTGGGCTTGAGTGAGCCGAAAACGACGGGCTTGTTGGCAGTCTGACCCAGGAAAGCATCCTGCTTGGTCTGGTCCAGTGAGAGGAATTCGTGCATCTTTTCGATGGGTACTCCGAACGATGCGTTCTTTTGAAACTTCAGGATGTCAACGTTGGTGATACCGGGGTCGCGGCCGGTCTTGGCTTTGTAGTCAGCGGCTACGGTGCGGAGTGCTTCACCGCGCATGGCTTCGGTGCCCCATTTTTCGGCGTTATCCGGGTCGGAATCGCCGTTGATGCTGAGGAACACCTGGCCCTGGGGGCTTACAAGCACATTCACCACGTTTGAAGTAGGTACCTTGATCTCCGAAACCGACGAAGGTGTGATTACCGTCACGGGTTCCTTCTGGAGGAAGGTAGATGTCAACATGAAGAAAGTAAGCAAAAGAACGGTAACGTCGCTCATCGCGGTCATGTCGATGAGGGTACTCTTTCTTTTAATTTTTACTTTTCCCATATTTACGTAGGTTAAACGTTTGGTTGGTTAATGTTAGGGTCTAACTCTGTAAACAGGGATCAGTGGGTTGCTGCAAACGACTGTACAATCGAGAAACCGATTTCGTCGATAGCGTAGGTAAGGTTATCGATCTTGTTGGTGTAGAAGTTATAAGAGATAACAGCGAAGGCACCGGTGGCGATACCGAAGGCGGTGTTCACAAGGGCCTCGGAAATACCGGTTGACAGTTCGGTCGAGTCAGGAGCACCTGAAGCCGACAGGGCCTGGAATGACTTGATCATACCGAGCACAGTACCGAGAAGACCGACGAGGGTACCGAGGGTGGTGAGGGTAGCCACGATGGGGAGGTTCTGCTGCAGCGAGGGCATCTCGATGGCGGTAGCCTCTTCAACTTCCTTCTGGAGGGTAGCTACTTTCTGCTCTTTGGTCAGGACGGTGTTCTTGTCCATCTCTTCGTAACGGTTGAGGGCTGCGGAAACAACGGCAGCAACCGAACCCTTCTGGATGCGGCAGAGCTGCTGGGCACCGGCGATGTCGTTGACTTCGAGTTTCTTCTTCACATCGGCAACGAATTTGGTGATGGAGCCTTTACCCTTGGCGGAACGCAGGGCGATGGCACGCTCAACAGAGATAACGATAACGGTGAGGAAGAGGGTCTGAAGGATAGGCACGATAACGCCGCCTTTAAATACGGTACCGATAAGGTCAGCGGGGTGATCTTTGGCAAATTCTTCGCCGGCGAACCACATCGAGG
The DNA here is from genome assembly GCA_945931475.1 of uncultured Muribaculaceae bacterium. GTDB lineage: Bacteria > Bacteroidota > Bacteroidia > Bacteroidales > Muribaculaceae > UBA7173. Next base: position 21,859 of record CAMEPD010000009.1, on the reverse strand, counting down.
CACCGGTGAACTCAGTGTCGAAGTGCGAGGGGCTACCAAACACAAAGAGGAAGAGGAGCACTGCGATAACGAAGCAGCAGATAATCACCAGGAATGCGTTCTTGATACCGCGAACGTTGGTGCCGGGTTTAAGGTTGGCAGCTTTTTTGGGTGCCGCTTTAGGGGCGGGATTGGGCTTTTGAGCTTCCATAATTTGAATAGTACTTTTTAGAATTGAATGATATAAATAATGATAGTTTTATGCTTCTTCCTCTGCCGGGGCGTTGCAGCCCGGGCAGAGGATTGGTTATATACAAGAGTAATAAGTTCGAGCCTTCCTGTGGAGGACGTAAGTCAGATATATTCAGGGTTGGCCAGAAGCCGGACGCCATATTGCAAGCGCCTACCGGCAGGAGAATTACAATTTCATGGCATTAAACCTAACAATCTGTGGGGGCTGGCAAAAGATGATGCTGAATTAAAAATCCTTAGAGAGGAAATACAAACCGGTGTGTATGTCAGGCTTGGATTTTCATGGCGATTGCATTAGAATCAAGCCTGCGACTTCTGCACGAAAAGGTGAACGCAAGATATTTTGCCTGCCGCGGGCACAGCGCCCCGCTGGACGCCTGCAATGCCTACATAGCAAAAGCTATTTGCAAAATTATGACTATATTTTTAACTGACAAAATTTTTTTAAGTTATTTTTTTAGGAAACTTTGCGTAAAAACGGCTTTTAACGACCCGGAGGGGGTGTCGGCACCGCAATTAACTAAGTTTAAGAGACACGTCGACACACCGGCCCATCCTTCAGCCGTGGCACCCGGGCCTCCTGTACCGCGGGCAGGAGGGGGGATGCCGCCTACGCGTTGACGCAGATGCAATTCCCGCTTTTATAAAAAACATCGTCTGCCGCGCTTAATGTGTTTTATCTCAAATACCGTCCACCGGAACGATAACATTTATTTTTATCTATTTTTATCTATTTTTAAACAGCCTCTTATAGAATTTCGCCTGCGAAATCGCTGCAAAACAGAAAAATATTATGTACCTTTGCACCCGGAAAGTGCAATTGGCGAAATTTTTCCGTAATTGGCCATTCAATCTTTTTATTTCCTCACCGCGTGGCGTGCCATAAAGCTCAGGCTGCCGCCCGACGGCTGTTCCAATCATTGCTAAAACTCCTCTTCCTATATAATTATATGAGTATAGAGATTAAACTCAAAAAAGGACTTGACCTGCATCTTGCCGGAGCCGTGGCCGACCCGAAGGCCGCCCCGGTGAAATGCCAGTCGGACACTGTGGCTGTGACCCCCGATGATTTCACCGGCATTGTACCGAAAACCGAAGTTCACGAGGGCGACAAGGTTCTTGCCGGTCAGCCGCTGCTCCGCTCCAAAATGTGCGAGAGCCTGAAAATCGTAAGTCCGGCAGCCGGAACGGTTACGGCAGTGGTCCGCGGCGAGCGCCGCAAAATCGAACGCATCGTCGTGAAGGTCGACCCCACGGGTGAGGCGCTGCGCCACAACACCAAGGACGCCCTTAAAGGCCGCGACCAGGCGCGTGATCTGCTTCTGGCCTCGGGTCTGTGGGCATTCACCCGTCAACGCCCCTACGACATCGTCACGCTGCCCGAAGCCGAAATCCGCGACATCTTCGTGGTTGGATTCGACACGGCACCGCTGGCCGTTTCAGACGATAGTTTCACCCCCGACGCCCTCGAAGCCGGTGTAAAACTGCTGGCGCTCCTCACCGACGGCAAGGTGTACGTCTCGCGCCGCCAAGGGAGTAGCCTTCCCGACATCAAGGGTGCCGAAATGGTCGACGTAAAGGGCCCCCACCCCGCCGGTACAGCCGGCCCGCTGATTGCCGCCATCCGCCCCGTCAACAAGGGTGAGACGGTGATGACCCTGTCGATCGAGACCCTTGAGCGCATCGGGCGCCTGGTGCTCACCGGCGTCGTGCCCATGACCACCACTGTGGCTGTAACCGGTTCGGAAGTCACTGAACCCCATACGGCAAGCTGCCTCATCGGCTCGGAAATCAAGCCGCTTCTTCAGGTCTGCATCGACGACGACCACCGTCATCACCGCATAATTTCGGGGAATGTGCTCACCGGCGTGAAAGTCGGCATCGACGGCTATCTGCAATTCCCCTATACGCAGATTACGGTGATACCCGAAGGGGATGACGTCGACGAATTCATGGGCTGGGCTTCGCTGTCCCCCAAGAAGATGAGCCAGAGCATGTCGTTCCCCTCGCACCTGTTCGGCCGACACAGGAACTTCTCGCCCGACGCGCGCCTGCTGGGTGGACGCCGAGCCATGATTATGAGCGGCGAGTACGATAAGGTATTCCCCATGGACATCCTCCCCGAATATCTCATCAAAGCCATCATTGCCAAGGACATAGACCGCATGGAGCAGCTCGGCATCTACGAGGTTGCGCCGGAGGATTTCGCCCTGGCCGAGTATGTCGACACATCTAAGCTCGAGCTGCAGAAGATTGTACGCCAGGGCCTCGACTACCTGCGCAAGGAGCTGTCGTAAACAGCACCTGAGAGAGAAAAAACACAGTAACAACACGATAAATTCTTACAGCTTTGAAAGCACTTAAGAAACTGATGGACAAGGCCCGTCCGGCATTTGAACCGGGAGGTAAGCTACACGCTTTCCGCTCGGTGTACGACGGCATGGACACTTTCCTTTTCACCCCGCGCGAGACATCCAAGTCGGGGGTGCACATCCATGACAGCATGGACTCCAAGCGCACCATGATTATTGTGGTGCTCGCCCTGATGCCATGTCTGTTCTTCGGCATGTACAACTGCGGTTATCAGCACTGGCTGGCCTGCGGCGCCACCGAGTTCCCCTTCTGGGAGCTTCTGCTTTACGGATTCCTGGCCATCTTACCCGCCATCGTCGTTTCGTATGTGGTGGGTCTTGGCATCGAGTTCTGCGTGGCGCAGTGGCGCGGCGAAGAGATTCAGGAGGGCTTCCTGGTTACAGGTATGCTTATTCCGATGATTTGCCCTATCGAGACCCCGCTGTGGATGATTGCCGTGGCCACCGCCTTCTCGGTAATCTTCGTAAAGGAGGTATTCGGCGGCACAGGCTATAATATATTTAATGTAGCGCTGGTAACCCGTGCGTTCCTCTTCTTCTCGTATCCGTCGAAGATGAGCGGCGACAATGTGTTCATCAGCCACGACTCCATCCTCGGCCTCGGCGGCATGGCCCCCGACGGCTTCTCGGGTGCAACCCCCCTGGGTCAGGTAGCCGTGTCGGGCGCCGATTCGGCCCAGGGCGTAGCCCAGGCCATGACCGATGTCGCCGGCAACCCCATCGACCTGTGGCACATGTTCTTGGGCCTTATCCCCGGTTCGTTCGCCGAGACCTCCACACTGTGCATACTCATCGGTGCGGCCATCCTGCTGTTCACACGCATCGCCTCGTGGCGCATCGTGCTGTCGGTGTTCGCCGGCGGTGCCGTCATGGCGCTGATAGCCCACTGCTTCGCCACGCCCACCTACCCTGCATCGTTCCTGAGCGTGGGCGACCAGCTCTGCCTGGGCGGTTTCGCCTTCGCAGCGGTGTTCATGGCCCCTGACCCGGTGACCTCATGCCGCACGAACGTAGGCAAATACATCTACGGCTTCCTGGTGGGCGTAGTGGCCATACTTATCCGCACCTACAACAACGGTTATCCCGAGGGCGCCATGCTGGCCGTGCTGCTGATGAACGCCCTGGCTCCGCTTATCGACTACTGCGTTGTGGAGGCCAATGTGCGCCGCCGTATGCGCCGTGTTGCAGCTAAACAGTAAACCGCTAACCCTGAACATCAATCAACAATGATAAACAAGCAGAGCAACGTCTACACCATCGTTTACATCGTAGTGATGGTGCTGATTGTCGGCACAGCGCTCGCCTTCACCGCCATGGCGCTGAGGGACCGTCAGCAAGAGAACAAGAACGCCGACAAGATGAGCCAGATCCTGCAATCGGTACACCTCACTACCGACAGGGCCACCGTAGTGGAAGAATTCAACAAATATATTACCCGCCAGATAGTGCTCAACGACAAGGGCGAAGAGCTTCAGGGCAAGGACGCATTCGACATAGATGTGGCCGCTGAAGTGAAGAAACCGGTGTCGGAGCGCCTGCTGCCTGTCTACGTGTGCGAGCTCCCCGGCAAAGGCACCAAATACATAATCCCCATGTCGGGTATGGGTCTGTGGGGCCCTATCTGGGGTTATATCTCGTTCAACGCCGACGGAAGCACCATCTACGGAGCCGTATTCCGTCACGAGGGCGAAACCCCGGGACTCGGCGCTGAAATCGCAAAACCGGCCTTCTCCGACCAGTTCGACAACAAGACAGTAATCAAGGATAACACCCTGATACCCGTGGAGGTAGTCAAGAAGGGGCTCAAGCCCGAAGGGAATGCCGACTATGTCGACGGCATCTCGGGCGGTACCATCACCTCGAAAGGCGTCAGCGCCATGCTCAACGAGTGCCTCACCCCCTACAAGAGTTTCCTTGAGGGGCTCGCCTCGGGCAGCGCCACCGCCGAAACACAGCCTCAGCAAACACATTAACCTATCACTGAAATGGCAGAGAAAATAAGTTACAAGGATATCTTCTTCAATCCTTTCTCGAAGAACAACCCGGTGATTGTGCAGATTCTCGGTATCTGCTCATGCCTGGCTGTGACGGCAAAACTGGAACCCGCCATCGTGATGGGCCTCTCGGTAATCGCCGTACTGGCATTCGCCAACGTGATTATCTCGCTGATACGCAAGACAATCCCCACCAACATCCGTATTATCGTGCAGCTGGTCGTGGTGGCCGCGCTGGTAATCATCGTCAATCAGCTGCTGCTGGCCTACGCCTACGATGTGGCGCTGCAGCTGTCGGTGTTCATCGGCCTTATTATCACCAACTGTATCCTCATGGGGCGCCTTGAAGCCTTCGCCATGGGCAACAAACCCTGGCCCGCCTTCCTCGACGGTGTCGGCAACGGCGTCGGCTACGCCTTGATTCTGATTATCGTGGCCTTCTTCCGCGAGCTGCTCGGCTCAGGTACACTGCTCGGATTCCAGGTAATCCCGCAGTGCTTCTACGACGCCGGATACGCCAACAACGGCCTGATGATTCTCCCCCCGATGGCCCTCATCGTAGTGGCCTGCGTAATATGGGTACACCGCGCCCGCAACAAAGAGCTTCAGGAAAACAGCTAACCACCGACAAAAATCAGCAGAATAACAATGGAAAATTTCAATTTATTCATACGGTCGATTTTTGTCGACAACATGGTATTCGCCTACTTCCTCGGCATGTGCTCCTTCCTGGCCGTGTCGAAGAATGTCAAGACAGCGTTCGGCCTGGGCGTGGCCGTCACCTTCATGCTCGTGGTGACGCTCCCCATCAACTACCTGCTTCAGAACTTAGTGCTGAAACCCGGCGCGCTCACATGGCTTAGCGCCGACTTCGCCAACGTTGACCTGAGCTTCCTGTCGCTGATACTCTTCATCGCCGTAATCGCGTCGATGACCCAGCTTGTGGAGATGGCCGTCGAGAAGTACTCGCCGTCGCTCTACGCCTCGCTGGGTATCTTCCTGCCGCTGATTGCCGTAAACTGCGCCATCCTCGGCGGCTCGCTGTTCATGCAGCAGCGCGAGTTCGGCAGCGTGTGGACAGCCACCTGCGCCGGCGCCGGATGGGGTCTGGGCTGGCTGCTGGCCATCACCGCCATCGCCGCCATCCGCGAGCGCGTGGCTCAGTACAGCAACGTGCCCGCTCCACTGCGCGGCATCGGCATCACATTCATCATCTGCGCGCTGATGGGTATCGCATTCATGAGCTTCCTCGGCATCAAACTCTAATCGAACAATCATAAATAGCATAATTCCATGATTATACTGGAATCCAACCCAATGACATCCACGGTGCTTTTAGGCGTGGGTATCTTCCTGGTGATGACGCTGCTGCTGGTCATCGTGCTCCTCGTGGCCAAAAAATTCCTGGTAAGCTCGGGAGATGTCACCGTCACCATCAACAACGACCGCAAGGTAGAGGTTGCCTCGGGCGCCCCGCTTCTGTCGGCGCTCGCTACCAAGAACGTCTTCCTCCCCTCGGCCTGCGGCGGCAAAGGGAGCTGCGGCCAGTGCAAAGTGCAGGTGACTGCCGGAGGCGGTGAAATCCTCCCCACCGAGGCTGTCCACTTCACCCGCAAGCAGATTAAAGACAACTGGCGACTCGCCTGCCAGGTCAAGGTCAAGAACGACCTCGACATCAAGGTGCCCGCTTCGGTACTCGACATCAAGGAGTACGAGTGCACCGTGGTGTCAAACAAGAATGTGGCTACATTCATCAAGGAATTCATCGTAGCCCTCCCCAAGGGAGAGCACATGGACTTCATCCCCGGTTCGTACGCCCAGATCAAGATACCCCCTTTCAAAATCGATTACGACAAGGATATCGACAAGGCATCAATCGGCGACGAGTACCTGCCGGCATGGGAGAAGTTCGGCCTCTTCGGCCTGAAATGCGTCAACACCGAAGCCACGGTCCGAGCATACTCCATGGCCAACTACCCCGCCGAGGGCGACCGATTCATGCTTACAGTGCGCATCGCCACACCGCCGTTCAAGCCGAAACCTCAGGTCGGCTTCCAGGATGTCAACCCCGGTATAGCATCAAGCTACATCTTCACCCTCAAGCCCGGCGACAAGGTGATAATGAGCGGCCCCTACGGCGACTTCCACCCCAACTTCGATTCCAAGGCCGAAATGATCTGGGTCGGCGGTGGTGCCGGTATGGCTCCTCTGCGCGCTCAGATTATGCACATGACCAAGACGCTCCACACCACCGACCGTGAGATGCACTACTTCTACGGCGCCCGCGCCCTCAACGAGGTGTTCTACCTCAAGGACTTCCTCGAACTTGAGAAGGAATACCCCAACTTCCACTTCCATCTGGCGCTCGACCGCCCCGACCCCGCAGCCGACAAGGCCGGCGTGAAGTACACCCCCGGATTCGTTCATCAGGTGATGTACGACACCTACCTCAAGGATCATGAGGCACCCGAGGACATCGAATACTATATGTGCGGCCCCGGCCCGATGAGCAACGCCGTCAACAAGATGCTCGATTCGCTCGGCGTCGACCCCGAAAGCATCCACTACGATAACTTCGGCGGCTGACAAGCAATTGTTTACGATGATAAAAATCACTGAAAAAGCTGATATAACCCAAATGACCACATTCGGCATACCTGCCGAATGTGGCTGTTTGGTTGAATACGCCTCGGCCTCCGACCTCGAAACGCTTTACGACCAGCGGAAGCTGTCAGGCGATTTCCTGCTCATTGGCGGAGGCAGCAATCTGCTGTTTGTCAACGGGTCTTATCCCGGCATGCTGCTCCATTGCGCCGACACCTCAATCGACTGGCTCCATGATTCAACCGACGAACCGATTATGGTCTGCGGAGCGGGCGTAACCCTCGATGACGCTTGCTGCATAGCCGCCGAACGCGGCCTCTGGGGCCTGGAGAACCTTTCGGGCATCCCCGGAAGCGTTGGAGGAGCTGCCGTGCAGAACGCCGGTGCCTACGGTGTGGAGATTTGCGACGTCGTCAACTATCTTGAAGTTTTCTTCAACGAAGAAGGCGAAGGGTGCCTCCATACAATGGATTGCGCCGACTGCCGCTATGGCTACCGTAGCTCGATATTCAAGTCACCGGAATTGAAAGGTCGACGTATAATAACCAAAGTAGCATTCCGGCTCCGCCGCAACGGCAAGCCCATGCTGTCATATACAGCGCTCGGCCGCCATATCGAAGCACTGGATGTTGCGGCCGACGCCATCACTCCGGCCCTGCTGCGGCAGGCCGTGCTGAGCATACGCGACGGCAAACTCCCCCACCCTGCCGAAACCGGTAGCGCCGGCTCATTCTTCAAGAACCCGGTGGTGACGGCCGGCGAGTACGATGCCATCTGCCGTCGCTCGGGCATGGAGCCCTCGAGCCACCGTCTTGACGACGGCACCATAAAGCTGTCGGCCGCATGGCTCATCGACAAGGCCGGTTGCAAATCGTTCACCGTGGGTGGAGCAGCCCTATGGCCCGCGCAGCCGCTCGTGCTGGTGAACCGCGGAGGCGCCACAGGCCGCGACGTAGCAACCCTGGCCGAGCGCGTCATCGACACGGTCGACAGACGGTTCGGTGTACGTCTCTCTCCTGAAGTCATTTTTGTTAAGTAACCAAAACCCGCTCAGAGCCCGGGCTCTGATGCCTAATCCCTGATATACCGTGAGTTCATTCGTAATAGAGGGTGGCCGCAAACTCAGCGGCGAAATCACACCACAGGGCGCCAAAAACGAGGCGCTCCAGGTTATCTCCGCCACAATCCTCACCTCCGAACCAGTCGAAATAACCAATGTTCCAGAAATACGCGATGTAAAAAACCTGATTTCTCTCCTCGAAAAGATGGGGGTAAAGGTCACACGCGTCGAAAAGGGACACTACATCTTCCGCGCCGACGAAATCGACCTCGATTACACTCAGAGCGACGACTTCATAAAACGCTGCGCCGCTCTCCGCGGCTCGGTGCTGGTGGTGGGTCCGCTGCTGGGGCGTTTCGGCCGTGCATACTTCCCCAAACCGGGCGGCGACCAGATCGGGCGCCGCAAGGTCGACACTCACATCCAGGGCTTCATCAACCTGGGCGCCAACTGCACCTACGAACAGGCCAAGGGCGCATACCTGCTCACCTCACCCGAAGGTGGCCTCAAAGGGTGCTATATGCTGCTCGACGAGGCGTCGGTGACCGGTACGGCCAACATACTGATGGCAGCATCGTACGCCAAAGGCCCCACAACCATCTACAACGCCGCCTGCGAGCCCTACGTGCAGCAGACCAGCCGCATGATGGAGCAAATGGGGTGGCGCATCAACGGTATCGGCTCAAACCTCCTCACCATCGACGGCCGTATCGGCGCCCCCTGCGGCGCCACGCACCGCATCCTCCCCGACATGATTGAAGTCGGCAGCTTCATCGGCATGGCGGCCATAACCCAAAGCTCCATCACTATAAAGAATGTCAGCGTCGAGAACTTAGGCATTATCCCCGAGAGCTTCCGGCGCCTTGGCATCACCGTGGAGCAACTCGGCGACGACCTGTACATTCCCGCCAAGGAGCATTACACCGTCGATACGGCGCTCGACGGCTCAATCATGAACATAGCCGACGCGCCGTGGCCCGGTCTGACCCCCGACCTGCTGAGCGTATTGCTCGTGGTGGCCGTTCAGTGCCAGGGGTCAGTGCTGATTCATCAGAAGATGTTCGAGAGCCGCCTGTTCTTCGTCGACCGCCTAATAGATATGGGCGCCCAGATTATACTCTGCGATCCGCATCGAGCGGTGGTAATCGGCCACGACCACAAGTTCCGCCTGCGCAGCAACCGTATGAGCTCGCCCGACATCCGAGCAGGCATCGCCCTGCTGCTCGCCGCCATGTCGGCCACCGGCACCAGCGTAATCGGCAACATCGAGCAGATTGACCGCGGCTACGAGGACATCGACCTGCGCCTAAACCAGCTCGGCGCCAACATACAGCGCCGCTAACCCCAAAACATCGTGTAACAGAGAAGCCCGGGACGCGGTCTCGGGCTTCTCTGTTATATTCTATGGAAATGGGGGTCAGCGGGTCATCTGGCGACGGAAGGAAAGGTCTTTATGGCCCATCTCGCACGACATAAGGTCGTTGTGGATTCTGATGTCCTCAATCTCGTTGATATTGGCGAATACAATGCGCGCGCACTGCTCTATCTGCTTGGTCGCCAACTGCATGGCGCCGGGACGAAGGGTTTCCAAGGCGCTTGTGTCGTTATCGGTAAGGATGTTGTAATTGAGCTGTACGGCCTGAGGGTCGACCGATACCTGCAGCGTGGAGTAATCGAGGTTGATGATAATGTCATCGTCGTCTTTGGCCTGATATACACCGTTGACAGTGGCTGCGCCCGAAGCCGTGATGGTCAGCGGAGTATCTATTTTGTCGCTGGATGGCAACACATTGTCGACGGTTATCAGGGCTGTCATGGTGAGTGTGCCTTCGGCCGAATCTGCCGCCGGAGCGAAGTCGATGACGCGCACCATAGTGGTCTGCGAAGCGCCGGTGTTCTGAATCTGTTCGGGAGCCGAGCTCCATGTGCCCTTGACCTCCCGGGCAAGTTTCTCCTTACCGGTGCAGGACGACAAGGTTAACACAGCAGCTAATGCGCCGATACACAACGACATACTGCCTGAGCGAAATATATTTCCTTTCATAATCACCTATCATTGTTTGTTATAAATCAATAACAAATTTTAAGGTGAAATGTTTGCTTAGACGTGTCAGAGCGGCCTTCCGACGGATTAGGAGGGTGTGTCAATATTCTCGATTGACTTAATGTAGGGACATCGCTTTGCGATGTTAGAATTGATAATCAGTCTGTTAAGCAAACATGCCAAAGGCATGTCCCTACAATTGCCAATTTTGACACAGTCACCTTATTGCCCAATCATGGCCAGGAAATCCTGTTCGGAGATGATGGGAATACCCAGCGCGGTGGCTTTCTCGAGCTTGGCAGGGCCCATATTCTCGCCGGCGAGCACATAGTCGGTCTTGCGCGAAATCGAACCGGTGTTCTTGCCGCCGTTCTTCTCGATCAGCTCCTTGTACTGCTCGCGCGAGTGCAGGGCGAATGTGCCCGAAATCACGAATGTTTTGCCTCCGAGCAGGTCGGTGCGTTCGCCCGGAGCCTCATCGGGCATAGCCATCTGCAGGCCGGCGGCACGCAGGCGCTCCACCACCCGGCGGTTGATGGGGTCGGCGAAGTATTCAATGACGGCGGCGGCGATGCGCGGGCCGATGTCGGGCACGGCGGCCAGTTCGGCTTCCGAGGCAGTCATCAGCCGGTCAATGTCGGGAAATGCCTTGGCGAGTTTGCCTGCCACAGTGTCTCCCACGAATGGAATCGACAGGGCATAGACCACGCGGTCGAAGGGCACCTTTTTCGAAGCCTCGAGGCCGGCCATCACCTTCTCGGCCGACTTTTGACCGAACCCTTCGAGGGTCATCAGGCGCTCCGGTGTGAGGTCGTAAAGGTCGGCGATGTCGTGCACCAGACCGGCTCGGAAGAGCGCACCCGATGTCTCGGCGCCTATGCCGTCGATGTTCATCATCTTGCGACCCACGAAGTGTTCGATGCGCCCGGCAATCTGAGGCGGACAGCCGTAACGGTTGGGGCACACCCAGGCCGCTTCCCCCTCGATACGCACCAGCGGTGTACCGCACGCCGGGCAGTGTGACACGAACTCAATGGGGCGGGCGTCTGGCTCGCGCTGCGACTCCTCGACGCCGGTGATTTTGGGGATGATTTCTCCACCCTTTTCCACATACAGGCTGTCGTGCTCGTGTATGTCAAGCAGGTGAATCTGGTCCTCGTTGTGGAGTGTGGCACGCTTCACGATAGTGCCCGACAGGAGCACCGGCTCCAGGTTGGCCACCGGCGTCACCACCCCTGTACGCCCTACCTCGAACGATACGAAGCGCAGTTTTGTCAGAGCGTTCTCGGCCTGGAATTTATAAGCGATGGCCCACCGGGGCGACTTGGCGGTGTAGCCCAGGTTGAGCTGCTGGCGCAGCGAATTGACCTTGAACACCAGGCCGTCGGTGGCCACGGGGAGCTCGCGCCGGTGTTCGTCCCAGTAATCGATGAATGCGTCGACAGCTTCGATGGAGTCGAGCGGATCCATGATTTCGGGCACCTTGAATCCCCAGCTGCGGGCGGCCATCATGTTGTCGTAATGGTTGTCGTATGGAAGGTTTTCGCCGAGGAGATAGTAGAAGTATGCGTCGAGGCCGCGTCGGGCTACCTCGCGCGGGTCCTGGGTTTTGAGCGTACCCGAAGCGGCATTTCGCGGGTTGGCGAAGAGCGGCTCCTCGTTGAACTCACGTTCGCGGTTGAGGCGGTCGAACTCCTTCCAGGGCATGAGCACCTCGCCGCGGATTTCAAACATTTCGGGCCATCCGCTGCCCTGAAGTTGCAGGGGTATCGAGCGGATAGTCTTGATATTAGCCGTAACGACATCGCCGCGCACACCGTCGCCGCGGGTCACGGCGCGCACCAGGCGCCCGTGCTCGTAGATAAGCGATATGGAGGTGCCGTCGAACTTCATCTCGCCGATTATGCGGAATTTCTCGCCGCCAAGCCCCTCCCTGACGCGGTGAATCCATTCATCGACATCGGCAATAGAGTATGTGTTGGCCAGCGAAAGCATCGGGTAGACGTGCTCCACCGACTCGAACCCTTTTGTAAGGTCTGAACCAACTCTTTGCGTCGGCGACAGAGGATCGGCCATGTCGGGATACATCGCTTCGAGCCTTTCGAGCTCCTTGAGGAGCATATCGAACTCCTTATCGGAGATTTGGGGCTTATTGAGCACGTAGTAGTTGTAATTGTGGCGGTTGAGGGTATCGCGCAACTCGTTGATTCGCTCGCGGTCGGTCATTTTTTCAGTCGATTGAAGGGGAGTATTTCAGATGGTTGAGGGCGCGGAGCACATTGCACAGGGGAGTACTCCAGTAGGCGCGGAAATCGTCGCGCACTGCCACTATGGCGAGGGCCATATTCTCGTCGGTAGCGTCGCGTATGGTGCTGAGGAAATTGAAAATCACCTGGAAAATATCGGCGAGCCCCTCCGAAATGGAAGTTGCCACCGGGGTGTCGGAGTATTTCATATCCTCCTCGAAGACTTCGAGATACACATCGTCGGGACCGAGCAGCGTCTCCACATTGCGGCGGATAGCCTCGTAGTAATCCTCGTCGAGCGATTCGGTGAGGAATCCCTCGGCATCGTCCATAAGTGGGTCGACCTTCAGGTCGGTAGCCGAGATATACATTCGCGGCAGCAGGCGCAGCATACTGTCGATAAAGTCATCGCGTTCAGTCTCGCGGGCGTTCTCCAAGGCCATGCGGTATTCGTTGCACAAGCCTATGAAGGCAATCGAATTTGGGTTAAGAGTTGATTCCATAATTTACGCACCATACAGGTGGTGCTCCCTTATATATCTATATACCGCCGGAGGCACCATATTGTTTACCGGGAGGCCGCAGGCGATACGCTCCCTTATCTGTGTCGACGATACGGGTAGCAGCGGGGCGTCACTGAGCGTTTCTGCCCCGACGATGTCGCCGGTGCGGCCGTCGGCGCCGGCGCGGCGGTACACTATGGGGCTGTAGAGGCGCCGCAGCGTGTCGGCGTCGCGCCAGCGGTCGAACGCCTGCCAGTTGTCCTGACCGATAATCAGGCGAAACCGGCAGTCGGGGTTCAGTGCCCTGAGGCGTTCCATGGTGTTGACCGTGTAGTTTGGGCGCGGCATGGTCAGTTCGATGTCGGAGGCTTTCAGAGAGGGATGCCCGTCGACCGCCAGGCGCAGCATGGCCATGCGGTCGGAGTCAGGGGCCAGCGAGCCGTCGGTCTGCTTGAAGGGGTTGAGCGGCGACAGCACCATCCACACCTCGTCGACCAGGTCGGCCTTCACAATGGCCTCAGCCAGAGCGATATGCCCCACGTGAGGCGGGTTGAACGAGCCGCCGAATATGCCGATACGTTTCATATCCACTGTGCCGGTGGCGACTGGCGCAATTATTTGCTGATAAAGTCTTTGATTTTCTGTTCGATATCGCTGATGGCACGTTCGAGCTCATCGTTGGTCACCACGTGGTCGAACTTGTCGCGGAACGACAGCTCGTACTCGGCGCGGCCTACGCGCTCTTCAATAGCTTCGTCGGAATCGCTGCCGCGCTGTTTCAGACGCCGGCGCAGCTCGGGGATGCTTGGCGGTTCGATGAATATCGACATGGCATCGTCGCCGAACTGCTGGCGCACATTCATGCCGCCGTTTACATCAATATCGAGTATCACATTGTGACCTTCGTTGACGCGGTTCTGAATCTCGGAGCGTAGTGTGCCGTAATAACGGCCCGGGTAAACCTGCTCGTACTCCACGAAAGCCTTTTCGGCAATCAGGTCCTTGAACTGCTGGTCGGACAGGAAATGATAGTTAACACCGTCAACTTCGCCGGGACGCGGCTTGCGGTTGGTGGCCGACACCGAGAACTCCAGGTCGAGCTCTCCTTTGTCCATAATCTCGCCGATTATGGTGGATTTGCCGCAGCCCGACGGGGCCGATATAATAATCAATTTTCCTTTTTTCATTGCTGTAGAAGTGTCTTTAGGGTATTATATTTGTAAGAGGCTGTTGGCAATCACATGGCGTTGAGCACCTGTTCCTTGATCTGCTCGAGCTCGTCCTTCATCTTCACCACGAGAATCTGCAGCTCGGCGTGGTTGCTCTTCGAGCCGAGGGTGTTGATTTCGCGGCCCATCTCCTGCGAGATAAAGCCGAGCTTCTTCCCCTGGCCTGGCTTGGCGTCGAGGGTCTCTATGAAGTACTTAAGGTGCTGTGTCAGGCGCTGTTTCTCTTCGGAGATGTCGAGCTTTTCGATATAGAAAATCATCTCCTGTTCGAAGCGGCCCTTGTCGTACTCGACCTGTGGTATCGACTTGAGGGCATCCTCGATGCGGGTGCGGATTTTCACCAGGCGTTCGGTCTCGTAGTGAGGTACCTGTTCGAGCAGGGCCTTGATACGGTCGATGCGCACGCGGAAGAATTCGTCGAGTTTGTGGCCCTCGGCGGCACGGTATTCCATGAGCCGGTCGACAGCCTGACGCACACCTTCGAGCACCGCTTCGCGCTCACCATCGGAGAGTTCAACGGCCGTCTCGCCCTTCACTGAATCGGGGAAACGCAGCAACACACTGTACCAGTCGTCGGGCTCGGGGATGCCGAGCGCATCCGAAACCTGCTCAATCTGCTTCTTATAGCCCTGGAGCGCCGCTGTGTTGATTTGCACGGCCGAATCGCAGCCGGTGTTCTCGACGTACATCACGAGTTCCACCTTGCCGCGTTCGAGGCGCTGCGATACGATGGAGCGCATCTCGGCCTCGAGCGGGCGGTAACCCACCGGCACGCGCAGCGACAGGTCAAGTTGCTTGGAGTTCAACGATTTCAGTTCGAATGTGAATTTCTTGGTTGTGAATTCGACAACGGCACTGCCGAATCCGGTCATTGAGTATACCATGGTGATTAGGGTCTGTACACAGAGCCGTTGCCGCATGGTGGCAACCGGCTCATGATTCAACCGCAAAGTTATTAAATTTCCCTTAATTTCCCTAAAATTTCATACACTTTCGCCTCATCGGCAAAAATTATTCGTACGCAGAGGGCGAGCCCGCATATTTTAAATAAATTTAGGAGTCGAAAGGCGAGTCGGGTGGAATAAAAACCTTAAATTTGCCGCTTAAAAGGGATTCACGTAACCCCTGCCGACTGAAAATGCTTGATCTGACCAACATATCGCGCCCGATGATGCGCCAGATATGCGCGGCCGAACGCCGTGCTCAGGAGCAGTGCGCCCTCTCGCAGCAGAAACTGCTTGTGGAGCTGCTGAGCCGTGGCCGTGGCACCGTCTGGGGTCACGAGCACGGATTCGACAATATCAAGGGAGCCGCTAATTTCCAAGGTCTTCCGCTTACACAATACGCCGACATCCGCCCATACATCGAGCGGATGGTGAGCGGCGGGAGTGATATGCTCTGGCCCGGCGTCTGTCGCCGCTTCGCCCAGTCGTCGGGCACCTCCGATGGCAAGAGCAAATATGTACCCATCACGCGGCGCGCCCTCAACGACAACCATTACGCCGGAGCCGCGTACTCGCTGGCATCGTACCTCGACGCCTACCCCGAGAGCCATCTGTTCGGCGGCAAGAATTTCATACTCGGGGGCAGCTTCGCCAACGAAATCGCCGGACTACCCTCAGGGGTCAAGGTAGGCGACCTGTCGGCCACACTCATCGACCGCATCAATCCGCTGGTCAACCTGGTACGCATCCCGTCGAAGAGCATCGCACTGATGTCCGACTGGACCGAGAAGCTGCCGCGGCTCATCGAGGCCTCGGCGAGCAAGGATGTGCGTTCCATCTCGGGTGTGCCGTCGTGGTTCCTGACCGTGCTCAAAGGGGTGCTTGCCGCCACCGGCGCCGACAACATCCATCAGGTGTGGCCCAACCTCGAGGTATTCTTCCACGGCGGCATAGCCTTCGGGCCATACCGCGAGCAGTACGCCCACATCACCGACCCCGCGAAAATGCGCTACTGGGAGAACTACAACGCCTCCGAGGGGTTCTTTGGCGTGCAGCACCGTATCGGCGCTCCCGACATGGAGCTGCTGATGAACACCGACACTTATTATGAGCTGATTCCCGAGAGCGAATGGAATGAAGCCGCCCCGCAGACCATTGCGGTGTGGGAGGCCCGTCCCGGCCAGGTCTACGAGCTGGTAATCACTTCATCCAACGGACTTTGGCGCTACCGCATCGGCGACACAATCAGAGTTACCGGCACCGCGCCGCTGACCTTCACCATAGCCGGGCGCACCCGCCACTTCATCAACGCCTTCGGCGAGGAGGTAATGGTCTACAACACCGACGCCGCCCTCGAAGCCGCCTGCCGGCTTACGCACGCCGAGGCGCTCAACTACACGGCCGCTCCGGTGTATGCCGGCGACCGTACCCGCGGCCGCCATCAGTGGCTCATAGAGTTCGCCCGCAAACCCGGCGACATGGAGAAATTTGCCAACCTGCTCGACAGCGAGCTGCAGAAACAGAACTCCGACTATCAGGCCAAACGCGCCGGGGGGCTGTTCCTTGACCGGCTGCAGGTAATCGAAGCCCGGCCCGGTCTGTTCGACCGCTGGCTGGCCTCCACAGGCAAGCTCGGCGGACAGCGCAAGGTACCGCGCCTGAGCAACGACCGCTCGTTCATCGACCCGATGCTCGCCATGAACCAGTCATTAACCGAATAAACGACATACAGCCATGAGATTACGCAATCTGATAATTACCTCAATGATGCTCGGCGCCGCCGCCACGGCGTGGGCCGACAGCACCCCGAAATACATCTTCTATTGCATAGGAGACGGCATGGGCCACGGCGCGGTAATGAGCGCCAACGCCTATACTCGCCAGGTGCTCGGCAATTCCGAGGGGCTGACGATGACTCAGTTCCCGGTAGCGAGCCTGGCCACCACCCGCTCGGCCTCGTCGGACGTGACTGATTCGGCAGCCGCCGGCACAGCGCTCTCCACCGGCTACAAGACCCGCAACAGCATGTTGGGCATGGGCCCCGACACCACCGCCGTAATCTCTATGGCCAAGATGCTCTTCGACGACGGCTGGGGCATCGGCCTGGTGACGAGCGTGGCAATCGACGACGCCACCCCCGGCGCATTCTACGCCCACGTGCCTAACCGCCGCGAATACACCACAGTCGACCGTCAGCTTGCCGAATCGGGTTATCAGTTCGCCGCCGGCGCCGGTCTCAGCGGTGCCCGCGACAAGGAGGGCAAAGACACCGGTGTGCTCGACATCTTCGCACAGAACAACGTGAAGGTAGTCTACGGCATCGAGAACGTCGACACAGTATGTGACCGTCTGCTCCTGCTGAGCCACAACATCGAAACACCCTGGAGCATCGGCTATGCCATCGACTCCGTACCCGGCGCCCTGACCCTGCCGCAGATGACCGCCGCCGGCATCAACCACCTGCAGCGCACCAATCCCGACCGCTTCTTCATGATGATTGAAGGGGGCAGCATCGACCACGCCGAGCACGGCAACGACGGAGGCACCGCCATCATCGAGACCATAGAGTTCGACAAGACCCTCGCACAGGTATTCGATTTCTACAAGGCACATCCCGACGAAACACTGATCGTGGTTACCGCCGACCATGAGACCGGCGGCGTGTCGCTCGGCAACAACTTCACCGGCTATGCAGCCTATCTGGATATGCTCAAATCGCAGAAAGTATCGAAAGAGGCCTTCAGCGACTACTGCAAGGGGCTTCTTGTGTCGCGTATGGCATACCGCTGGGACGACATGGAGGAGTACCTCCGCAATAATCTCGGGTTCTGGAGCGTTGTTAAACCTACCGAGCAACAGACAGCCGAACTGAAGAACCTCTTCAACGAAATATTCGAGAAACGCAACCAGATCAGCGACCAGGAGACCCTCTACGCCAACTTCAACGCCTTCTCGACGCTCGTTTTCAAGGTACTCAACGACTGTTCGGGCATCGGCTGGACCTCGACCAAGCACACCGGCAACCCCGTGCCGGTTTTCGCCGTCGGCGTAGGCGCTGAGCGCTTCTCGTCGATGAAAGACAATACCGGGATACCCCGCACCATCATGGAAATCGCGGGCAAGACAATGAACTGAATAAAACCCGGCCATCAGTGCCGGATAACCAAATATTAATACCCTACTGTTTTGAAGAAATCAGCTATCCTTCTATTCGTTTTAGCAGCCTGCTTCTGCGCGATGCAGGCGAAAATCGACTATAATGCCATGGACGTGAACATGTCCATGAACCGCGCTCGATACAATGACCTTCTCGACCGCTTCGAACGTGTCGACACCGGCCTCACCCCGGCCGATGTGGCCGAAGTGTACTACGGTTTCGCCCTGACACCCGGCTACAACCCCACCGACACTTTCCCTGAAATCAAGGCAGCCCTTGCCGATAAAGATTACAGCCGCGCGGCAGCCCTTGCCGACAGCGCCCTCAAGCTCAACCCCGTATCGTTCGAGCTGCTGCTGCTCGACCTCAAGGCCAACGAACTTCGCCCCGACAAGACCGTCGAAGAGATGCAGCACACCCGCAACGTGGCCGCCCGCTGCGACATGATTGCCAACGCCATCATCGAAAGCGGCCGCGGAGTCTACGCCGCAGAACCCTTCTTTGTAACATCCGAGGCCGATATGCTCGGGTTCCTCAGCAATGTGCTCTACGTGCAGCGCATCCTGGGACGCGCCATGGTAGCCGACGTCGACGCCGTGAAAATCAACCTCCCCGGCAGCGACCGTATGCACATCCTCTACTTCGACAACACCCGCGAGAAGAAGTTCATCGAGGAGAATCCCGCCGTGTTGCTGCCGCCGGTCGATTCCGCTCCGGCACTACCCCAAGCAAACTGACCACCTACCACCTAACCCTCCCGAGAATTGGAACCGCACGAAAAATGGACCGAGATTGAACACCTGCCCGAATGGGACGAGGAGTTCTATCATGTATATACCGCCAAAAAACATGGCAAATGGGTGATGCTCAAGACACTTGCCCCCGAGTATCGCGACGACCCGAAGTATCGCGCGATGATGGAACGCGAGTTCGACGTGCGCTATAACCTGTGCCACCCCAACATCGTGATGATCAACGATTTCGAGGAGGTACCCGGCCTGGGGATGTGCATCATCACCGATGATGTCTACGGCGACTCGCTGCGCAAGCTCATCGACCGGGGGAAAGTCACCCCCGAAATGGAGCAGAAGGTTGTGCACCAGCTGCTCGACGCTGTTGCCTATATCCAGAAGAACCATATCATCCACAAGCCCATCCGCCCCGAATCGATAATCTTCACACAGGACATAGGCAACCTGAAAATCATCGACGTAGGCTTCGACCAGCATGAACACCTCACACCGGCCGACATAACCGAGGACCTCAACAGCTACGGAGAGGTGCTCCGGGAGGTGCTCGACGCCACCGGCAACGAATCGCAGCGGCTGCGCACCGTGGCACGCCGTTGCCGTTACCCGCGCGAGCAGGCCCGTTACCGCGACATCGACTCGGTGCGCAACGCCGTCGACGGACGTTCCGACCGCCGCCTGTATCTTCTCATTATCACATTCCTTTTTGCCATGGTGCTTATTCTGGGCTGGTTTGTCTGGAGACACCCCGCATTATAGGCAGGTTCTATAATTTCTTCCAATGGTTACCGTAAAACCGATTTCCACCTCACGCAGCGACCTGCGTAAATTTGTAAAATTCGGCGTCGACCTCTACCGCGACAACCCCTGCTATGTGCCGCCGTTGAGGACCGACGACATCAACACACTTACCCCCTCGAAAAATCCGGCCTTCGATTTCTGTGAGGCCCAGTCGTTCATGGCCTACCGCGACGGCAAGCCCGTGGGACGCATCACCGGCATAATCAACTCGGTTGAGAACGAGCGCTGCAACTCACGGAGCATGCGCTTCGGCTTCCTCGATTTCATCGACGACGCCGAGGTAGCCGACGCCCTGTTCAAGGCCGCCGGCGACTGGGGGCGTTCCAAGGGGATGGACTCCATTGTCGGACCGCTCGGATTCACCGACATGGATCACGAAGGGATGCTCACCTTCGGTTACGACGAAGTGGGCACCATGGCCACCATCTACAACTACCCCTACTACGTCGACCACATGAAGCGCATGGGCTTCGAGAAGGAGGCCGAGTGGCACGAATTCCGGATGGTCGTACCCCCCGAAGTACCCGAAAAATACACCCGCATCGCCGAGATAGTGAAGCGACGCAACAACCTGCGCGTGCTCAAATACACCTCGCGCAAGCGTGTGAAAAAGGAGTACGGCGAGGCCCTCTTCAACCTCATCAACGAGGCTTACGACAAGCTATACGGCTACTGCCCGCTCACTCCGCGCCAGATTCAGTACTATATAAAGATGTATCTGGGCATACTCAACCTTGAGCTGCTCACCCTCATCGTCGACGAGAAAGACCAACTGGTGGGAGTGGGCATCTCCATCCAGTCGTTCTCGGCTGCGCTGCAAAAGAGCCGCGGACGCCTCTTCCCATTCGGGTGGTGGCACCTGCTGCGCGCCCTCCGCGGCAAGTCAGACGGTGTCGACCTGCTGCTCATCGCCGTCAAGCCCGAGTATCAGAACCGCGGCGTCAACGCACTGCTATTCACCGACTTGATTCCCTACTTCAACAAGAATCACTTCAAATTCGCCGAATCGAACCCCGAACTGGCCGACAACGCCAAGGTGCAGGAGCAGTGGCAGTACTTCGAGACACGTCAGCACCGTCGCCGCTGCACATGGCGCAAACCACTGTAACGCCTCACAATGCTCCCTGTATGTTTCACTCCCGGAGGCTTTGAGGCCGGATGCGACGAGGCCGGACGCGGCTGCCTGGCAGGCCCGGTCTATGCCGCCGCCGTGATTCTCCCCGACGACTTCCACAACGAGTTGCTCAACGACTCGAAGAAGCTCACCGACCGGCAACGTCGGCAGTTACGCGAAGTCATCGAAGCCGAAGCGACAGCCTGGGCCGTAGGCATCTGCACCCCTCAGGAAATTGACAGCATCAATATACTCAACGCCTCGATTGAAGCCATGCACAGGGCTCTTGATGCCCTGACGGTGCGCCCCACCAGCGTCATAGTCGACGGCAACAAATTCAAACCATACCGCGATTTGCCCTGGCAGACCTTCGTAAAGGGAGACGGGCGCTTCGCCAACATTGCCGCCGCATCAATCCTGGCGAAAACCTACCGCGACGACGAGATGAACCGCTTAGGCGCCCTGTTTCCTCATTACCGCTGGGAAATCAACAAAGGGTACCCCACGCGCGACCACCGCGCGGCCATCGCCCGATACGGCCCGACCGAACACCACCGCATGACATTCCGGCTGCTCGACAACCAACTCACACTTTTTTAATTGCATTATGGCACGGCACAATGCTTTTAACTTAAGAATCGACAAAGAATGTAGGGACATCGCTTTGCGATGTCAGCGGTTGAGAATCGGAACATTGCAACGTATACATCGCGAAGCGATGTCCCTACAATTACCTGAAACATCCTTAAGTTAAAAGCATTATGGCACGGCACAACACTACCGGACACGACGGCGAACAATTGGTGGCCGA
>CAMEPD010000008.1 GCA_945931475.1 uncultured Muribaculaceae bacterium | reverse complement strand
GTAAAATGGAGCGTTAAAACATCCTGTTTTGTGCCCAAGTAAAGTAAAAATTCTTTAACTTTGTGCGTCGGCCCTGATAATAGTCCGAAATTACAATCTCACAATATTACTTTAATTAATTGCTAATGAAAAAATTGTTACTTGCCGCGTGCTTAGCGTCAGCAGCTTTTGCGCCTGCCGCACACGCTTCAATGACGTTTACCACATCGGCTCCGGTCGGCACCGAAGTGCGAATCCTGGCAAATGTGGTGTCAGCAACAGTACCCATTACACTCGATATGGGTAACGGTGTCGAGCAGAAGTTTACCATCAACCCTGCCGACATGGCCTATGCCCGCTGGATTGAAACCACAATCGAGGGCCCCACTATCACCGTATCGGGCAATATCACCGAATTCGAGCTGGAAAACGCACAGCTTACCTCGGCTGTTATCTCCGACATGGGTGCGCTCAAGAAACTTGAGCTGTCGAACAACGAACTTGTGTCGTTCGAACTTACCAACTATGCCCCGCTCACTACCCTTAACCTGAGTCACAACAAAATTGTCAATTCCCCCTCGGAAAACTCCACCATTACGCTTGAGCACTGCGGTTCGACTCTCGAGGACCTCAATCTGTCGCATAACGAAGGTCTGCAGTGCCTCGACGCACGTTATCTCGAGGCTGTCAAATACCTTACGATTAACGACTGCCCCGACTTCGCTTCGATTTTTATCTGTATGCCCGAGGAATCGCAGAGCTCGCTCTACAGCATTAACCTGTCCAACTGCGCCCTGTCGAATTTTTACCCCGTGTCGCTGCCCAACCTTTACGCTCTCGACCTGTCGAACAACAACCTGATGACCGTCGGCACCGACAACCCCTTCACCCTCGGTAATTATCCGAAACTCGGCTCCCTCTCGATCAACGGCAACAAGTACGTCGACCAGCTCGATGTGACCAAATGCACCAATCTGGAGAAACTCTATATCAATGACTGCGCTTTCGAGCATATTGACCTCTCGCAGTGCCCCGAGCTACATACGCTCAACGCCGCGAACAACAATATTACATCGCTCGACCTGGGAAACAATACCTTGATGTCGTACCTCAATGTGTCCGACAACCCTATCGCGACTCTCGATGTGACCCGGTTCCCCAATATCTCGGAAATCAACATCAAGAACACCAACATCTCGCGCCTCGACCTGATGAAAGCCTTCTACCTCAAGCAACTCATAGCATCGAACAGCAAGATTCAGTTCCTTGACTTCAACGGCTGTCAGGCCCAGCGTCTAACCAAAATCGATATCAGCAACTGCCCCGGCTTTACCTACGAGTCGATGGCATACACGCTCAAGACCCTGCCGCAGGCACGTAAGGCTTACTCCACCAATCTGTTCCTTACCGGTTCGAACGCCGAGCATTCCGACACCGAATCACTCCAGCAGGATGATATGGGATGGATTCCCGACGTGGACGGCGACGGCACAGCCACCTTCAGCCCCCTCAACATAACCCTGCAGGATGCCACCGACACCGGCACTAACAAGACCGGCACCGTCGACCGC
This sequence comes from uncultured Muribaculaceae bacterium, assembly GCA_945931475.1. Classification (GTDB taxonomy): domain Bacteria; phylum Bacteroidota; class Bacteroidia; order Bacteroidales; family Muribaculaceae; genus UBA7173. The sequence goes on along the minus strand of CAMEPD010000008.1, from coordinate 48,883 downwards.
CTCTATCCCTATTTCGGTTATTCGATGCCATACGACCTTGACGTGATGCAGACAACCGGCGGCCAGTTCATCCTCTGCCAGTGGCAACCCCGGTATTTCCAGACCATGGAGAGTGTGCACACCCAGGCTCTGAAGGGCGTACCCATGTGCGTATACCCCTATCCTGAAGAGGGTATGTCGTTCCGCAGCGTAACTGTAAACGATGAGGAGATTTTCTCGAACTGGTTTATAGTTTCCGAGGATGCCACCATCAAAGTAAACTTCTCCAATGGCGAATCGTGCATCTCGTTCGATGTTACGCAGGGCAACCCCTTCTCGTTCCTGGTGAACACAGCTCAGGCCAACGGCACAGTATCGGTTGACTGGGGTACCGGCACACGCACCGAATATCCCGGCCAGCGCGCCTACGTGCTTGGGTCGACGGAGTGCTCCGGCACGCGCATCGACGGTACCGCCGCTTCCAATAAGATTACCGTTTACGGCGACATCGCCGCTATCGACGTTCACGGCTACGGCGACGTGGCTGCCGACTTCGGCTTATGGGACAACCATATTACAGGAGCCGACCTCAGCAATTGCCCGGGCCTGCGCCTCTTCAACAGCTACTGGAACCCCATCTCGAGCATTGACTTCTCGAAGTGCCCCAACCTCAACATCCTCGACATCAGCTATAACAACCTTACCTCAGTTGACCTCAGTCACAACAACAACCTGCTGATGCTCAAGGCATACTCCGACGGATTCGGCGAGGACGGCATTGCCCGACTGAACTCTATCGACGTCACCAACATGCCCTACCTGCAGTATCTCGACGTTAAGAACAACAATCTCTCGTCGATCGACCTCACCAAGAACCCGCTGCTGAACTATGCACACCTCTTCGGCAATCAGTTGACCTCCGTCGACCTGTCGAAGAACACTGCCCTCGGAGAGCTCTACATCGGCAAAAACCAGCTCACCTCGCTCGATGTGACCAACAACACCAACCTGACCGACCTGTCGGTTGAGAACAACCTCCTCACATCGCTCGACGTATCGAAGAACACCCTCCTCTACGAGCTCTCTTTCGCCAACAATGACATCAAGGACATCGACCTGTCGAAGAACGCCAACCTCCACATGCTCTACGTCAACGGCAACGGTATGAATGCCGAGCAGCTCAACGACCTGTATTATAAACTTCCCGAGCGTATCGACCTGGGCGATGAAGACCCCAACAAACTCCACTACAACCTCGGCGTGGCGTTGGCCGACGACAAGGTCGAGAACGAGGCAAAACGCGCCGACTCATCGATAGCCGAATATCGCGGCTGGACCCCCAACCACAAGGGCTCGAACGGCGGCTGCGACAACGCTTACCTCGACATCCTGAGCTCACCCAACGGCTCGGTTACAGTGTCCGACGCCGCCGGCAACACCTATGCCCACGGTTCGAAGGTCACCAAATACCTGCCGCTGATTATCAACGCCACACCCGCCGATGGTTACGCATTCGCAAACTTCTCGCTCAACGAGGAGGAACCTCAGGAGGGTACCACCTTCGATATGCCCGGTATCTATACCCGTCTTTCGGCAAACTTCAAGAAAGCCGACGGTATCGACGCTGCCGAAGCCGCAAAGGCTCAGCTCAGCGCAGTTGACGGTGGCGTGCAGGCAGTAGCCGAAGAGGGTCGCCTCACGGTATACAATATGGCCGGCCAGATTGTAGCCGAGACCGCCGTTTCAGGCGCTGTGCTCGTCGCTCTGCCCCAGGGCTGCTACGTGGCACGCCTCGCTACAGCTGATGGCGTCACCACCAACTCCTTCGTAGTGAAGTAATCCCCATAAGCCACTGACGGCGCAATAGTGGATGTGCAGTTTTTAACTGCTTCCCTGTATAAAGCGGGGACGGCGGTTAAAAATTGAACATCCATTTTTTTATTATCCAATATTATTTTCTTTTTTTTGCTTATGTTTATGATTAAATATTTAAAATTTCCGTATATTTTGCGAGTAGATATGCATTAAATTAATATAGTTAGTAGATTGTATCCTCAATTTCAAACTGATTTGAATCAAGTAATATCTCATTATACTTCTGTGGTTAAAGCATCTAAAGAACTAACATCTGAAGAAGAAGAATGTCTATACTCAGGTTTCGCAGTAATGGGGTATAGTTTGCAGTATTGGTCTAAAAGATGGCCTTTTGCACAACAATTGGCTGATTAATAATAAATGTTAACGTTCCAGTGGCCATTAATACTTATTTTAAACAGCCTCTAACTTAATAATCATGTTCGAAAGAAATTCACTTCCGGCTACCTGTTCTGAAATTCTTGCAGCTGCATTGCCGTTTATCACAATCGGTTTATTGGGCGATCGGCTGATATTGTACATTTCTCTGACCGTAGGCATTATCGCGTTATTGGGTTTGGGATTATGTATATTGTTAAAGAATAAGATGCCTTTTCGCAATTCTGTGAAAATAAATCTCCAGGATTTTTCATTGCCGTATGCGATAGCATTATCTTCTGCAATAGTAAGAAGCAACGGTATAGATGCAAGTATAGGTTTCTGGTTTTCATTGGGACTCACTGTTATTATAATCATCAGTGTTCTCATTCCCAAAAAAGGTTCAGACAAACAGCCTCTATAATTATTCAGGCGGTGTGCCATCGATGCTCACCGCTTTTTTTTTTAGCTCGGATATTGCTGATGTTAAAACATTTTCGTAAATTTGAACGAAATTTAACACGCTGCACGTCTCTTTTTGTCCTCGCCTTATTAGAGTGTGTAGTAATCTTACTCTTTGGGATTAATAATTGTAACCATAAATCCTTGTTAATCGCGAAATATTACATAATCAATTATATTTCTAACCTTTAAATTCGTGCAATGAAAAGATTCTTTTCTGCATTGACAGTCCTTATGGTGGCATGCCTGTTCTCGGTGGCCACCGCCAAGACTATAAAATGCAAAGGAACCGTGGTCGACGGCGGCAATGAACCTATCGCCGGTGCTACGGTATCGATTGACGGCGGCCGTGCTCTCGGCGCCACCGATGTCGACGGTCGTTTCGCCGTCGACGCCCCGGACAATGCCCGGCTTGCTTTCTCATTCGTCGGTTTCAAGAAAGAGACAGCGCCCGCAGCGTCAAACATGGGCACCATCGTCCTTTCAGAGGATGGCGTGATGCTCAACGACGTGATTGTGACACAGTCGTTGGCCCGCACCCGTGAAACCCCCGTGGCCCTCTCACAGGTCAATGCCAATGACATCGAGTTCAAACTCGGTACTCAGGAGTTCCCCGAAATCCTCAAGACCACCCCCGGTGTGTGGACCACCAAGGACGGCGGCGGTTTCGGTGACGCCAAGACCAATATGCGCGGCTTCAAATCGAATAACGTGGCCGTACTCGTCAACGGTATCCCCATCAACGATATGGAGTGGGGCGGCGTATACTGGAGCAACTGGGCCGGCCTGTCGGACGTAGCTTCAAACATTCAGACCCAACGCGGCCTCGGCGCCGCCCTGCTGGCTGCTCCCTCGGTAGGCGGTACCATCAATATCACCACTCAGGGGCTCGACGCAAGGCGCGGCGGCTCCGTATGGTACGGAATGGGCAACGACGGCATGAACCAGATCGGCGTGAAAGTCTCCACCGGCATGATGAAGAACGGTTGGGCTGTAACGCTGCTGGGTTCGCGCAAATGGGGCGACGGCTATGTGCAGGGCACATGGTTCAACTCCTACAACTACTTCCTCAATATCTCGAAGCGCATCAACGACGCGCACCAGCTGTCGCTGACAGCCTTCGGCGCGCCTCAGACCCACAACAAACGCTCCTCGCAGGACGGTCTCACCATCATGGGATGGCAAGAATACGGCGAACGTTACATGGACGGCGAAAGCCCCTACCGCTACAACCCCACTTGGGGTTACGGCCTCGACGGACAGCGCCGCTCATCGAACCTCAACCACTACCACAAGCCCCAGATTTCGCTGAACCATATCTGGCAAATCGACGAGAAGTCGTCGCTGTCGTCGACATTCTATATGTCGTTCGCCCGCGGCGGCGGTTACAAGGGTCTCTACCGCGACGTTGAGTACAACGGCTCGAAAATCACCTCCAGTTCCTGGTACGGCGTAAGCGACGGTGAACTCCTGACACAGTTCCGCAACGCCGACGGTACATTCGGCTACAATCAGATTCAGCTGATGAACCAGCAGTCGCAGACCGGTTCGAACATGGTTATGGCCGACAATATCAACTCGCACGACTGGTACGGCCTGGTTTCGACCTACAAGAACTCGTTCCTCGACGACAAACTCAAATTCACCGGCGGTCTTGACCTGCGTTACTACAAGGCCGAACACTATGCCAAAATTATCGACCTTTATGACGGTGAATACTTTATGGACGACGTGTACCGCTCGCGCGTGAAAGCCATCAACCGTCCCGGCCTGAACCAGACCAACCTCGAATGGGTTTACGAGAAACTCGGCGTTGGCGACAAGGTTTACCGCGACTACGACGGCTACACCCACAACGAGGGCATCTTCCTTCAGGGCGAATACACCACTCTCGAGAAGAAACTCAACATTGTGGTTTCGGGTTCGGCTTCGAACACCGGCTACAAGCTCTACAATAAATATTACTACGACGAGGCCAACGGAAAAACCGACTGGCACAACTTCTTCGGCGGCACAATCAAGGGCGGCGCCAATTACAATATCGACCGTCACAACAATGTGTTCGTCAACCTCGGTTACATCTCGCGTGCGCCTTACTTCTCGGCCGGTGTGTTCCTGTATCCGGAGCGTTCGGTGGCCGTGAACTCGCGTCCCAAGAATGAGAAAATCATGTCGTTCGAGCTGGGCTACGGCTTCCATTCGAAGACCTTCTCGCTGGACTTCAACGCATATTACAGCAAGTGGTTCGACAAGGTGACAACCCGTTCGCTCGACCTCACCGGCGATATGGCCGGCCAGACCGGTTCGTTCGTCATGAACGGCGTGAACGCCCGTCACATGGGTCTCGAACTCGCCGCAGTTTACCGCCCTGCCACCTGGGTTAAACTCGACGCTATGATTTCAATCGGCGACTTCGCCTGGGCATCAAACCCCACCGGTTACGTTTACGGCCCCGACGGCACACCTCTTGCGGCCCTCAACGGTACTCCCGCATCGGGTGTCGGTGCTGAAGACCACCTGAAATCACGTCTGATGCAGAAGGATGTCAAAGTGGGCGGCACAGCTCAGACCACCGGCTCGATCTCCGCAACATTCTATCCCTGGAAGGGATGGCGCATCGGTGCCGACTGGACATTCAACACCAACAACTACTCAGACTATGTCGTTTCAGGCTCAAGCTTCACCCCGGGCAAGGACATAACCGTAAAAGACCCCTGGAAAATTCCCTGGGGACAGCAGTTCGATCTCTCGGCCTCTTACGGCTTCAAAATCGGCGGCGTTGACGCTCGTCTCAGCGGTAATGTCAACAACCTCTTCAATTACAACTACGTAGTCGACGCTTACAACACCACCGGCGTCAAGGGCGAATGGGACAACGTGTTCCGCGTATTCTACTCGTTCGGACGCACCTACTCACTCAAACTTCGTGTAAACTTCTAATCACACCATAATATATAAAGATGAAAACGAAATTCTTTTTCCCCATCGCGGCACTCGCTGCCATGGCCTCTCTGACCGGGTGTGATGAAAACTCCTGGAACGACGAGCATCTCGACGGCTTCGATTCCAACATCACCACTACCCAGAAGGAGAACCGTGAGATGACCCTCTCGGCGGCCCAGTATAAACTGATAGCCTCCAACTCCACCAATAAGAGCATGGCCGAAGAGGCCGGCGCTGCCGATGAACTCGCCGCTGTGGGCTCGCGTGCCGCATTCAATGAGAAAATCAATCCGCGCGACTATATCCCGGCTTTCCTCAACAGCACCGACAACCCCTATTTCACCCTCACCGACGGCTCGGCTATCTCCGTGACTTATAATGTGGAGGTAGGTCAGCCCGAATGTGTTTACGCCGCAGCCAATGCCTCGGAGTACACCGTCACCACAAGCGACTATCAGCACTTCGTGTGGGACAGCGACGACAACTTCATCGACGCATTCGCTCCGTCACATCCGGCGTCGAAATATCTTCAGAGCGTAGTCGCCGACTTCTACGACGATGCTGAAGAGGGCCAATACGCCTATGTCACCTACAACGAGAGCTCGCAGGAACCGGTGTTCGGCAACGTCGGCGGCGGCGACACCCCCCAGCCCGAAGTATTCGAGATGTCGAGCGTTGTCGGCTCGATTGTTCCTGATGTGGATGTTGAAATATTCGGCGTGGTATCCGGTGCCTGCACTTCAGGTTTCACCCTGACCGACAAGACCGGTACTATCTTCGTATACATGGGCTCGGGTTTCGACCCCGCCACTTACCCCGTAGGCACACAGCTTAAGCTCAACGGCACATCCACTTCGTTCAAGAATACAAACCTGCAGATTGCGATGGGTGCCGAAATCGAGGTGATGGGTTCGCAGGACTATACATATCCCGCACCTGTGGTATATGATGCCGCCGCCCTCGATGCTGTGCTCAGTCGCCCGGCCAACCAGCTTGCTGTCTATGCACGTATCACCGGTACTGTAGCAATTAGCGGCCAAAATATCAACATCGTGCTCTCTGAAGACGCAACAGCCAAGGGCAGCGTTTACTACGCTACCGATGCACAGAAAGAAGCCCTCACCGACGGTTCGACCGTTACAATCACCGGCTGGTTCATCAGCATCTCAGGCTCGAAATACTGCAACTTCATCATCAACACCATCGAGCAGGGCGCCAAGTCGGCCAACCGCCGCTTCACAGTGAAGGCTCCCGCAGTTGAGGTGCCCTTCGAAACGCTCAATTCGGTATGGTACTTCAACGGTTCGAAGTGGAACCTCGCAACCGATTTTGTTGCCCTTAATCCCGCCGATTATACAGCTATGGGTGCCCGCAGCGACCTCAATGCCGCAAACGCCAAGGCAAAACTGCCCAAGTTCCTCGCCTCGAAATTCCCGTATGCCGCCGCCGGCGACACCAAGTATGTGGTTTACAAGCTCTATGCCAACTCGACCACGTCGCTCACCTGCGACAAGTACGACTTCAACGGCTCGGAATGGGTGCTCTACAGCGGTGTCGAAACCGAAACTTCACAGTTTGTACGCGCCAACGGCAAGTGGATTTACAATCCCGATGTCGAGATTACTCTCCCCGCCGGCAAAGGCCAGTCGTTCTCGGCAACATACTATCAGGCGTGCGTCGACTGGGTATACGAAAACATCTGTGTGCCCCTGGGTGATACATCAATCAAGTCGGGCAAGTTCTATGTAACCTCCTACGGCAACAATGAGTACTGGACCGGCACATCAGCTTACCAGAACAACGTCGACCTGCGTGCAGGCAGCGCCCGCGCACAATATCCCGAAGGATGGGAAGGCTACACCGACGAGCAGATAGTCGAGACCGAAAAGACCCGTTTCTGCACCATCCTGCTCCCCGCCGTGCTCGCAAAGTTCCATCCCGAGGCTGCTCCCATCCCCGGTGTTGAACTTCACTACATCATTAATTTCTCGGCTTACGACGGCTCTACCACAACAGCCTATACCGCCACTTATCTCGTAACCGATAAAGCCACATTCGAGTTCCAGAACTGTACCTGGTGGCCCGACGGCAAGCCTGCCGAATAATCCCCTCGCCGCTGAATAGTATTTTTCCCCCTTGCTATCAGCATAACGTCCTCACGGCAATGTATCCACACCATGATACATTGCCGTTTTTACGTTTGCCACTTTCCCTCATAAGCTCTTTTCGTATATTTTTCGAGCCGGATAAAAATAATTCTAAAAATTCAGAATTATATTTTTTTGTATCATCCAGTAAAATTTATAACTTTGCATCAGTGTCTATTCCACAACATATTAATGTGAATTTTGTGCATATTAATTATAGGATGTTTTTATGCCGGAAATCCATATTATTCATGATTGCTGGACCGACTAACCCATCTTTGAGGTAATTCCAATCAATTTTTTATCAATATTCATCTTGCTTATGAAGAAGTATAGACATCTCTGCATGGCATTACTGACTGCGGCGAGTATGACATTGACAGCGGAGGCCGAACCGGAAAGTTCGTATACTGTCAATTTCAATACTTCAATCAACACGTCGGAACATGCCTTCAAGGTGGCGCCATGCTGGAAGCACAAGGTCGGCAAAATTGTCGATACTTATGGCGACATTTACTACATGAGTTACACCTACCGCGACACTCAGGGTCGCGATGGCTCGGGCGCGCTCGAGATCGGCAAACAGGAGGCCGGCGAATCTTCCTGGGATATGTCACCGGTTACCGATTTGCTTGTCACTCCGGTTGTGTCGGGTGATGTGACTTTGTACGTCAAGGCCAAATCATCCTACAACTGCAAAATGACCGTGTACAATATCAGTGACGATCTCACTCTTGGCAGCCAGATTGCGCTGTATGACATCAGCGCATCCGGCGATACGAAGCTCTCAAAAACCGACTGGACTGCTGTAACGGTACATCTCGACACCCCCGCACGTATCGCCTACCAGGGTCACAATGTGCTCATCGACGATTTTACTGCCACTTCAGCTGAAATCATTTCGGAGCCGAGCATGAAACTCGCAACAATCGTGCCTTCAGAAACCACCGGTACCAAGAAGTGGGACCAGCTCGACGACGGTTCAGTGGTGATGACCTACACGGTTACAGTTACCAACGACGGCCCGGTGGCGCTAAACCCCGGCGACACCAACTACTCAGTGTCGATTATCAACGGTAAGGACGATTCGGTGCTCGGCACCACTGCAGTGCCTTATTCGCTGGGCGTGGGCGACACCTCTGAACCGTTCGATGTTGTGGCTACTATCACAGATGTAACCTCAGTATGGCCTAACTCGTACCAGAGCATTAAGGTGTTTATCCGCGAGAACCTCAACGGTACAAGCGTCAAATGTGCCGATTCGGGTTACAACGAATACAAGTCGAAATTTGTATTCCGCGAGGCCGGTACATCGGCCACATATTCTATATCCGAGACAAACACCCAGAACTTCGGTATTATTTCGGAAGCGGCAGCCAAGTCGTATGAAATCTACAACGACGGCGTAGCACCACTGACCATCAAGAGTGTGACAATACCCGACGGCTTCACCGCCGATGGTGTTCCCGCCGGTGGGTTCACCGTTGCATCAAAAGGGATTAAGAAAGTTACAATCACCCAGCCTGCTACCGCCTTCGGCGTGTTCAACGGCAACCTTGAAATTCGCTACGACAACAACGGCACCGACAAGACCTATTCTCTGCCCATGTCGGCTACTGTAATCGCCGAAGGCACATGGACAGCCGACTTCAACAACACTAAATCACAGCCCCTGTGGCCTGAAGGTTCGATTGCCGAATCAGGTGTCAATTCCGACTACAACTATCGTTCGGGTGCCTACGACGTATACCTGAAATCGTATGCCTCATCAGGTTACGCTACCGAAAACAACCGCTTCATCACTCCCAAGCTCCATGCCGAGGCTGGTGATGTCATGACATTCGACGTAGCTTACGAAGACAACACTTCGGCCGAACAGGGCCTTAAGGTCTACATCTCCACCGACCGTCAGAACTGGGGTGACCCCATCGCTGATATCCCCTGCAGCACTCTTACCAGCAGTTTCCAGAACAAGTCGATTACCATCACCGAGGCCGGCGACTACTATGTTGCTTTCGCCCTGTGGCGTGTTAAGCTCGACAATATCGTAGGACTGAAGAAGGTTGAGGGCATCAGTCACGATGTTTTCTTCAAAACCATAGATGTTCCCGACCAGAAGCAGTCGGGCCAGTCCTTCACCCCGGCTGTGGAGATTATTCCTGCTCTCGGGCTTACTGCCTCCGACTACTCCGTGAAGTTTTATGCCGACGGTGAGCTCAAGGGCGAAGCCACCTCAGCCGATGTTGCGGCAAGCGCTAAAGATACAAAACGTTTCGTCTGCACCGAAAGCTGGACTCCTACTGTAGATGCTACTACTGTTTTCAATGTTTATTTCCAGTTTGAGTTCAATGACGGTACTATTCTCAAATCGCCCGTCAAAACGCTCAAAATTACCAACGAACCCTTCTTCGCGTTCTTCGATAAGGGCACAAGCACCGGTAACTACGAACCCACAAACCGTGTTAAACCTATCAGCTTCGGTCGTGTGAACGATTTGAATCTCAAACAGGAATTTGAAATCTACAACCACGGTACAGCCCCGCTGACCGTCAGCTCCATCACTGTACCCGCAGGCTTCACCGCCAGCGTCTCCGAGGCTACCGTAGCAGCCAAGGAGCGTCAGCAGGTCGACATCACATTCTCGGCTACCCAACCGGGCGCTTACTCAGGCGACCTCTCGATCGTATGGGTTGACGGCAACGGTGCCAACCAGACCTATACCCTCGCTGTAAACGGCGAACTGCTTGATACCACCAAGTGGTACGGCTCGTTCGACAACGGCACCACCACCGGCGAATGGCCTAAGGGAGCTCTCTTCCAGAAAAACATCTCGCTCAGCAACGGCGGCTCATACTCTGAACCCGATGTGTACGCCACCTGCTCATCCTCGACCGACAATATGCTGATTTCGCCCAAGCTCCATGCTACAGCAGGCGAAACAATTGCGTTCAACGGATGTATCAACAACACCAGCTGGACTGAAGGCAAAATCCAGGTGGTAGCAGCCGCTACACGTGACGCTCTTGCCAGCGAAGAAACGCGCACTCTGCTGGGTTCGGTTTGCGGTGACTTCGAGGACGAGGACACCAAAATGACAACCTCCTGGAAGACATTCAGTGTCGCAGTTCCCGAAGCCGGCGACTACTACCTCGGCTTCATCATCACCGGGCGTGCCAAGCTCGATGAAATCTACGGCCTTACCGTTTGCGACGTTGCTCATGACTGGATTATCGAAGGATCCAACATCCCCGCCACAGCCATGCAGAACAATTTGGCAAAGGGTAGTGTAACTTTGCGTAATGTCGGCCTGAATAACGAAGAGGCCGGTTCGTATACCGTTACCGCTTTCGTCGGCGACAAGCCGTTCGTTGTCGAATCGACACCGGTACTTGAATCACAGCACTCGCTCGCTTCGTCGGTCGCTCCGATTAATTTCTCATTCCGTTCGTCTCAGGTAGGCACATTCCCCGTATATGTGAAGATTGCTGCCGGAGATTACGAAGTTGCCACCGAACCTGTTGACGTAACCTTCACTCAGGAGGTAGCTATGTCGGAAGTTGTAGTGGGAACACCAACTCAGGACTACACACAGAACAGCCTTGTGAATTTCTGGGACAAGAACAGTACCGCAGTTGTTCTCTACACTCCCGAAGAGCTCGGCCTTTCCGGTGGCGAGAGAATCACACAAATCAAGTTCCGCGGCACGGTCGCCGGCAATGTGACGCGTAACTTTACTATGTACTATGAGTTTACCGACGATACTGAGCAGACACAGCCTGAGAATGGTGCATACAATGTGGAATCGATGACAAAGATTCTTGACCTGACAGACCATCAGTTCGATGAGGCCTCAGAAGAATCGGACGTTCTTGTAATAGACTTAGCAGAGCCTATCGTTTACCAGAGCGGCAAGTCGCTCCGTCTTGTATCTGCAGCCAACGGTAATGGATATAAGAGGACGAAACTGGTTGCTTCGACCTCCAATAACGGATATGGTCATAGTAATGACAATCAATCGACCTTTGAATCACAGGCATGGTCTCAGACCGTAGTGCCTGTAATGTACCTTAAGCTCCAGGTTGATCCCAAAACCCTGAGCGGTACCGTCAGGAATGTCGACAATACCCCCGCCGAAGGCGCTGTAGTACGTCTGGTCAGCAACGATGCCGACGAAATTCAGTATGAAGCCACCACCGATGCCGAGGGTAAATACACTGTCAATGTTATCCAGAGCAGCCGCACTTACAACGTTACTGCATCCAAGGACAACACCGGCGACTACACTGAGGAGCCTCTCGGCTTCGAAGAGAGCCAGGTGGCCGACTTCACTCTGATGCTCACCCAGAACATCACCAACGAGAATACCTCGTTCGTAGCTACACCCGCCACCATCCTCAATGTGGATATGACATGGCCCGCAGGTATCAACACCGTAGCACTTCCCTTCGGCATGACCCGCGAACAGGCTCTCGAGTTCTTCGGCGCCAACGCGCAGATACATACCCTCGCAGGTGACAACGGCAATGGTATCAACCCCGTTCCCACTGCCCGGTTCGACCTCCACACAGGTGACCTCGAGGCCGGCGTACCCTACCTCGTTTACCTTACCGAAGACGCCGACGCACACTTCTCAGCCAAGGGTGTCGAACTGATTGCCACACCCGGTTCGGCTCAGACCGAAACTGTTAAGTTCAACGGCGTATTCACCACCACCCCCGTAGCTGACGGTATGTACGTAATCGACGGCTGCAAGGTTCTCACTGAGGACCAGCCCGCAACCGGCGACAGCGCCAACAACATTACCGCTACCGAGGTAGCTCCCTTCCACGCATATCTCGAAGGCGCCAACGGTCTGCTGCTTGAAGGTATCCACTTCAACACCGGCTCGGGCCTGCGCGACGACTTCGGGTATGCCACCTACAACCCCGTGACCGTCAGCGGTACCGTCTACAACGTTGACAATACTGTTGCCGAAGGTGCTGTGGTACGTCTGACAAGCGACGACACCGACAGCGTTCAGTACGAGGCTACATCCGACTCCGAAGGCAAGTACGCCGTCGTCGTAATCGACAGCAGCCGCGCATACAACGTTACCGCAACTAAGGACGACACCCGCGACTACACCGAAGAGGCTGTGACCTTCTCTGAGAACAAGGTTCTCGACTTCACTCTGATGCTCACTCAGAACATCACCAACGAGAATACCTCGTTCGTAGCTACACCCGCCACTATCCTCAATGTGGATATGACCTGGCCTGCAGGTATCAATACCGTAGCACTTCCCTTCGATATGACCCGTGAGCAGGCACTCGAGTTCTTCGGTGACGATGCTCAGATTCATATCCTTGCCGGCGACAACGGCCAGGGCACAAGCACTGTCCCCACGGCTCAGTTCAACCTCCACACAGGCGACCTTGAGGCCGGCGTGCCCTACCTCGTTTACCTGAGCAAGGCTGCTGATGCACACTTTGCAGCCAAGGGCATCGAACTGATTGCCGAACCCGGCTCGACCCAGACCGAGACCCTCAAGTTCAGCGGCGTATTCACCGCCACTCCTGTAGAAACCGGTATGTTCGTGCTCGACGGATGCAAGGTGCTCCTTGAAGGTCAGCCCGCAACCGGCGACAACGCCAACAACATCACCGCCACCGAGGTTAATCCCTTCCATGCTTATCTCGCCGGCGCTAACGGCGTAGTTCTCGAAGGCATCCACTTCAACACCGATTCCGGCCTGCGCGACGACTTCGGTTATGTAGGCATCGAGGGCGTGAATGCCGACCAACTCGGCAACAGTGCCATCTACAACCTCCAGGGTATACGCGTTTACAACCCGTCGAACGGTATTTATATCGTGAACGGCCGCAAGGTGTATATCCGTAAATAAAGAACCGATGCAGTGTCGCTGACACTGTACTGAATTAAGGTCACGGCGGTTAGCTCCGCCGTGGCTTTCTAATCCGGACGCTGATGCCCGGAACCATTAGAGATTGTTTGAAATTTATTTTGTCTTGTCATTGAGGCCTTTGTCGGCATCTCTGATATTTTATGATATCAATTCCTTCGACAAATTAATTTAAACAGTTTCTTAAACGAACAGATTATTAACTCCCAAAAGTCACAAAGCTTACTCGAAAATTCACTGAACTTCCAATACAGGCAGAATATCTGCCATATAACAAAACTATCAGCGCGTAGGCGCTCGAGTACTTGATATCACATTTTATCATTTACATTTTAAATCACAGTATGAAGAAAATTTGTCTTTCACTGTTGGGTATGGCTCTTGCCGCCGGTGTTACGGCACAGGCTCAGGATGTCATTCTCAGCGAGGATTTCGAAACCGGTAACACGGGCGACAATCCTACCCCTGTGGCTAAAGGTGCCGGTTGGACTACGGTCAACAGCTATGCAGGCAACATTGCCAAGTACAATTGGTACAACACCCACGAGAAAAAGACTGATATGGACGGCAACGTCCTCTCGACGAACAACAGCGCAAGCTGTACCGGCGCGATGTTCTCATCGGACACAGAGGGTAAAGGCCCACGCGAAGAAATTCTGCTTACGCCCGAACTCGACCTCACCGATACCTATCAGCTGCAGTTCACATTCCAGGTAAGTCCCCTGGCCTCCACCGACGACGAACGCTACGACCTGCAGGTGCGCATCGTCGAGAACGACAATCTCGCCGGTGCCGAGACTGTGTTCAGCATCCATAACGAGAAGATGCTCCGCGACGCCGGAATCACAACTTACCCAATCAGAACATGGGACTTCTTTACACCCAAAATCGACCTCAGCTATTACCAGGGCTCCAAAGTGAAGATTGCTTTCGTGTACAAGATGCTCAAGCCTCTGGCCAACGGTGTATGGCTCGACAATGTGTCGGTCAAGAAATTCACCCCGCCAACCGGTCCGGTGCCCTCTGTGAGCATGAACCGCTACAACTTCGGCAACGTGTATGTGGGCGAGCATATCTATTCAGATGTGATGACCCTCACCAACATCGGTAAGGATGGCCTGAAGATTACCTCAATCGATCTCCCCAGGGGCGTGACCACTACCTTCGATCCGACCACGGTCGACCTCGATACATACCGCTCGCTCGACTTCCAGCTCTGCTACGAGGCTTCGATGACTTCGGCTGCTTCCGGCAACGTGGTGATGCATACCACCGGCGGTGATGTTACAATCGAAATCAGCGCTGCCAAACAGCTGATTCCCGACGGCTACACCCTGGAGACATTCAACGATTACTTCCCCCCTGCCGGCTGGTCCAACAACGGCTGGGGATGGACCTCGAGTCCCATCGAGGGTGAACACAGTGCATTCGGCTCGGGCGACGTGAGCAACACCTCACTCCGCTCGCCGCGCCTCGACCTCAGCGAAGGCGGCAAGGTGACCTTCACCTATTATAATTCCTACGATGGCGAGACCGCTCCCGAATACGACATCAATCTGCAGGTTTCGTACGACGGCGGCGACAACTGGCAGAACAAATGGACCTCCGACTGGCAGAACGGTCTCAACCAGACCCTGACAGCCGAGGTTGACCTCGGTACAGGCGGCGACCAGTGCTACGTACGCTGGTTCTATCCCGCAGTTGAATACGACAGCGAATCAGGTGCGGCCGAGCACTCCTCGTTCACCCTTGACCGTGTGCTGTTGCCTCATGTAGTAGGCGCTGACGGTGTGCCCGCAGCCGCTACCGTCATCTCTCCCCAGAAAGGCGCTACCGATGTTTATCCCCGGGATATCAAACTCGAGTGGGGCCCCGCTCAGTTCGCCGAAGGTTACAAGGTTTATGTCGGTACCAACTCAGCAGCCGACAACCTCGTTAACGGCGAAGATGTAGGCAACAAGCTTACTTACACTATCCCCGTCTGCGACTACGAAACAACTTACTACTGGAAGATAGTAGGCTACAACAGCAAGGGCGACAACACATCGGCTCCACGCTGGAGCTTCACAACTCAGCCCGACGCTTCCATTACTGAATTCCCCTACGAACAGAACTTCCTCACCGACGAGATTCCCAACGGCTGGTTGCTGATTCCCAGCGAGAACTACAGCCGCTCATGGTATGTAAACACTATGTACCCTTACACCGCCGACGGTAATACCTACGGCGTACTTGCCACAACATGGCTTAACACGGGCGACCACAACGCAGTTGTCACTCCCGAGTTCCAGCTCCCCGCCGACAAGGCCATGAAGATTTCGTTCCTCTGGGGCGACGAACACCCCGCCGACATGAAGGTTGATCCCACAGGCCTCGCTCAGAAGGTAAATGAAGAGCCCGACAACGGCATCAGCTACAACAACTTCGACATCTTCGCCGACGGCGAGTGGACAACCCTGTCGACCATTTCGACCAAAGCCGGCGAGGACGGCAAGAAATTCTGGATCAACGAGTCGTTCGACCTCTCGAACTATGCCGGTAAGAAAGTTCAGTTCCGTTGGGCACACTACAGCCTCAGCGGTAAAGACGAGGGCGCATCGCTCACCCATATCGTAATCGAGGAGAGCAAGTCGAGCGCGGCTTCGTTCAACATCAGTTCATGGAACGCCGGCAAGGTCAACTACAACAAGGCAATCAACTCGGGCGACATCTTCACCATGTTCAACCAGGGTTCTGAAGCTCTCAAGGTTAAGAGCGTATCGTTCACTACACCTTCGTTCGAAAGCTCCATCAAGGCCGGTGATGTTATCGCAGCCGGTCAGGGCAAGCAGTTCAACCTGCAGTTCAACGCCGGTGAAACCGCATCGAAAGTCACCGACAACATGACAGTCGAATTCGAGAGCGGCTACACCGTAACATTCCCCGTAAGCGGCGAAGCTCTCGCCAAGGGCATATATTACTACTCGTTCGAGCCTAACGACCTCGACTATGTATGGGACGAAGATTTCACCATGATCGATGCTGACAACGGTGCCAACTACAGCTTCTCGTCATACTGGATATACTACAGCGCCGACGGTGTGCGCGGTGCATTCAGCGCCGAAAACGACTCCAAGGAGCACGGTATGTACGGCATGATGAAACCTGTTTCGGGCCTGTGGGCTCTCGTAGCTTCATCGCCCCAGAGCGGCAACGCCGACAACTGGATTATCTCCAGGAAAGTGAAGGCCACCGCCAATTCGCGCTTCGACTTCTATGCCCGCAACTGGGAATCAATCAACAGCGTTATGCCCGATCCCAAGCACCATGTAACCGTACTCGTTACCGAGAAGCTCGACAATCCCCAGCCAGCCGACTTCTCTGTAGTGATGAGCGACACCGAGATGCCGTTCCTCGCCGACGGTGAGTGGAACCACTACGACGTAGACCTCTCGGCTTACGAAGGTAAGGATATCAAGATTGCTGTTCGCCACACCACATTAGGGCCCTCGAATCTGGCATTCTTCGACGACTTCACCATCAGCGGCGTTGACGACTATGTTGAGGGTATCGACGGTGTTTACAATGACATCCCGGCAGACGCCAAGGTTGAAGTTTACAGCATCTCCGGTGTCAAGGTAGCCGAAGGCCGCGGCCTGTCGGTTCTCGATTCGGTAGACCATGGTCTGTATGTAGTACGAGTATCCGACGGTAACACTGTCAAGGCTTACCGCGTAGCTCGCTGATTCATCTAATAATTCTCAGAGAGTATGTCTGTCACAGGCCCGGCCTGTGCCGGGCATACTCTTTAGATTCTTTAACCCGGTAGATTTAATCCAGTAGATTACTATGAATTTTCTGCGTAATACATTCTTGCTGATTGCTGTAGCGCTGTCGCTCTGCGCTGCGGCGCAGTCGCCCTCGGTAAAACTTTCCATCACTGTGGAATCGGTAGCCGGCGACAATCTCCAGGGGCAGCCGGTAACACTTACCCAGACCGACTACTCTGCCGAATACCCCGGGCTGACACTCGATGCCGAGGGTAAATGCTCGGTAAAAGTGTATCCCGGCAATCATAAACTCGAAATCAACCGCAATGGCTTCGTGACTCTCGTGCGCGATTTCGTCGTAGCCGAGACTCCTGCCGAGCAGAGTGTCGCTGTCACCCTTGTGGAGAAAACTCGCAAACCCTTCGCCCTGAAGGCCGACCTGATTCACGACGCCATGACCGGCCGTAACGACGTCGCCCTGTCGTGGAACACCGAGGCGCCCGTTTTCTTCGATGATTTCGAAAGCTACGACCCCTTCGCCATCAGCTTCGGCCAATGGACCGGAATCGACGGCGACGAAGAGGCTGCCGCCCCGCTGGTGGGTATGTATCCCAACCGCGGCGCTATGCAGTACGCTCAGGTAATCAACCCGCTGACCGTAAGCCCCACATGGTGGTACGACTACCCAGTGTTGCGCCCCTACAGTGGCCAGCAGTACATAGGCTTCATCCGCACCTCATCGGGCAATGCCAACAACGACTGGCTCATCTCGCCGGTCATCACCCCAGGCACCGACAACGTACTCGAGTTCAAGGCCAAAGCCGCCGACCAGTACCCCGAACGCTTCATGGTATATGTAACCACCGTTACCGACAACCCCGGCGAGGATGACTTCGTGCGCCTCGACAAGGGCAACTACGAGGTTGTCAGCTATTCACAGTGGCAGAACATGAGCTACGACCTGTCGGCTTACGCCGGACAGCAGATTCGCTTCGCTATACGCTATGTGGGTCATGCCAACCTTTACGGCGCATTCATGCTTATGGTCGACGACGTGTATGTCGGTCAGCCCCGTGCCGCCGAGGCTGCCGCTGTGAGCCGCCGAGTGGCTCCGAAGTCACCCGACAACGTCAACGAGTCGTTCTATATCTACCTCGACGGCGTACACAAGGGCACAACCTTCAACTGCAATTATCTGATTTCCGATGTGGCAGCCGGCACTCACTCGCTCGGAGTGGAGGCTCACTACCTGGCTGCACAGAGCGAGATGTCGACTGTCGATTTAAACGTACCTGCCGACATTTGGTCGGCCGTGACCTTCAATGTAACCGCCGACAGCAGCCTGTCACCTGACGGTCAGAAGATTGAACTCGTCAATACCGACGACGCCACCGCCTACACCATCACCGTAGCCGACGGCAAGGCTGTGATTCCATCGCTCCCTTACGGCACATACGAGGCTAACATCGCTGAAGGAGCTTACAACTCATGGCACAAAACCATCGAGGTAAACCAGCCCGCAACCACTGTTAATGTGGCTCTTGCCGACAACATCATTGACCCCTGGAACATCTCGGCTACTCAGCTTGAGAACGGCGATTACGATCTGCGCTGGAATCAGAACCTTGGTTTCTCCGACAGCTTCGAGGAGTATGACGATTTCGCCACCGGCCAGTTCGGAGAATGGCTGACAGTCGACAAAGACAAGCAGCCGGTATATCCCATCGGCTTGGGAAGCACATCCAACATCGTCACCTTCCCCGGTTCGGGCAGCGCCACCAATCCAGTGGCTATCGCCCCGATGGTATTCAACCCCTGGATGACCGTTCCGGCCATGATGCCTACCGACCCCGCAATCGCAGCGCCCGACGGCGACAAGTGCATTGTCTTCTTCTCGCCGCAGATGGCCAAGGCCGATAAATGGCTCATTTCCCCCGAGTTCGAAATCCGTTCCGGCTATGAGTTCTCGTTCCTTGCCAAGGCTTATTCAGCACTCTACACCGAAACAATGGAGATGTGCGTATCAGAGAACGGCTCTGACCCCGGTGCATTCACACCCATCGCTTCAATCGACCACGTTGCGGCTCAGGAATGGACCCGCTACTCCACACCGCTCGAATCGTACGCTGGCAAAACCATCCGCGTGGCCGTGCACTACACCTCGACCGATGCCTTCCTGTCACAAGTGGATATGGTGTCGGTAGGCCCCGCCGAAGGTGAGGCCGACGTTGTTGACTATGGCAACGTAGTGCGCTTCGACATCTACGTCGATGGCAAATACGCCGGTCAGAGCACAACCCCGAATTTCACCCTCTCGGGTCTCACACCCGGCAGCCACACCATAGGCATCAAGGCCGTATACCTTAACGGTGAGTCTGCCACTACGGAGTACACCATCGAGGTGGCAGGCATAGGCGACATCGTTGTTGACGATGCCGGGCGCACAGCTGTACTTTACGACCTTACCGGACGCCGTGTCGATGCATCGTCGGCCGCTCCCGGTGTATATATCTCAGTAAACAACGGTAAATCAACCAAAACCATCATACGATGAGACGTCATATATTATCACTTGTAATGTTTGCCATGAGCGCCTTTGCCACTCTGGCTCAAAGTTCGACGGAGAAAATCGTCGGCTATGCCGTCACCGATGACATTGATGTCAGTGGCGCATATTTCGGAGAGGCCGGCACCTACACAATCGGCGCCCGTCTCGGACCCGATTTCCTCAGCGACTACAAGGGATGCCGCATTATCGGCATGAGGGTGGCCGTAGGCTGCGACCTGGGACGCACCCGTATGTTCCTCTACAATATGGCCTCGGGCGAGGCTGTGGCCGTTCACGAGCAGAACCAGCGCCTGTACAGCGGCTGGAATGACATAAGCTTCTCGGGCGACGGCTACACCATTTCGGGCGACGAGACCTACTTCTTCGGCTACGATTATGTGGAAACAGCCGATATGGTCTCCGACAAGAAGGGTGGCGTCAACGCCGTGGGTTCCGACTACACCGATGCCTTCATGCTGCTCAGCAATGGTACGCTTTATCCTGTGACGAATGTCGGCAGGCTCTGTGTACAGCTCATCGTGGATGTGTCGAATCTCCCCACTGAGAAGATGTCGTTCACTTTCTTCGACCCCGGATTCCGCTACAAGGAATCCAGCGAGGGGTTCCAGCTCACCACCACTCTGCGTAACGTTGGCCGCAATGATATCAGCACCTTCCGTATGGGGTACAAGTTCGACGACCTCGCTCCTGTCTATGAGGATGTTGAGACACCGGCGGCATCAGGTGCCACCGCTGAATGGTCGTTCACCTCAGCCATTCCCGAATCGTTAGGAGTAGGCGCCCATACCCTTACCGCATGGGTTGAGAGCATCAATGGCAAGGACCCCGTCGAGCCATGTGAGCGTACGGCATACTTCGGCATCTACAACGATGAGCTGACCCGCCACCGCGTTTACGTGGAGGTGTATGCCGACCAGAACTCGTATTACAGCGCCAAGTTCGACGCCGCTCTCGCCGCCGCTGCTCCTTCAGCCGGCGACAAGACCGAATATGTCAAGGTATTCGCTCCCGGCAACCAGCTTGCAATCGACGATGCAGCGTGGCTCCACGAGCTGTATGCCTACACTCTGCCATCGTTTACCGTAGACAGATCATACTTCCCTTGTGAGGCTCATGTGGCCTACGACATGAACGACTACCTGCTGCAGTTCCCCCTGGAGCTGCAATCAGCTATTCTTCAGGATATGATTGGTTACGACGATTCGTCGCGCTGCTTCGCCGACATCAACCTCACCGGCAACTATGACGAGGCTACACGCGGCCTTACCGTCAATGTCTCGGGCAATCTGCTCCCCGAAGCCACCGCCATCCACGGCGACCTGTCTGTGACCCTGATGCTCGTGGAGGACGGCGTGGTGTCGCCTCAGACAACCATCAATGCCATGAACCGTGTAGTGGTCGACAACAACTACAAGCACAATAACGTGCTCCGCAGTTACATCACCTCGCCGCACGGTAATAAGGTCAGCATCGACGGCGACGCTTATTCGGCTTCGTTCTCCACAACCCTCGATGCCGCCTGGAATGCCGACAATATGCGGGTAATCGGTATTATCGCCCCTATAGCCGACGACCTGAATGCCGACAACCTCACCCGCTACGACATTACCAACGCCAACACCATGAAGGTTACCGGCAATGCCGCTATCAATGACGTGAACGTCGACAACGCTGTTGAAGGCCCGGCCGAATATTTCACACTCGACGGCCGTCGTGCCCCCGAGCCTCTGGCCCCCGGCTTCTATATCAAACGTCTTGCCAACGGACAGTCGTCGAAAATTCTCGTTAAATAAACGATCTCGCTTGATGCATATCGTTTGATGCATATCGTAAAGAATCAGTAACAGTCGCTGCTTAGTGCGGCACATCCTCAAAGTGTGACAGGCCTCCACGGGTTCTGCCACACTTTTTTTCATACGTGTTATGATACGCTTTTTACGTCGGGATGCCGCCCGTCAGAGTAATTTGCCCGGACACAGCAAAGCCGGAGCGCTGCTGGAGCACTCCGGCTTTATTGTGGACAGTAGTGGATTGGCTGTATCAGTCAACCTTGTAGGCGGCCATATCGGCGGGAGCGACATTGGCCACGAACTCGGCGTGGCGGGCTACTTCGGCACGGCCAAGGTTGATGTAAACTTTGGCTGAGCGGGCCAGGTCGGCGGCTGCTTTGGCTACTTCGGCATCGGTCGAGGCGGCGTTGCGTGAGGCATCTGTAACCATCAGGTAACCCATTACGATGTTGCCGGCCATCTCTACGAGGCGACGTGCCATGAAGTCGCTGTAGGCGGGGTCGTTGATGGTGTGGACTTTCTCGACGGCGGCCTTGTACTGTTCGGTCATGGCGTCGAGGATTTCGCGCTGAGCTTTCAGTCCGTCGATAACCTCCATCTCCTTGTAACCGTCGATAAGGGTGAGGTATGTGCCGGTGAAGACGTGGCGGATGGCTGCTACTACCTGGAGCTGGGTGGTGCCTTCGTAAATCGAGGTGATGCGGGCGTCGCGGTAGATGCGTTCGCAGGCGTAGTCCTTCATGAAGCCCGAACCGCCGTGTACCTGGATGCAGTCGTAGGCGTTCTGGTTGCAGTATTCGCTCGAAAGGCCTTTGGCCAGCGGTGTGCAGGCGTCGGCGAGCTTGTTGTAGAGCTTCATTTCCTTACGCTCGTCAGGTGTGAGCGAGCGTTCGCGGGCAACATCCTCGTATGCCTTGTACATATCCACGTAACGCGAGGTTTCGTAGAGGAGGCAGCGCGAAGCGTCGAGTTTTGCTTTCATTACAGAGAGCATCTCGGCCACAGCGGGGAATTCGATGATGGCTTTGCCGAACTGACGGCGGTCTTTGGCGTAAGCGAGGGCTTCGCGGTAGGCGAGTTCGCTCACACCGACGCTCTGGGCGGCGATGCCGAGACGGGCGCCGTTCATCAGCGCCATTACATATTTAATAAGGCCGAGGCGGCGGGAGCCGCACAGTTCGGCTTTGGCGTTCTTGTAGACGAGTTCGCAGGTGGGTGAGCCTTTGATGCCCATCTTGTTCTCGATGCGACGTACGTTTACGCCACCATCGCGTTTGTCGTAGATGAACATCGACAGGCCGCGGCCGTCCTTGGTGCCGTCCTCCGAGCGGGCCAGCACCAGGTGGATGTCGGAGTCGCCGTTGGTGATGAAGCGCTTGACGCCGTTGAGACGCCATGTGCCGTCGGGCATGGGGGTGGCTTTGAGCATCACCGACTGGAGGTCGGAACCGGCGTCGGGCTCGGTGAGGTCCATCGACATGGTCTCGCCGGCGCATACGCGGGGAATGAATTTGGCGCGCTGTTCGTCTGAGCCGAATTCATAGAGGGTCTCGGCACAGTCTTGGAGGCCCCAGAGGTTTTCGAAGCCGGTATCGGCGCGGCTTACGATGTCGGCGGCCATGATGTAGGGGGTGATGGGGAAGTTGAGGCCACCGAAGCGGCGGGGCATCGACATACCCATAAGGCCTGCTTTGCGGCAGGCGTCAAGGTTCTTCTGTGTGCCGTCGGCGTAGGTTACGCGGCCGTTGGCTACCGACGGACCCTGATGGTCGACATCTTCGGCATTGTCGGCGATGGTGGTGCCGCACATTTCGCCTACAATGTCGAGAACGCGGTTGTAGTTGTCCATCGCGTCGTCGAAATCAACCGGAGCATAATCGAATTTTTCGGCTTCGGCGAAGTCGCGCTCCTTAAGACCCACGATTTTGCGCATCAAGGGGTGAGCCAGGTGCAGCTTCAGGGCCGGATTGTCATTGAAAAAGTTAGCCATTGTATCTGAGTCTTATTTGGAGTTCTTCTTGTAATATTTGATGAGTTTGGGTACGATATCTTCGTAGTTAGCGGTGATAACGTAGTCGGCGATTGTGTTGATCGGGGCGTTGGGATCGGGATTGATTGAAATGATAATCGACGAATCCTGCATACCGGCGATGTGCTGAATCTGGCCCGAGATGCCGCAGGCTATGTAGAGCTTGGGGCGTACGGTTACGCCGGTCTGGCCAATCTGGCGCGCGTGTTCGGTGAAACCGGCGTCGACGGCGGCACGGGTGGCGCCTACTTCAGCGCCGAGCACATCGGCGAGTTCGAAGAGCATATCGAAACCCTCTTTCGAGCCTACGCCGTAGCCGCCTGATACGATGATTGAGGCATTCTTGATGTTGATTTTCGATTTCTCGATGTGGCGGTCGATGATTTCAACCACGAAGTCTTTGTCCTTGACGTATTTCCTGGCGTCGAGGTTCTCGACGTGGCCCTTGTATTTGGGGTCGAAGACCTCTTTCTTCATGACGCCTTCGCGCACGGTGGCCATCTGGGGGCGATGCTCGGGGTTGACGATGGTGGCCACGATGTTGCCGCCGAATGCGGGGCGAATCTGGTAAAGCAGATCCTTGTACTCTTTGCCGGTCTTCGGGTCGGTGTGGTCGCCGATGACAAGCGAGGTGCAGTCGGCGGTGAGACCGCTGTGGAGGCATGACGATACGCGCGGACCCAGATCGCGGCCGATGCAGGTGGCGCCCATCAGGCAAATCTGCGGTTCAATTTCCTTGAAGAGGTTGATCAGCACGGCTGCGTGTGGGTTGGATGTGTAGGGCGACAGGCGTTTGTCCTCTACTTTGTAAACTACGTCGACGCCGTAGGGGAAGAGCTGCTTCTCTACGCCGGAGAGTTTGTCGCCGATTACGATGGCTTCGAGCTTCACTCCGAGTTCGGTGGCGAGCTGACGTCCTTTGGTAAGGAGTTCGAGCGACACGTCGGCCACTTTTCCGTCCTCGTATTCGCAATATACGATGAGATTATTCTTGTCTTGCATGATAATTGGAGTTGGGGGAGAGCTGTGGAAAAATTAGCCGATGGTGTGGTTCTTGATGAGTTCCTTTACGAGTTGCTCGATCTGTTCGTCGTTGTTCTCGAGGGTCATCGATTCCTTGGCGGTGAATACTACGTTCTCTATGGCTTTGACCTTGGTGGGCGAGCCGGGCATGCCGATCTGCTGGGGGTCGGCGTCGACGTAAGCGGCGCCCCATTCTTCGATGGTGAGGCCGGGACGGCTTTCCACGATTTTCTGCTTATCTTCGGGGAGTTTGGCCTTCTCGGAGGGTGAAACGGCATATTTGTACTGCATCACGCGGCGGGCGTTGCGCGGGCGGCATTCGGCAGCCGAGCCATTGACGGTCACTACGCAGGGCAGTGGAGCCTTCACTGTCTCCACGCCTGCTTCGAGGCGGCGTTTCACTGTGACTTTGCCATCCTTGACGCCGAGAATCTCTTCAGCGTAGGTTACCTGGGGTACGCCTAACTTCTCGGCAATCTGTGGGCCTACCTGGGCGGTGTCGCCGTCGATGGCCTGCCGTCCGCAGAGCACTATGTCGTAATGGCCGAATTTCTTGATGGCCTGGGCCAGGGAGTAAGATGTTGCCAGGGTGTCGGCGCCGCCGAGTGCGCGGTCGGTGAGCACGATGCCATTGTCGGCACCGCGGAAGATACCTTCGCGAATCACCTCGGCTGCGCGGGGCAGACCCATGGTGAGCATTGTTACCGTTGAACCGGGATTGGCGTCCTTCAGCAGGAGTGCCTGTTCGAGGGCGTTGAGGTCCTCGGGGTTGAAGATGGCAGGCAGAGCCGCACGGTTGATGGTGCCATCCTCTTTCATAGCATCTTTTCCTACGTTGCGGGTATCGGGTACCTGCTTGGCAAGAACAATGATGTTTAAACTCATAATCAGTTTATTTTATGGAAAATTATTGTCGGTGCATAATAGGCGGTGCAAAATTAATAAAATCTTTTTAAGGAGCAAAAACTATCGGCCTTAATTGTCCCTTTTGGCCTATTGTTGGTGTATTTTGGAAAATACGAATACCGGTAACGCCTTTTGGAGGGGCTTATAAGAAACGCTGCACATCGGCCAGGGTGTGCAGCGTTTCGGATTAAGCGTGTATGAATCGGTGTTTCGGGCGGAGGAGCTACCGGAGGGTGATTTGTACGCTGGAGTTTGTTTTGTCAATTTGAACGGCGGCGATTGTTTCCGGCTGGATGGATAAAGCTTCCTCGCGGCTCACGGGTTTGCCGTTGACGGTAAATGTAGCGTTTTCGCTGATGTCGCCGGAGTGTTTGCCGGCGTCTGCGGGCGTTGTCTGCCCGTCGTCTCCGGTGGTTGTGAAGTTGATGGGGAGCGTGAACGATACACTTACGGGGTTGCCGTTCTCATCCCTGCCGGGTGTGAAATCGGGGAACGATTCCACTACTCGCACGGCCTCGGCGTCGACTTCGGGACCCACCGGTTTTACCACTTTCACATCGGTGACTTTACCCTCTTTGTTGATGGTGAAGTTCACCACTACGCGGCCTGTTACGCAGTCCTTGTTTTCGGGGAAGTGGGTATGGGTCATGATGTAGTTCATCAGGGCCTGCATTCCGCCGGGAAATGCCGGCATAACGGCAGCCATTTGCACCGGAGCGTCGTCATTGGTCGGGCTTTCGGAGGTTTTTGATTCGTTTTTTACCGGAGTTGCCGATTCGGCCCCTGCCGCTTCATTGTTTGACGAAATAATCGTAACTTTGGGGCCGGAAGTGGCCGCCGGCCGACTGACCGCCGGCGCTGCGGTGACGGTGGAGGTAGGCGCGGACAGGCTGATTTCTGAAACGGCGCCGACGGCATGGCTTACTGCCGGCACCTGAAAGATTGCTACTGCGGCGATGAGAGCCGGTGCAAGGGCCGCACTCCTGAGCAGGCGGCGGCGCGAAGATGATTTTGTTTTGTACATCATAGTGATACGTTTTTTAAGTTTACTATGGTTCAGGCTGTTGGCGAGTGACGGGAATCTCGCGCCAACGGCCTTTTTTATCAACAATAACTGGTATGCCCGGGCGTCGGCTCCCGACCGCAGCACAGCGGCGTCGGCCTGATATTCGTGGAGGGCTTTCATCTCCTCGCGCATAAGCCATGCCGCCGGGTTATACCATTGGAAAATAGCCACGAGCTGGCCTGCAAGGAGGTCGCACCAGTGGCGATGCCTGATGTGGGCGAGTTCATGCCGGACAATAAGCGATGTGCCCTCGGCGTAATCGTTGGCGCTCATCACCATATAGCGGTACCAGCTGAAGGGTGCTGTGGAAGTGTCGTCGGTGAGTACCACAGTGTAGCCGTCGTGGCGTATGCGGCGCCCTGAGTGGATAATGCGGATCAGGCGCAGAGCCGTGATGAGGGTTAGGAACGTGGCCAAGGCTGCACCGGCCATCCACACCACGGCTATCCATTTCAGGTCGGGCAGCGCCGTGTCATCGGCGATGACGGCCGTGAGTTGGCCGACCTCGAGATGCTGACCGGTTGCCGGAGACGGGGCCACAGCCTCGGCGATGAAATTCGTTATCGGAACGGCTGTGAAGGCGAGCAGATAGATTGACCACAGCACGGCGCGGTTGTAACGCGTCTGCTGTTCGCCGGCGAAGAGCCATTTGTAGGTCATATACAGCGCTGCCAACAGCACCGATGTGACAAGTGAATATGAGATGATGGCGCCCATTGATGTGTCAGTTCTTTTTCTGTTCGATAATTTCGATAATCTCTCGCAGTTCGTCGATCGAGATTTTCTCCTCCTCCACAAGGGCCGAAACGGCGCTCTTGTAGGAGTTGTTGAAGAAATTGCGCACCACATCGGCAAGCGATTTCTCGCGGAAGTTGTCGGGCGACACGGCGGCCTGATAGCGGTGCGAGCTGCCGATGGCTTCGTGTGTGACGTAGCCCTTCTCCTCAAGGTTTCGCACGGTGGTCGACACGGTGTTGAAGTGCGGGCGTGGTTCGGGGTAGAATTCGAGCATCTCGCGCACGAACATCGGTCCTCGCTCCCATAAGAGTTTCATGATGGCGGCTTCCTTTTCGGTGAGCTGCCGTGGTTTGCGTCCGGCTTTCATATTCGTTGGTTTTATCTGTTTCGGCGGTATGTTATATATTATTAATGTGATGAAATGCCATGTTTGCCATCACACAGGCAAAGGTATAACTAAAAAATTAGTTATGCAACTAATTTCATAGTTGTTTGAAAAATTTTTACAAAGAGGGTAGTGTGCCAAAATTAATTTGGGGTGGTAAATTGTAGGGTCGTTGCACGCCGCGGCCTATTGGGTGATGGTGATATTATACTGTAAATCAATTGTTTGATGGCATACCGCGACCATACCACGGAACGCAAAAAGGCGATGTGCCGGTTTTTTGACACATCGCCTGAATTCTATTAGAGACTGTTTCTACAAGAGTGACTCAATCCAGCGGCGGGCATTGACGAAGGCGTCGAGCCAGGGGGTAACCTGGTCCTTGCGGCGGTTGGCGGGATAGTAGCCGCACTGCCAGGGGAAGATGGCGCGCTCGGGGTGGGGCATCATGGCCAGGTGACGGCCGTCGGCCGAGCAGATGGCGGCCACGGCGCCGCGTGAGCCGTTGGGGTTGGCCGGGTACTGCGCGTAATTGTAGCGGGCGGCGATGTTGTACTGCGACAGTGATCCAGGCAGCATGAAGCGGCCCTCGCCGTGAGCCACCCATACACCCAGTTTCATTCCGGCGAGCGAGCCGAGCATCACGGAGTTGTTCTTCGGGATAGTCAGGCCGAGGAACTGGCTCTCGAACTTGTGCGAGATGTTGTGCTCCATGCGGGGGCGTTTGTCATCGGGGGTGCCTTCGGGGTTGATTACACCGAGTTCCACCATCAGCTGGCAACCGTTGCAGATACCCAGCGAGAGGGTGTCCTTGCGGTCGTAGAAGCGGCGCAGGGTCCGGCGAGCTGTTTCGTTCCAGCGGAAGCCCGAAGCCCAGCCTTTGGCCGAACCGAGCACATCGGAGTTGGAGAAGCCGCCGCAGAACACAATCATGTTTACATCGTCGAGAGTTTCGCGGCCGCTCATCAGGTCGGTCATGTGCACGTCCTTCACATCGAAGCCGGCCAGATAGAGTGTGTAGGCCATTTCGCGGTCGCCGTTCACGCCCTTTTCGCGGATGATGGCGGCCCGGGCTTTCGATTTGTCGTGACGGTATGCCAGGCCGCGCGATGCCAGCGAGCCGTCGAAGGTGGCGGGGATGGCGAAGCGTATCGGCTGCTTCTTGTAGTTCTCGAAACGCATGGCTGCGCAGTCCTTCCCGCTCTGCAGGGTGTCGAGCAGATATGAAGGTTCGAACCATACGTCGCGCAGGTGGTCGATGCCGAGCAGATGTTCGGCGCCCTTGTGCTCGAGCAGCAGTACGCGCTCCTCGGCGGGGCGGCCGAGCATGCAGAACCGCACGCCGGCGTCGGCAAGTACTTTCTCGACTGTGGCGCGCTTGGCGTCGTCGACCTGGATAACCACGGCGGGGTTTTCGGCGAAGAGTATCTTCACAAGGTCATCTTCGCCGATGGCCACGAAGGCTTCGGTGGTGATGGAGAGGCCGCCGTCACTGTTGGCGAAGCACATCTCGAGCAGGGTGGTTACCAGACCTCCGGCCGACACGTCGTGCATGGCCAGGATGCGGTTGTCGCGCACCAATGACTGCACGGTGTCGAAAGTTCTGGCGAAGTATTCGGCGTCCTTTACGGCGGGCACGTCGGAACCGACTTTGTTCAGGGCCTGAGCCAGGGCCGAGCCGCCCAGACGCAGGGCATCCTGCGAGAAATCAATATAGTAGAGTTCCGAATTTTTCTTCTTCTGAAGCACGGGGGTGACTGTGCGGCGCACATCGTCGGTTTCGCCGGCGGCCGAGATGATTACGGTGCCTGGGGCGTAAACCTTCTGGTCGCCGTATTTCTGGGTCATCGACAGGGAGTCTTTGCCGGTGGGGATGTTGATGCCTAAGGCGCAGGCGAATGCCGAGCAGGCTTCGACGGCGCGGTACAGTGCGGCGTCCTCGCCGGGATTCTTGCAGGGCCACATCCAGTTGGCTGAGAGCGAAACGCTCTTAAGTCCCTTGTGGAGGGGCGCGCCCACAATATTTGTCAGGGCTTCGGCTATGGCGAGTACCGAACCCTTGGCCGAGTCGGCCAGGGCGGCCTGCGGGGCATGGCCTATCGATGTGGCGATACCCGAGCGGCCGGTGTAGTCGAGCGCTACCACGCCGCAGTCGCTCAGCGGCAGCTGTATCTCGCCCTGGCACTGCTGGCGAGCAACCTTGCCGGTTACCGAGCGGTCAACTTTGTTGGTGAGCCAGTCCTTGCAGGCTACGGCCTCAAGCGACAGTACGTCGCGGATGTACTCGCCGATGCGGGCCTCATCGTATTCGGGTGCCTGATAGTCGAGTTTGACAGTGGAGTCGTGCATCACCGTTTTGGGCGAGTTGCCGAACATATCGGCCATCTCAAGGTCGATAGGACGGCGGTTCTTGCTGTCGGTGAATGTGAAACGGTGGTCGCCGGTGGTTTCGCCCACCACATACATCGGGGCGCGCTCGCGCTGTGCCACGCGCTCAACGTAGGGTATGTCTTTCGCATCAATCACGAAGCCCATGCGTTCCTGGCTTTCGTTGCCGACTATTTCTTTGGCCGACAGGGTTTTGTCGCCCACGGGAAGGGCGTCCATATCGATATGCCCGCCGGTTTCCTCCACGAGTTCCGAGAGGGCGTTGAGGTGTCCGCCGGCGCCATGGTCGTGAACCGACACCACGGGGTTGTCGTCACCCTCGGCGAGGGCACGGATCACGTTGGCCACGCGCTTCTGCATCTCGGGGTTGGCGCGCTGCACTGCGTTGAGCTCGATTGAGTTGTCATACTGGCCGGTCTCGACCGACGATACTGCGCCACCGCCCATGCCGATGCGGTAATTGTCGCCGCCCATCACCACAACCTTCTCGCCGGGAACCGGGGTGCCCTTGATGGCATCCTTTTTGGCTGCGAAGCCTACTCCGCCGGCGAGCATTATCACCTTGTCGTAGGCATAGAGACGGCCGTTCTCGTCGTGCTCGAAAGTGAGCAGCGAGCCGCAGATGAGCGGCTGGCCGAACTTGTTGCCGAAGTCGCTGGCGCCGTTCGACGCCTTGATGAGTATTTCAGCCGGGGTCTGGTAGAGCCATACACGCGGGTTGCAGGCCATCTCCCAGCGATGTTCGGGGCTCAGGCGCGGGTACGAGGTCATGTACACGGCCGTCCCGGCGATGGGGAGCGACGCACGGCCGCCGCCAAGACGGTCACGGATTTCGCCGCCGGTACCGGTGGCTGCGCCGTTGAAGGGTTCCACGGTGGTGGGAAAGTTATGGGTCTCGGCTTTGAGCGAGATTACGGTCTCCAGGTCCTTGACGGTGAAGTAGTCGGGGCGGTCGGGGTTGACGGGGTAGAACTGGTCGACCACAGGGCCCTCCAGGAAAGCCACATTGTCCTTGTATGCCGAAACGAGGCCGTTGGGATTCTCCTGTGAGGTTTTCTTGATGAGCTTGAAGAGCGAAAGCGGTTTCTCCTCTCCGTCGATAACGAATGTGCCGTTGAAAATCTTGTGGCGGCAGTGCTCCGAGTTTACCTGCGAGAAGCCGAACACCTCAGAATCGGTAAGCGGACGGCCTAATTTGGCGGCTAACGAGCGGAGGTATTCCTCTTCGTCGGGACTCAGGGCCAGACCCTCACGGAGGTTGTACTCGTGGATGTCGTCGATGTGCACAATAGCTTCGGGCTTGCGGTCTACGGCAAATACCCGCGAGTTGATGCCGTGATATACACGTTGCAGCATCTTGTCGAAGCTCGGTTCTGTGCCCTCGGGCACACGCTCGAACTGCTCGATGCGGCTTATGCCGCTCATGCCCATGTTCTGGGTAATCTCTACGGCATTAGTACTCCACGGAGTAATCATCTCGCGGCGCGGACCCACGAAGGTGCCCTTTACCGAAGTTGCGCTCAGCGGTTTGGCGCCCGAGAATGCCCAGGCTAACTTGTCAAGTTCCTGTTTGTCGAGCTTGTGGTCGGTTTCCACAGCGAAAAACAGGTTCGAACCTTTCTTAAAGAATGAGATCACGGTTGTATTGGTTAAAGAGATTATCTGATTTCATAGTCTACGCATGCACGTTCGGCCTTATGGGCGGCAATTATCGCCGCGGCGGCCACATGGGCCGGATGGTGGGCATATACATCGACGTCGGCCATGGTGGGCACCACTGCTGTCAGCACTACGTCCCAGCTTTCGGCCGGGTTCTCGTTGATGCCTACTTCCATTGACTGGAGGCATTCGATTTGGCCGGGAAGAGCCATCAGCGCGTTGCGGAATTTCCCGGAGATTTCGGCGCGCTCCTCTGCGCTGCCGTTGAGCCTGAAAGTGACTATATGTTTTACCATTGAGATGTGGTTATATTTGTTTTGTATGTCGGTGCTGTATCAGTGCAGAATTCCGTCGGAGCCTGTCGATATCTGTTTCACTTCATCGCCGCGCTTTACTTGCTTGCCGTACCCGATGGTGTACGACAGTGTCAGGTAGAGGGTTGGCATATTGTTGCCGTTCTCGAGGGTCGAGTGGTTGCGGTACCACGGGGTGTTCAGCGTGCTGCGCGACGACGTTTTGTCCTTTGTGAAAAAGTTCATGCCGTATACCTGCACTGACCAGTCGTTATTGGCCCAGCCGGCAGATACGGCGTAGCTTGCACTATCCCATGTCTCGGCGGCTGAATCCATGCTTACCGCGCGTGACGGCGCATAGTAATAGGCCGAGAAATTAAAGTTCTTGAGATAATAGTTAGCCATCACATTCCAGGACTGATAGGTCTTTTTCAGGTTGTACCCGGTGACATCATAGGTCGCCAAGGATGTGCCTGCACTGAGCTGAAGACTGTTTTTGAGAAGTTTCAGAGTGCCGTAGATGCCGCATCTGAAGCGGTTGTAGTCGCCCTGATTGTGGAGGTAGCTCATCATCACCGGTTGGCCGGTCGGGCTGACGGCGGGGGTATAAGTCTTCAGCAACTGGTTGAAGAGATGAAAATACGACACATATCCCGAAAACTGGAATTTATTGCTTGGCAGCCATGTGGCGGAGGTATGGAACGTGAAATGGTGTGAGTTGTCGAGGTCGGGATTGCCGGTGGTCCACAACAGCTCGTTCTGTTGCTGAACTATTGGCGAGCGGTCGGCGGCATCGGGTGTGTTGGATGTGAACTGTGTCCATACGTTCCACGATAACTTGTCGGAAAAAGCGTAGTTGGCCGACAGATGGAGATAGGGATAAACCTCGCGGTCGGAGGTGGTTCCGGTGTCGTTCCATTCCATTGCGCATCCGCCGTCGATGCTCATATATAGCTTCGAAAGGCGGAAACTCATGCCCAGGCCGGGACCGAAGAATTTGTTGTCGAGCGTCACATCACCGGGCGAGGAACCTCTGTATTTCACTGAGTTGCGTGAGTACATGCCGTCGGCTTCGGCCCAAAGGGTGAACTTGTCGTTGAGCTTTCGGTTGAGCCTCAGGTTGAGGCGTGCGCCGGTGGTCTTGCTGTCGGCGTTGTTCTCGATTGTGGGGCTGTCGTCGACAAGGTAGGTGACATGCCGCTCGGTATACGAGTAATCGACAGATGGCTCTATTACCAGACTGAAATCATGCGGCAGAGCGAAATAATAGTCGCCCGACCACTGGGCGGTGCGCCATAGCCGGTTCATCAGCTGCGATGACTCGCTGCCGGGCAGGTCGATGCCCGTGAATTCCAGTGTGCCGTATTTGTCGAAGTGGGGCTGACGGCAGTAGTTGAACCCTACGGAGTTGGAGATCTGTATCTTCTCGGTGTTGTACACGGCGCGCAGGGTGGTGTATATTGTATGGTACTGCAGCTTGCCGGCTTTGGTGGCATAGCTGTCGCGGTGAATCTCATTTACCGAGCCGTCGGGCTGCGGAAAACGGAATGTGGAGAAATCTCCACTGCGGAGTACCTTGCTGTCGACAGCATCACCGCCCACCACAAGATCGTAGGTCATACGCTTGTAGTTGAATTTGGAGTTTACGCGGGGTCGCTCTACAAAACTGTTATGCGATGCAAACATCTGGTTGAAGAGCTTGGCATATCCGCCATACTCGTATTTCTGCATTATGAAGTTAACCACATGCTCCGCTCCCTGGAAGCGCGGATCGTCGGGAAAATTGTAGATTTCCACCTTCCTCACATCCTTCATGCGCATTCCGGTGATGTCGTCGGAACTCGCCGGCAGATAGTCGATGAAAATCTTCACTGACTCACCGGAGGTGGTAGAGACTGAGGAGGTTACCGGGTTGACCTGCAACGTGGGTATCGACATCCTCGCCAATAGCGCTATGCCATCCTGCGAAGCCTTCTTTTGTTTGGCCTCGGGAATGAAAACTGTCTTCTCAGGCGTAACAGCCTGTGAGGCGGCTTCCACCGTCACTTCTTCGAGAGAGCGCTGCAGAGAGTCGCCCATCTCGTAGGCAGATGCTTGCATTGCCGTTATAAGCAAGAGAAATATTATTGCTTGTTTCATGATTTGTGAAGCGGACGGTGATGAATAGGGGTACGGCGCCGGGTGGAGAGAGCCTCTTATTTGGCGTACAGGCGTTCCTTGGCGGCGGCTACCTTCTCGTCGGTGATATAGTCGTCGTAGTCCATCATCTTGTCGATGATGCCGTTGGGGGTCAGTTCAATCAGGCGGTTAGACACGGTCTGGATGAACTCATGGTCGTGCGAGGCGAACAGCAGGTTGCCCTTGAAGGTCTGCAGCGTGTTGTTCAGCGCCTGAATCGACTCCAGGTCGAGGTGGTTGGTGGGGGTGTCGAGCACCATGGTGTTGGCGTTGCGGAGCATCATGCGCGCAATCATGCAGCGCATCTTCTCGCCACCCGACAGCACCGATGCTTTTTTCAGCACCTCCTCGCCCGAGAACAGCATTTTCCCCAAGAATCCCTTCAGGTAGATTTCCGACGAATCGTCGGAGAACTGGCAGAGCCAGTCTACCAGGTTCATGTCGGTGTTGAAGAATGCCGAATTATCCAGGGGCAGATAGGCAGTGGTGATGGTCTGGCCCCAGTCGTACGTGCCGGCATCCGGTTTGCGGTTGCCCATGATGATTTCGAACAGGGCTGTCATGGCGCGCGGGTCGCGCGACAGGAAGCAGATCTTGTCACCTTTCTCGACCTGGAAGTTTAGGTCCTTGAAAAGCACATCCCCGTCGGGCGACGTGGCTGTCAGTCCGTGTACCTCCAGTATTTTGTTGCCCGGTTCGCGTTCCGGCGTGAAGATAATGCCCGGGTAGCGTCGCGACGAGGGCTGTATCTCCTCGATGTTGAGCTTCTCGAGCATCTTCTTGCGCGAGGTGGTCTGCTTCGATTTGGCCACATTCGCCGAGAAACGCTGGATGAACTCCATCAGCTCCTTGCGCTTCTCTTCGGCCTTCTTGTTCTGTTGCTGCTGCTGACGCAATGCCAACTGCGACGATTCGTACCAGAACGAGTAGTTGCCGGCGAACAGCGTCACCTTGTTATAATCAATATCGAGAGTGTGGGTGCAAACCGAGTCGAGGAAGTGACGGTCGTGGCTGACGACGAGCACTGTGTTCTCGAATTTCGACAGGTACTGTTCGAGCCACGACACGGTGTCGAGGTCGAGGTCGTTGGTGGGCTCGTCGAGCAGCAGGTTGTCGGGGTTGCCGTAGAGCGCACGCGCCAGCATCACACGCACCTTCTCGGCGTTGGGCAGGTCGCGCATCATCATGTAGTGGTGCTCCTCCTTGATGCCGAGGCCCGAAAGGAGGGCGGCGGCGTCGGATTCGGCGTTCCACCCCTCGAGCTCGGCGAACTTCTCCTCGAGTTCCGAGGCTCGGATGCCGTCGGCGTCGGAGAAGTCCTCCTTGGCGTAGAGCGCATCCTTCTCCTCCATGATTTTCCAGAGCACGGAGTGGCCCTGGAGCACGGTGTTCATCACCGTCATGTCGTCGTATTTGAAGTGGTCCTGTTCGAGGACGCTCAGGCGCTCGCCGGGGCCCATGGTGACCGTGCCGTGGGTGGGGGTCAGCTGGTCCGAAAGGATGCGCATAAGGGTTGATTTTCCCGCACCGTTGGCGCCGATAACGCCGTAACAGTTGCCGGGAGTGAATTTCAGATTTACGTCCTGAAATAATACTCTTTTACCGAATTGTATTCCTAAGTTGTTTGTAGCTATCATCTAATTTGGTCCCCTGTGGGTCAAAGCTTTGAAATTATGGTGCAAAGTTACGCATTTTCCCCCTAAAACACAAATCATTTGGCGGTTGCTATGGTCGGGAAGAGGCGCAGGGCGTTGGCGGTGGTGGTTTCGGCCAGCTGTTCGACGGGAATGTCGAGGGCTGAGGCCACGAAGACGGCCGTATGGCGCAGGTAGGCCGACTCGTTGCGGCGGCCGCGGCATGGCACCGGTGCGAGGTACGGTGAGTCAGTCTCGAGCAGCAGCCGGTCGCGCGGTATAGCCGGCAGGAGAGCCGGAATGGTTGATTTCTTGAAGGTTACAATGCCGTTGATGCCGAAATAGAAGTCGCCGGTGGCGCGTACGCGCTCCAGGTCGGCGAGGCTGCCGCTGAAGCTGTGGAACACTCCGGCGGGTATTTGCGGCAACCCGCGGAGCACCTCGAGGGTGGGGTCGAGCGCCTCGCGGCAGTGGATGATTACGGGTAGCCCAAGTTCATTGGCCAGGCGGCATTGGGCGTCGAACACTCGTTGCTGGTCGTCGAGGCGCGACTTGTCCCAGTACAGGTCCATCCCTATCTCGCCGACGGCCACGAACTCGCAGGGGTTTGCCCGCATCTCAGCGGCGATGGCCTGCACCTCCTCCATGGGGTCGCCCCCGGGCATGTTTTCCG
Source organism: uncultured Muribaculaceae bacterium (assembly GCA_945931475.1). Lineage (GTDB taxonomy): Bacteria > Bacteroidota > Bacteroidia > Bacteroidales > Muribaculaceae > UBA7173. Next base: position 12,138 of record CAMEPD010000008.1, on the reverse strand, counting down.
GGTGTAAACCTGCGGCGAGGTAAACCGTCCCGGGAAATTCGGTCCTGAGTAGGCGCATCGGCTCAAAATCTTTCAGCTCGCATCCGGGCAGAATCATGCGGTCTACACCGGCATCGACGGCGCGGCGCACGGCATCGCCGAGCTGTTCGCCGTCGGCGCTGAAAGCCTCGTCGTAAAGGTGTGTATGGGTGTCAATCAGCATTTTAGAGGCTGTTTAAAAATAAATGTTAAACGTTCCGGCCGAAAATTTGAGATGGATTCATAGTTTGAACGATGGAGCATAGCGGGCTATGTGACTGAGTGATAACTCTGAAGACGCTCAAATTTTCGCGAGGCGTAGCTATTGTTTTCAACCTCATTGTTTGTTATGAAACTGCTTAAGGACTTTAAAATTACCGTCGCCTTGGCCGCTTTTGGGTTAAATCGCATTAACTCAACGGTCACATAGCCCGCTATGCTCCTTTTTGATTTAATGTGATTTATCTCAAAAACCAGCCACCGGAACGTTAACATTTGTTATTAAACACCCTCTAAACAGCCTCTTAAGATTGTCGCGACGAAAGATTGAGTGCCAGTTTGCGGAAGAATTCGGCAGCATCGTGCGGCAGCGATTCGGGTAGAGCGTCGGCGGCCTCCTGAACATATTTGTCGATGAGCGCGGCCGACTCCCCGGGGAGCCCGAGGCGGTCGTACAGCTCTTTGACGGCGTCGACCTTCAGGTGGTCGGACAGGCGCCGGTCGAGAATCTCCTTCATGGCTTTGGGATCGCGCTGTGTGGCTGTAATCCATAGCCATGTCTTCTTCTCGTTGATGATGTCGCCGCCGATGGCTTTTCCGAAGATGGTCGGGTCGCCGTAGGTGTCGAGAAAGTCGTCGCGCAGCTGGAATGCCAGACCGAGGCGCTCGCCGTAGCGGTACATACTCTTCTGGTCGTTCTCGTCGGCTCCGGCGAGCAGGGCGCCGAGGTGGCAGGCGCAGGCAAGGAGCACCGACGTCTTCAGGCGAATCATCTCTATGTACTCTTCCTGGGTTACGTCGCGGCGCGATTCATAGTCCATGTCGAGCTGCTGCCCCTCATATACCTCCATGGCTGTGCGGTTGAACAGGTAGAGCACCCCGGGAAGTATGCGTATGGGAGCGCGGGCTATGAGTTGGGCGGCCATGGTGTTCATGGCGTCGCCCGAGAGGATGGCGGTGTTGGCCGACCAGCGGCGGTGCACCGTGGGGCGTCCGCGGCGCACGTCGGCGTTGTCCATGACGTCGTCGTGAAGCAGCGTGAAATTGTGGAACATCTCGATGCCGATTGCCTGCGACATGGCTTTGTGGGGCTCGAGACCGTAGGCGCCGGCGGCGGCTAACAGAAGCACCGGACGCAGGCGTTTGCCCCCGCCCTCAAGTGTGTAGCGTATCGGCTCGTATAGGCCCCGGGGTTCGGCCGGAAATTCGAAGGCGGCGATGGCCTGCTCGACCAGATCGGCGAAATGATCAACGGTAAATTCCATATTGTTGCGGTTTACTGAAATAAGGCGGACGCGGAAAATCCAAAATGTGGTACAAAGTTAGCTGTTTTTTCGCGCTTATTGGTTAAATTTGCAGTATAAATTATAGTTATGGAAAATCTACCGAAAGACCCATATATACTTCTGAGTTACATAAATACCAAGCTCAGAGATGATTATCCCTCGCTCGACGCGCTCTGCGATGATATGGACGTCGACCGCGGCGAGCTGGTGGCCGCCCTCGGCGCCGCCGGTTTCGAGTACAGTCAGTCAGCCAACCGTTTTGCATGATGGACGACTTTCTCTCGAAACTGAACCCCCAGCAGCGCGACGCCGTGACCTGGTGCGACGGCCCGCAGCTCGTTATCGCCGGCGCCGGGTCGGGCAAGACGCGTGTGCTCACTTACAAGATAGTTTACCTGCTGGCCCACGGTTACGAGCCGTGGCGCATCATGGCGCTGACCTTCACCAACAAGGCCGCCCGCGAGATGCGCGAACGCATCGAGGCCCTCGTGGGGCACAACGTGGCGTCGCGCCTGTGGATGGGAACTTTCCACTCGATTTTCGCCCGTATACTGCGCTGCCACGCCGACCGCTTAGGGTTCCGCCCGTCATTCACCATCTATGATGCGAGTGACTCGAAGAGCTTGATTAAAAGCATTATACGCGACATGAAACTTGACGAGAAGATTTACAAGCCATCGTCGGTTCAGTGTGCCATATCCATGGCCAAAAACGCCCTGATGTCTCCGGCGATGTATGCCGCCGACAACGACCTGATGACAGCCGACCGCAACGCGCGCCGTCCGGCCACGGTTGACATCTACCGCGCATACCGTCAGCGCTGCAAAATCGCCGATGCAATGGACTTCGACGACCTGCTCTACTACACCAATGTGCTGATGAAGGAGAATCCCGACATCCTCAATCACTACCGCGATTTCTTCCGCTATGTGCTTGTCGATGAGTATCAGGATACCAACTTCGCCCAGCACTGCATCGTTACTGAGCTTTGCGAGAAGACCGACGCCCTTACCATGGTGGGGGATGACGCCCAGAGCATCTACTCGTTCCGCGGTGCCAATATCCAGAACATCCTCAACCTGGAGAAGGCATACCCCAACCTGCGCATATTCAAGCTCGAACAGAACTACCGCTCCACCCAGACCATCGTGGAGGCCGCCAACACCCTCATCGACAAGAACCGCCGGCAGCTGCGCAAGCACGTCTTCTCGGAAAATGCAGTGGGCGACCGCATTGAGGTCGTCAACTGTTACTCGGAGTACGAGGAGGCCGGCATGGTAGCCGAGCGCATCATGCGCCGGAAGATGCGTACGGGCGATTCGCTCGACGAATTCGCCATACTCTACCGTACCAACGCGCAGAGCCGTCGGCTCGAGGAGGCCCTGCGCAAACGCAATATACCGTACCGCATCTACGGCGGCCTCTCGTTCTACCAGCGCAAGGAGGTGAAGGACGCCATCTCGTACTTCCGTATGGCTGTCAATCCCGACGACGAGGAAGCCCTGCGCCGAATTATAAACTATCCTGCGCGAGGCATCGGCGAAACCACCGTGAAGAAGCTCGTCCACGCCGCCATCGAGAACAATACCAGCATCTGGCAGCTGCTCGTCGACCCTGACAAGTACGTTCTCGACGTGAACCGCGGCACAGCCCGGAAGCTCGAGGCATTCCGCGACCTGATTCTCGATTTCGTGGCGATGAATGACCGTGGCGACGATGCCGCGACAATTGCAGCCGCCATCATATCGCGCACCGGTATGCTCACCTCGCTGATATCCGACAACACCCCCGAGAATATGTCGAAGCAGGAGAACCTAAATGAAATCCTCAACAACGTGCAGGAATTCGTGGCCGACCGCCGGGAGGAGGGGGATGGCGAACATGTGAGCATGAGCGACTTCCTCGCCGAGGTGTCGCTCCTCACCGACCAGGACGAGAAGGAGGAGCAGATCGAGCAGCCGAAGGTCACCATGATGACAGCTCACGCTGCCAAAGGTCTGGAATTCAACAATATAATAATTGTGGGAGTGGAAGACGGCCTTTTCCCTTCGATAATGTCTCAGGATTCGATCGCCCAAATCGAGGAGGAGCGACGGTTGCTGTACGTGGCCATAACCCGCGCACGCAATTTCTGCATGATGTCGTATGCTTCATCGCGCATCCGCAACGGCCAGATGGGCCCTTCGCGTCCTTCGCCCTTCCTGCGCGACATCGACCCCAGATACCTCAAACTGATGCAGGGCACACAGATTGGCGACGATCGCACCGCCGACGCCCTGAACCGCTACCGCGATTCGTACCATTCGCCAACGGGTTTCACCGGCCGTTATGGCGTGCGTGATACGGCTGTGAGTCATGGCATCATGGCTCCGTCGGGCACTCTGTCGGTCATCGATCCGAAGCCCCGCACCGACCTGCCTCGCCCGCGACCTGCCACACCTGCCCATTCTGTGGCCCCGGCGATTTCGACGGCCTCACCGGCTAACGCCAACGCCGAAACCGACGAGTTTACGCGCCACAGCTCAGACGACCTCAGAATCGGCATGGACATCCTGCACGAACGCTTCGGAAGCGGCCGCATTGTCGACATCGAATACGACCGGTCGGGCGATAAGATTATGGTGCGCTTCTCGGGCGCCGACCAGAAGAAGCTGATGCTGCGGTTCGCCCGTTTCAAGATTCTGTAATCCCTCTGCACCACGGCAGAGATGCCCCATCCCAAATTCAGGAAATCCCGTATGGAGACACCTTATTATATAGTATATGAGGAGCGATTGCTCCGCAACATCGCTACGGTCACCTCCGTGGCGCGCGACGCCGGCGTGGAAATCATCATGGCATTCAAAGCCAACGCCCTGTGGAAAACCTTCCCTCTCTTCCGCCGCGAAGTGATAGGGTTCACGGCCTCGTCGCTCAATGAGATGCGGCTCGGCAACGACGAACTCGGCGTCCTGGCCCATTCATATTGTCCGGCATATACTCCGTTGACAATCAGGCAATACCTTGAAGGGAGCAGCCACATCACCTTCAACTCCGTGAGCCAGTGGCAGCGCTTCCGCGCCGACGTGGAGGCTTTCAACCGTAGCGGCGAACACCGTGTGTCGCCCGGACTGCGCGTCAATCCGCAATGCTCTGTCATTGAGACTGATATTTACAATCCTGCTCTCCCTGGCAGCCGTTTTGGCGTCACTGCCGGGCAGCTCGCCGAGGTGGCTCCCGGTGAGCTCGACGGCATCGAGGGTTTCCACTTCCATCAGCTTTGCGAATCGTCGAGCTACGACCTGGAGAAGGTGCTGACAGCCTTCGAGGAGCAGTTCGGCCGGTGGCTTCCTCGCCTGAAATGGGTAAACATGGGGGGCGGTCACCTCATGACCCGCGAGGGGTATGACCGCGACCACCTGGTGCGTCTCCTCCGCGCCTTCCGTGAGCGTCATCCGCATCTGCGCGTTATCCTCGAACCGGGGAGTGCATGGACCTGGCGCACCGGCGACCTAATATGCTCTGTGGTGGATGTCGTTGAGAATCAAGGTGTAAAAACTGCCATTATCGACGGCTCATTCGCCTGCCACATGCCAGACTGTCTGGAGATGCCGTACCGCCCGGCCATTACCGAGGCCCTTCCCGACGGCGACGAACGCGGCACAGCATACCGAATGGGCGGCAACTCATGCCTCAGCGGTGATTTCGTGGGCGACTGGCGCTTCGGGCATCCACTGAAAATCGGCGACCGCCTCACTTTTGAGGACATGAACCACTATACTACCGTGAAAACCAATATGTTCAATGGTATAAGTCATCCGGCGATAATCTTGCAACGCACCGACGGCTCGACCGAACTGCTGCGCCGCTTCACCTACGACGATTACCGCAACCGCATGGACTGATTTCTCCCAATTATCTCATTATGAGCCATTTCTATTCTGTAATAATACCGGTTTACAACCGTCCCGACGAGATGGAGGAACTTCTTGCCAGCCTCGAGGCACAGACCCGCCGCGACTGTTTCGAGGTCGTCGTAGTGGAAGACGGCTCGACCGTGCCCTGCCGCGAACAGGTCGAGAGGTATGCTGCCAAAGGGTTGAACGTGAAGTATTTCGCCAAAGAAAACGAGGGGCGTTCCATCGCCCGCAATTACGGTATCGAGCGTGCCGCGGGCGACTATTTCATATTTTTCGACTCCGACTGTGTGATTCCACGCGATTACTTCGAGAAGCTCGAGAAAATGGCTGCCGAACGTCCCCTCGACTGCTTCGGAGGTCCTGACGCGGCCGATAAGTCGTTCACTACCACGCAGAAAGCCATCAATCACGCCATGACCTCGTTCCTCACCACCGGTGGAATCCGCGGCGGCAAACTGAGTATGGAGAAGTTCACCCCACGCACTTTCAATATGGGTTACTCGCGCCGGGTATACGAGCGGGTAGGGGGCTTCCGTGAAATGTTCTCCGAGGATATCGATATGTCGACGCGCATCCGCCACGCCGGCTTCACGATAGGGCTGTACGCCGACCTGCCCGTCTACCACAAGCGGCGCGTCGATTTCGGCAAATTTGCCCGTCAGGTGTACGTGTTCGGTATGTCGCGTATCACCTTGAAGCTGCTATATCCCGAAACGCTCAAACCGGTTCACTGCCTGCCGGCTGCGTTCGTCATCGGATGCCTGGCCATGCTGGTGCTCGCCGTGGTTTGGAGTCCCTGGTGGCTGCTCCCCTTGGGTATCTATATTGTGGCCATTTTCGCGGCAGCACTGTGGGCCACGCGCTCGGTGATAGTCGCCGCCAAAGCTATCCCGGCGTCGATGATTCAGCTCGGCGGCTACGGCACCGGATTCATCAAGGCATATTTCGTAAAAATCATACTCGGCCGTGGACGCAACGAAGCCGAGGAGTTTGCCCTCCGCAAAGGAAAATAGTCATGGAAGAGAAGAACGAAAATCTGCAGCCCTACGACGATGCTCCGGGCAAATCACTGATGATGCGCCAGCTTGCCGACGACGACAAGCCACGCGAGAAAGCGCTCATAAACGGCATCGATACCCTCACCGACGCCGAACTGCTGGCGATATTGCTCGGCACCGGCATCCAGGGAAAATCGGTGCTCGACTTCTCGCGTGAAGTGCTTCGCGATAACGGCGGCAGCCTGGCGCGCCTCTCGCGCCGCACGATTCCGGAGTTGATCCGCTCCTACAAGGGGATGGGGCCGGCCAAGGCCACGCTGCTTGTGGCCGCCATGAACTTCGGCCTGCGCTGTCAGAAGGCTTTCGAGGTAAAGGACCCGCAAATGGCTTCGAGTCATGACGTCTACAACTATATGCACCCAAAGCTCGCGCTGGTCAATTACGAGGAGTTCTGGGTACTCCACCTGTCGCGCGCCAACCGCGTGATGCACGCCGAGAGGGTAGCCCGCGGAGGCATTTCGGCTACGGTAGTCGATGCACGCCTTATAGCCAAAAGTGCCATCGACCATATATCGTCGGCTATCATCCTGGTGCACAACCATCCGTCGGGCAACCTCAAACCCTCGATGCAGGACGATGCAATCACGCGCAAAATCGTGGATGTGGCGCGGATCTGCGATATTGTGGTGCAGGACCACATCATTATCGGACAGTCGGGTTACTATTCATACCGTGACAGCGGTAAACTCTGACATACGGGAGTGCCAAAATGGCACTCCCGAACCGGTTGTTTACGAAAATTAACCTGCATTTCAACATTCTGGCACACGGTTTGTTTTAATATTGAGAAACGAATGCCGACGGGCTTTACGGCCCGGTAACTTGATATTATACAAACCACTATATGAATTTCAACAGTTTCACTATCAAATCGCAGGAGGCAATTCAGAAAGCACTCGAGTTTACCCGTGGTGCGGGCCAGCAGCAGATTGAGCCCATTCACCTCCTGAAAGCTATCATCACAGAGGGTGATTCGCTGGTGAAGTTTATCTTCCAGAAAGTCGGCGCAAATCTGCCGCTCGCACAGCAGCAGATCGAGCGCGAGATTGCCTCGCTGCCGAAAGTTTCGGGAGGTGAACCTTACCTGAGCCGCACGTCGAACGATGTGCTGCAGAAATCTCTTGACATTGCCAAGAAGATGGGCGACGAGTACGTCACCCTCGAGGCTTTGCTCATGGCTGTTTTCCAGATTAATTCACCGGCATCGACCATTCTCAAGGATGCCGGACTCAGCGAGAAGGAGCTGCAGGCTGCCATCGATGAGCTCCGCAAGGGGAAGAAAGCCACCGACCAGAGCGCCGAGGATACCTACAACGCCCTCTCGAAATACGCCATAAATCTTAACGAACGTGCACGCCAGGGGAAACTCGACCCCGTAATCGGCCGCGACGACGAAATCCGCCGTGTGCTGCAGATTCTGTCACGCCGTACCAAGAACAACCCGATGCTGATCGGTGAACCGGGTACCGGTAAGACCGCCATAGCCGAGGGCCTGGCTCAGCGTATCGTGCGCGGCGACGTCCCCGAGAACCTGCGTACCAAGCAGATTTTCTCGCTCGACATGGGCGCCCTGGTTGCCGGCGCCAAATATAAGGGTGAATTCGAGGAGCGCCTCAAGGCTATCGTCAACGAGGTGACTCAGAGCGACGGCGAAATCATACTGTTTATCGACGAAATCCACACCCTGGTGGGTGCCGGCAAGGGCGAAGGCGCCATGGACGCCGCCAACATCCTCAAACCGGCCCTGGCGCGCGGCGAACTCCGTTCGATCGGCGCCACTACGCTCGACGAATACCAGAAATATTTCGAAAAAGACAAGGCCCTCGAACGCCGTTTCCAGAAGGTGATGATCAACGAGCCCGACGAGGCATCGGCAATCGCCATTCTCCGCGGTCTGAAAGAGCGCTACGAGAACCACCACAAGGTGCGTATCCGCGACGAGGCGATTATCGCCGCCGTAACCCTCTCGGAGCGCTATATCACCGACCGTTTCCTCCCCGACAAGGCTATAGACCTGGTCGATGAGGCTGCCTCGAAACTGCGTATAGAGATTGACTCGGTGCCTCAGGCACTCGATGAGATTACCCGCATGATTTCGCAGAAGGAGATTGAACGCGAGGCCATCAAGCGCGAGGGCGACAAGGAGAAGGTGCGCGAGATTGAGAAAGATCTTGCCCAGCTGCGCGAGGAGGAGAAGGAATTCACCGCCAAGTGGAAGGCCGAGAAGGAGCTCATCAACCGCATACAGCAGAACAAAATCGACATCGAACAGCTCAACTTCGAGGCTGAGCGCGCCGAACGCGAGGGCGACTATGCCAAAGTTGCCGAAATCCGCTATTCGCGCATCAAGCAGAAGGAGGCTGAGAATGTTACCATCCAGGAGCAGCTCAAGAGCATGCAGGGTGAGAAAGCCCTCATCAAGGAGGAGGTCGATGCCGAAGACATCGCCGACGTGGTTTCACGCTGGACCGGCATCCCCGTCAACAAGATGGTTCAGAGCGAGAAGGACAAGCTTCTGCACCTCGAGGACGAGCTCCACAAACGCGTCGTGGGTCAGGACGAAGCCATCCGCGCCATCGCCGACGCCGTGCGCCGCTCGCGTGCTGGGCTCAACGACCCGCGCCGTCCTATCGGTTCGTTCATCTTCCTTGGTACTACCGGTGTTGGCAAGACCGAACTGGCGAAGGCCCTGGCCGAATACCTCTTCGACGACGAGAACATGATGACCCGTATCGATATGTCGGAATATCAGGAGAAGCACGCCGTGAGCCGTCTGGTCGGCGCGCCTCCGGGATATGTCGGCTACGACGAGGGCGGTCAGCTCACCGAATCGGTGCGCCGCAAACCCTACTCCGTGGTGCTCTTCGATGAAATCGAGAAGGCTCACCCCGACGTGTTCAACATCCTGCTTCAGGTGCTCGACGACGGACGCCTTACCGACAACAAGGGGCGTATGGTCAACTTCAAGAACACCATTATCATCATGACCTCCAACATGGGTTCGGCCGTTATCCGCGACAATTTCGCCAAGATGACCCCCGAGAATCGCGACGAGGTGGTGGAGAAGACCAAACAGGAGGTGCTCGAAATGCTCAAGCAGACTATCCGTCCCGAATTCCTCAACCGTATCGATGAAACGATAATGTTCACCCCGCTCAACGAGCGCGAAATCGAGGAGATTGTAGGCCTGCAGGTCAACAGCGTGCGCAAGATGCTCGCCGCCAACGGCATTACACTCGAAGTTACGCCCCAGGCCCTGCATTATTTGGCCGAGGAGGGGTACGACCCCGAATTCGGCGCACGTCCCGTCAAGAGGGTTATCCACCGTCTGGTGCTCAACCGCCTGTCGAAGGATATCCTGGCGCAGACAGTCGACCGCTCGCGTCCCATCATCATCGATGTAAAGGATGAGCAGCTTATCTTCAAGAACTGATTTGTAGCGGCCGTGCCGGGAAACCGGTTCCGGCGCGGCTGCTGCAAAATTTAATCAGAAATTTATTTTGCGTAATAAAAATTTAAATTATAAAGGGATATGAAAAAGTTTCTTTATTTACTGCTGCTCTTACCTTTGGCATTCGCAGCTACGTCGTGCGACGATGACGACGACAAGGTGCCCGATGTCGACATCACCGCAACTGTTACCAACGGCTATGTCGACGGCAACACAATCTATGTAGTACAGGGTGAAACCCTCGGCATGGAAATCTCCATGGTAAACCACACCAACAAGGACGGTCAGATCGGCGCCGTTTCGATGCAGATCGATTACTATCCTTACGCCCGCGCTATTGTGGCTCCCTACAAATTCGACATCAACACCGCCACAATGCCCGTGGGCCGTCACCTGCTTCAGGCCGAAATGCCGGTGTTCGTAGTGGATTATCCTATCTGCTACGGCTACTTCGACTGCATCATCTGTGTGGTTGCAAGCAAGGACGACATTCCCGCAGGGCTTATTCCTCAACCTATCAATGGTCTGGTGAAAGAGAAAGACTGAATACCCTGATTCAGACAATAAAAGGGCGTCATATCTCGTTTTTGGGGTATGGCACCCTTTTCTTTTCCCACACCGGTTGTATCGGTGATTGTCCCGGTCTACAATGCCGAACCGTGGCTCGCCGAACTTGTCGGAGCGCTCCGACAGCAGACTTTCACGCACTGGGAGTGCCTGCTTGTCGACGATGGCTCGACCGACTCCTCGGCCCGGATTTGCCGGGAATCGGCTGATGCGGATTCGCGGTTCAGGGTGCTCTCTCAGCCCAACGCAGGGGTGTCTGTGGCCCGTAACCTCGGTATCGCCGAGGCCCGTGGCGAGTGGCTCTACTTCATCGACGCCGACGACCTGCCGGCGCGCAACGCCTTGGAGCGCCTGATGGAGACGGCCGAACGAACGGACGCCGACATTGTGACGGGCGGATGGACTCACTGCGCCGACGACCTCGACAACGGTGACCTCCATGCTTCGCCTGAGCTTTTTGAATCACAGAAGATTATCACCCGCTCGCTCTACCAGCACCCCGATCTGGCATCGGTATGGGGTACACTGTTCAGCCGCCGGGTGTTCCACCCCGAGGGCCCCCGCTTCACCCCCGGCATACGCTTCGAGGACCTCGATTTCACCTATCGTGCGTTCGAACGTGCCTCGCGGGTCGCCCTTCTCTCCGACAGACTCTATTTTTACCGCCCGAACTCATCAAGCTTCATCAACACGATGACGCCGTCGCGCCTCGATATACTCGACGTTACCGACCGGATAGCCCGGTATTACAAGGGTACGCCTGTGGAGAAGGCAGCCCGCTCGCGCCGATTTTCGGCTTATTTCGGAGTGCTGATGCTGCTGATGCGCACCGGTTACGACGCTCCCGCGGCCCTTCAGCGTTGCCTCGCGGTCATCAGGCAGGGGCGCCGCGAGGCCTTAACCGACCCCCGCGTGCGTTTCAAGAATAAGACCGGCGCCCTCGTTTCATACCTCGGAAGCCCCGTGCTTCGCCTCCTTGCTAAATTCTACAAATCATGAAAATAATTACGCTCAATAACGCCGGCCTCGACTGGCAGACACGCGAACTCGCCGCCAAGGTGTCGGGAGCTCACCCCGAGCCTTACGATGTTATCCTCTCGGTGAAGAAAGGGGGTAGCTATGTGGCCAAATCGTTCCTGAAATTCTTCCCCGCGAAAAGTATGGGCTCCTACGGCGAGATTGACCTCAACCGACCCCGGAGTATGTACCGCAAGCCGCGGCTGGTGCGTGTGCTGCCTCATATCCCGCTGTGGATTCTCAACACCTGCCGCTACGCGCAGGCGCTCTGGCTCAAACTCCGGCAGCAGATCAGTGAACCGAAGGCCCCGGCAGTGACACTCCCCGAGGGAATCTGTCACAAGGTGAATTCCGTGGAGGTGCCCGAGATTCTCCTTATCGACGACACGGTCGATACAGGCAAGACTATGCGCGGCATTGTCAACGCCGTGCTGGCGGCAAACCCCAAGGCCCGCGTGCAGGTGCTCACCATCACCGTCACCACAGCCTCGCCGATTGTGATGGCCGATTATTATGTTTACGACAACGACACGCTGGTGCGCTTCCCCTGGTCGCGCGACTACAAGAATTAGAGGCTGTTTAAAAATAAATGTTAACGTTCCGGTGGTCGGTTTTTGAGATAA
>CAMEPD010000007.1 GCA_945931475.1 uncultured Muribaculaceae bacterium | reverse complement strand
ATCTCCTGAAAATTTTCCTCGGATAAACATTCAAATAATTTCGAACAGTTACTTAAATGGCTGTACAAATGAGCCGATTCCATCAAATAGCAGCGATAGCTGCGGCAGCCGGAGCACTGACGGCGGCTACCGCCTGTTCAGGCACCAAGGCCGTAATAGTGCCCGACAAGGAGCTTGTTATCGACGTGAACGCACCCGCCACCGGAGCGACAGCCTCGCCAGGCACGGTCGGCACCGGAGGTACCGCACAATGGCAGGAAGTCGCCGACACCACCGGCGGCCAAACCTCCGCCGTCACCGCCCCGAAAGCGTTAGTCTACACGATGTCGGGCCCATACGCCGACAATGTGCCCGTAAACCTCAGTGCATCCGGTCGTCTGGTGAGCTTCCCGGCTCCCACCGGCCTGAGCACCTCGTCACGCCCCGTAGAACTGGCCGACGGATGGTGGCTCGACAATCGGGGCATCGGTGAAAACACCGCCTTCACCACCTACACCTACGCCGAATATTCGGCGATGGCCCGGACACTGTCGCCCGACGTAATTATGGCCCACATCATCCCCGGGGCGCGCGTCACACGCATCCTGCGCCTGCCCATAAGCCATCGCGAGGCCCTGGCCGATACTGCGGCCGTAAACCGTCTGATTGCCCGGATGACTGCCACCCGCTAAGAGCCCGCTAAGAGTCATTTTTGGGCCGATTCTGAAAAATATTCACACAATAATACACCCCGCCCGACGTTAAATAGTTGGACGGGGTGTGCCGTGTCGACAAATCCGGCACCTTCCCGGCCGTAAACCGACCCCTTAACAATGCCCATGAAGCTGGTATTTGCCACAAATAACGAGCACAAGCTGCGCGAAGCGCGCCAGATTCTTGGCGCCCGATGCGAAGTGCTGTCGCTCAACGATATAGGATGCCACGAGGAGTTGCCCGAAACCCAGAACACCCTCGAGGGCAACGCCCTGCAGAAGGCCAGGCGTGTAGCCGAGCTCTTCGGGTGCGACTGTTTTGCCGACGATACCGGCCTCGAAGTGGCGGCTCTCGGTGGCGAGCCGGGCGTAAAATCGGCCCGCTATGCCTCCGATGCCCGACGCGGCGACAGCCACGACTCCACGGCCAATATGACCCTGCTGCTCGAGCGGCTCAGCAGCTACCCCGATGAAGCCCGACGGCGCGCACAGTTCCGCACAGCTATAGCGCTGATACGCGGCGGTCGCGAAACAGTGGTGGAGGGGATTGTCACCGGCTGCATCACGGCAGCCCCTTCGGGTACCGACGGGTTCGGCTACGACCCCGTGTTCCGTCCCGACGGTTCGGAACTCACCTTCGCCGAGATGCCGCCCGAAGCCAAGAACGCCATATCGCACCGCGGCCGAGCCCTCGAGAAGCTCCTCGACCTGCTCACCGCCCAAAACTAACGAAACCACGCCAGCCTCCGGCCAACCATACTACACCCTCATTATCACGATGATTAAAAAACTCTGCATATTTCTGACAGCCCTCATGCCCCTGCTGGCCAACGCACAGCAGGCCGTAGGCTCATGGACTTTCTACCCATCGTTTAGCACCGTTACCAAAATCGTAGAATCGGAAGAAAAGGTCTACTACATCTCGGCCGGAGCGCTCTTCTCCTTCGACAAGGAGACCGAGGAACGGCAGTCGCTCAACTCCACCACCGGACTCAACGACATGACCATCTCCGACATCTTCTACAACCCCGACGGCAACTACCTCCTTGTGTGCTACGACAACGGCAACATGGACAAGCTCTACGACAACGGCAAAATCGTCAACCTTCCCGACATCAGCACCGCCACCCTCACCGAGGCCCCCAGCGTAAAGGATGTGGCCTTCGGCAACGACTGCTTCTATGTGCAGACCAACTTCGGCATCGTAAACTACGACGACCGCAAGAACGAGGTGCGCGCCACCTGCTACTCCACCGACATACAGTCGACCATGTGCATCGGCGACTTCGTAATCGCCAACATCAACGACCAGCTGCACTACGCACCGCTGACCGAGCGTGTCACCTCCACCGACAAGTTCAAACCCATCCCCAACTACAGCGTAGCCTTCTTCCGCGGCAAGATGTGCGGCACCCAGAGCGCCGGATTCTTCTCGCACGGACCGCTGACCGGCTACTCCGTGCACCGCATGACCATGAACAGCGACGGCACATGCCGCATCACCGAGGTGACCGACCCCGTCACCTCACAGACAGTGTCAGGAATCACCAATATCGTGCCCAACTCCGACGGCTCGGCCACCCTCATCAGCAAATCGATGGTGTACCGCGTTGACGCCGAAGGGAATGTGACCCGCAGCGCCATCCCCGCCACCCTCCAGGGTCAGGTCTATTCGGTCAACGACGGATTCGACGCCTTCTGGTGCGCCAACAGCGACGGCATCGGCGAATACGACATCACCCAGAACCCCGAAGCCGTAAAGCACGACCGCTTCCTCGGCTCCGACCTCTCGGTGGTGAACCCCCGCTACCTCACACCCGGGCAGAACGGCTCGTTTATAATCACATCCCGCGCCAATGATTTCTGGGAGGGCAGCTACGCCACGACCACCCTCCCCTTCCAGATGAATATTCTCCAAAACGGTAAAATCGCCAACATAACCCCTCCGTATAATTCGCTGGTACCGTCGCTTACATGGGGCCACCGCGCCGTTCAGAATCCCTACGATGTCAATCAGTATTTCGTAGCAGTATGGCGTCACGGGCTATATAGAATAGACAACAATGAATATACCGGCATATATAAAACAGGCACAAATGCCCCCTGGGGCGGCTTGAGCACTTTGGGCGAGACCATGTTCGATAACAACGGCAATCTTTGGGTAGTTGTCGAAAACGAACCGTTATATGTCCTCCCCAAAGACAAGCTGTCGACGCCGGCCGACAACATAACCAAAAACGACTGGCATGTCACTCCGACAGGAAACGGCGCATACCACCGAAACGCCCGAATGATGGTCTGCAAAAAATCCAATCTGATATTCATCAGTCAGAGCTGGTATAACGGCAACATTTTCACCGTATGCGACACCAAAGGCACAGCCGACCTCTCAGACGATGAATTTGTGATCGTTGAGAAAGCCATCGACCAGGACAACAACGAGTTCACAAACAGCTGCATCACATTTACCGAAGATAACGTCGGCAACGTTTACGTAGGCGGCAACGGCTATGTTCTAAATCTTGGCAAAGCCAAATTCTCTGATTTCTCCAACACAATTACCGCAAATCATGTGAAGATACCACGCAACGACGGCACCAACCTTGCGGATTACCTATGCGACGGCGCCACCATATTCGATATGTCTGTTGACGGTGCCAACAACAAATGGCTGGCAACGAGTCAGGGCATCTTCCAGGTAAACGCCTCCACCGACAAGATTCTCAACCATTTCACTACCGACAACTCGCCTATGACAACAAACAAAGCATACGCCGTCGGTGTCGACCCCAACTCGAACATAGTATGGTTTGCCGTTGACGGCGGACTGCTCTCATACGCCTCGAGCACATCGCCGGGCAACGACGACTACAGCGAAGTACTCGCCTACCCCAACCCGGTACGCCCCGACTACACCGGCTGGATTACCATAAAGGGATTGATGAACAACTCGCTGGTGAAGATTGCCGACGCATACGGCAACGTCATAGTCCAGGGACGCTCCAACGGTGGTATGTACCTCTGGGACGGCTGCAACTCGGCCGGCGAGCGTGTCACCTCAGGCGTTTACCACGTGTTCGCCTCGCAGAACGAGAACGGCACCTCAGGAGCTGTCGCCAAAATTCTGATTGTCAACTAACATTCAACATACAACGACCACGAGGGTGTATCAAAAACGATACATCCTCTTTTTTTTGCATAGACCTCCTCCGTTTTTTTGAAGCCATGAAATTTTCAGTTGACAGACTGCCATGCAAATTCATGTGATGAAATTCGGGAAAAAGTAGTAACTTTGCTCACGCTTATAGAAACGACGTAATGGTTACACTGAAATATAACGAAGAGAAAGACAGGGCTTACGGCATCAGCGGGATGGCTGTAGCCCTTGTTATTTGGGAAAATGATAAATATATGTCGGCCCTCAATATCGACGGCGAGGCCGACAGCGGCATCGAGTTCACCCCCGATTTCTTTATGATGCGTAACCCCAAAAGTTCGCCGCGCATGGCCTGGAACGAAACCGTAGAGCGATTCCAGCTCATCTCCGGACTGCTGATTTCCAACATTTTATGCCGCTCACTGGTGAAGGCGCGCGAAGATATTACTCCGCAGCTGCGTCAGGAGGTGGTGCGCCTGCTCCGCGAGGAGGGTCGCGCTGTGGCCGACCTCACCGACCAGGAGGTCGAGGCCATCTTCTCGAAGGGTTTCAATTATTTCCACAAGATTTTCTCCCACGCCGGCATCGGACAGCTCGCTACTGACCTTGCCGACGCGCTCAGCCGCGACCGCCGCGTCGACCGTGACCGTATGCTCGAAATCCTGGCACCGCTGACCCGTATGTAATACACTGCCTGCCAGGCGTCTTCAACCCTACATCATTCCTTGTAAATCCGCGAGAAATCGCACTCCCCGAGCAGCGATGCCGCCTCGGAGAACGAACTCTCATACGGGCCTATTACTTTGCGGCTTCCCGAAAGCACCACCAATTCCACAAGTATCTCGCGCATACCCTTACGTGTGGTGCGGTCGGCCCTCTGCGTATTGAACCGCACTTTATAGCCGAAACGTGCCCGGAAGCGTCCCTTCACGGTCTCTTCGTCGGTGGCGAGGAAGAATTTCTCATCCGGATTCGCCGCCAGCATGGCCTCTATCTGTTTTTCAAACTCCTCCACAGGATTGTGCCCCGTCGATTCAGCATGATTGTTGTGGCGCATATTCAGCCCCACATAATCCTTTCCGAGGGTCCTGACGATTCCGGCGGCCTCATCGATGATATCGCGTCGCGGCACAAACAGCTTGCGATAGTCGTCGCGCCTGAAAGAGTGAAACTCTGAACCGGCCCCGATCAAGCAATCCTTCTGCCGGTCGAGCACCTGTCGTATCTCTTCGGCAAGCAACTTTTCACGATTGGTGCCCGCTGTAAGCATGGCAAAGCGTGGCTCGCCCTCGCGCAATGTGCAGCCGAAACGCCTGCAAGTCAGCGCGGTAATGTACAGATTATTCAGCGACGGCGCGCCATACAGCAGCCCGTAGAGCGGCGCCCACGGCGTGATGATTTTCCCCTCAAGCACCTTCGGAACCTCAAACAGGTCATCGAAACGGGCCTTAAGCCCATTGTCTACACTCCATACGATGCGGAAATCGCAGCCGAGGCTCCTGGCAAGGGCGACACCTGATGCTATGGCATACATTCGGTTGACAAGACCGCCGGTCGGGTTGATGTATATCATGGTAGTTAAGGGATTTGCCGCAAAATTACGAAAACATCCGTAACGGCAAAAACTTTCAGCCAATTATGTGAAATAAAAGCATCTGACATCCACCGTCCGTGCTGCCGATACAATAAAACCCGCTAATTTGAGTTATATATTTGTATGCACAGCCCGCAGCGGAGTATCGCCGGAGGCTCTCTCCCGAGCCCGGCGCCGCGGCCATGGCTTTGTCCCTAACCCGCTGATAGATTATCACAATGACCAAACGACTGAAATACGCCATATTAACGGCCTTCGGGTCGGCAATAATGCTGCTCGTGTCGGCGCCCGCGGCCTCGGCCGAAGATGAAATCAAGAACGAGTTCAACCCAATCGAAACGGGTGTTACCTCGCTGAGCATCGCCCCCGATGCGCGCGGTGCATCGATGGGTGACCTCGGAGCCGCTACCGACCCCGACGCCAACTCGCAGTTCTGGAACCCTTCGAAATACGCATTCGCCTATTCGTCGGCCGCCGTTTCGCTCAGCTATACCCCATGGCTGCGCAAATTAGTCAACGACATCTTCCTGGCCAACCTGTCGGGTTACTGGAAGATAGGCTCAGGTGACAATCAGGCGCTCTCAGCGTCGCTGCGCTACTTCTCGCTCGGCGAAGTGCACGGCACCGACATGGCCAATGTCACCACCAATCTGCAGCCCTACGAGCTGTCGGTCGATGTGGGTTACTCGCGTAAACTGTCGGAGAAATTCTCCATGGGCGTCGTGTTCCGTTACATCTACTCCGACCTGGGCTTCTCGTCGTCGTATGCCGGCGACCAGTCGACCGGCGCTTCGGCATTCTCGGCCGATATCGCGGGTTATTACACCACCTACCCCATAATCGGCCAAAACGAGTGCCAGTGGTCATGGGGCTGGGACATCTCCAACATCGGTACGAAAGTATCTTATGACAACGGCAACCGTCCGGCATTCCTGCCTACCAACCTGCGTCTGGGCACATCGTTCATGTTCCCCCTGGCCGACTACCACACCCTGGCCGTGAGCCTCGACCTCAACAAGCTGCTCGTGCCATCGAAACCGCGTCAGGCCGACTACACCGATGCCGACGGGCAGGAGGACATCCGCGCCTACGAGGAAGCTTACGAAAAGTGGCAGAACATGTCGCCTATCACCGGTATCTTCAAATCGTTCTCCGACGCCCCCGGCGGTTTCAAAGAGGAGCTCCGCGAAATCAACTATTCGCTCGGCGCCGAGTACAGCTACAACCAGCAGTTCTTCCTGCGCGCCGGATACTACCATGAAAGCGCCTACAAGGGCAACCGCCAGTACTTCGGCTTCGGCGCCGGTTTCTCCCTGAACATCGTGCGCCTCGACGCATCGTATATGCTGGCCACGGCACAGTCGTCGCCCCTCGACCAGACCCTGCGCTTCTCTCTGACATTCGACATGGACGGCCTCAAGAACCTCTTCGGCCGCAAATAATCACCCTGCAGACCACCGCATTATGTACCGCATAGGCAACGGATTCGACGTACACCGCTTCGCTCCCGGGCGAGCCCTGATACTCTGCGGCGTCAGCATCCCCTACGAACAGGGGCTGCTGGGCCACAGCGATGCCGATGTGGCGCTCCATGCCCTGGCCGACGCCATCCTCGGAGCCTGTGCCCTACGCGATATCGGATACCATTTCCCCGACACCGACCCACGCTACGAAGGCGCCGACTCACGCATTCTTCTGCGCGAAAGCGCGCGCCTCGCCGCCGACAAGGGCTTCCGTCCGGTCAACGTCGACGTCACCATCATTGCCCAGAAACCAAAATTGCTGAACTACATCCCCCGGATGGTCGAGAACATAGCCGCCGACCTCCACCTCCCCGCCGACTGCGTTTCGGTAAAAGCCACCACCACCGAACGACTCGGATTCACCGGGCGCGGCGAAGGCATTGCCGCCCAGGCCTCCGTACTTATGGCAGACTGATTGCATAAAAGATTCCATTAATTTTTGCCACCTCCTTTACAATATCATGACAATGTGGTCACAAATGTGACACATATACACTTCTACACCCTTTTATTTGACATTTTCGCCTAATTTTGCAACAAAGTTGTTACCGATTTGTTAATCTGAATACAATATCCCCAGGCAAAGATGATACAAAAAAAAGTAATCGACTCTATATATAAAAAATATCGTAAACGGCCCGAATCGCCCGACGAACTCAACATACCGCTCCTCTTCGAGGCCGTGCCCTTCGAAGCCGGCATTGAAATCGACGGCGGCGACGTAGTCATCAACTCCATCGACGCGGCATCGCCATTCCATCGCATAGCCGTCAACAACATCAACGCCATCCTCAATTTCGACGAAGTCGTCGCCATCGTCACCCATGCTTCGATTATCTTCATCAACAAAGATAACGCACAGATTGACGTACACATCAAGGAACTCGGCCAGTCGTTCCTCCAGAAAATCCTTCACCACAGCCTGTATTCCTGAGCCGTCCGATGCCGCCAACCGATATTCAACCCCTTCACCCTACTATTCCCAACCCAATCGAAGTCAGTCCCAACTATAATTTCTCCAATTGATGACATCTCCATCAATTGAAGAAATATAAATTCCCGGGCCCTCTTCGCTTTGGCCGGTGTTCGATTCTTCTCTTCCGGCCTGCTGCTTTGAAAGTGTAAGTTTATCGGGAGCCCCCATTATTGTTAATGAATAGGCCCAAGTCCAAGGATTCTCTTCAACTTTATAGATACAGTAATGCTTTGCATCTAAGCGTAGAATCCATATTGTCGTCGTTTCAGGAAGGGGGTCATCATATCCCGGATACAATTTGGTCTTCTCCTTGACGGATTTAGTGAATCCGCGGCGCTATTATCCAGAACGACCAGAACTCGCGACGCGAAGCACGTCCGGTAAAATCAAATTTCTTCTGCCATAAAGACCTCCAGACTATTACACCACATTCGTAAATATAGTTCGCCCAGTCAGTACGCTCCGTAGCAGTGGCAACCGGAATAGGAGCAGCCGTCGTCTGTGCACCCGTAAATGCAGGCTGAGGAGCCGCATATTGCTGTTCGACTTGTTTAAAAGGCTGATTCAATAGGCGTCCGCATTCAGGACAAGCTGATTCTGAACCGTTCAAGGGGTAGCCACATTCGGGACATTGTTTTGCCATACTCTTAAAATTTTTACATCTGTAGCGATGCGGCTTGATTGTGAATGAATGATTGTCAGGGCACAAAAAGGAGTGGAGCCCGCTTTGCACGCGCACCCCATAGGGGTTACAGTCGCAAAGTTAGCACTTTTTGTGATAGAATGTTTCTATTATTGCCTATTATTTAATGAGCAGTTATTCCCTCGGGTGACATCGGGAGGCGTCGGGAAGGCCCATTGAGGCCCATTGAGACCAGTCGGGGGGGGGGATTGAATGTAATGCTTTCAGTCAACGTTTTAACCTATTTTGATATGAATCCGTAACGATGTTTATGTACCCTTCTTTGATATTATTTCTCGCTGTTTGATACTTTCTGTGAAAAAAATATTGTCGTTTGGAAAATAATTTTTACCTTTGCTGCGCATTCGTTTAGAATGACGATGCACAACTCATAATTGACTAATAACAAATTCCATGAAATACGTAATAATTGGCGGCGTTGCCGGCGGTGCTACGGCTGCCGCAAGACTTCGGAGGCTCTCTGAAGAAGCAGAAATTATTCTCTGCGAGAAAGGTGAATACATCTCATACGCAAATTGCGGACTGCCCTATTATATCGGTGGCGTAATAGCCGACCGCTCGAAGCTGTTCGTGCAGACTCCGGAGGCTTTCGGAAAGAGATTCAATATCGATGTGCGAGTGAAGTCGGAAGTGCTTTCGGTCGACCCGGCAGCAAAAAGGGTGGAAATAGCAGGGCCCGACGGCAACATTTATTTTGAGAGTTACGACAAGCTGCTGCTTTCGCCCGGCGCTTCGCCGGTAAGGCCCCCGCTGCCGGGAATCGACTCCGAAGGCATTTTCACACTCCGCAATGTGGCCGACACCGATAATATCAAGGGCTACATGAAGAAGAACAATGTGAAAAGAGCGGTGATAATTGGCGCCGGGTTCATCGGTCTGGAAATGGCAGAGAACCTTGTGGACGCCGGGGCTGAAGTGGCCATAGTGGAGATGGCCGACCAGGTTATGGCACCTATTGACTTTTCGATGGCCTCGATTGTACATTCACACCTTCTCCAGAAGGGAGTGCGGCTCTATCTCAGCGAGGCAGTGGCTTCTTTCAACCGCACCGCCGACACCCTGGAAGTGGTGTTTGCTTCCGGGAAACGGCTTGAAGCCGACATGGTTGTGCTGTCGATTGGAGTGCGTCCGAACACAAAGCTCGCTACTGACGCAGGCATCCTTACCGGCAGCATGCGCGGTATAAAAGTGAACGAATATCTGCAAACCTCCGACGAAAATATTTACGCCGTTGGTGACGCCATAGAATATCCGCACCCCGTAACCGGCAAGCCATGGCTCAACTACCTTGCCGGCCCCGCCAACAGGCAGGCGCGTATAGCCGCCGACAATATGGCGGGTGGAAACAAAGAGAAATACGAAGGCGCCATAGGCACTTCAATAGCGAAGGTTTTCGACCTCACTGTAGCCGCCACCGGCCTGGCCGCCAAGCGGTTGAAAGCCGACGGCATTGATTACCTCACCGCCACGATACATCCGTCTGCGCACGCCGGTTATTATCCCGACGCCCTGCCTATGACAATCAAGGTGGTCTTCTCGCCGGCCGACGGGCGCCTGCTCGGCGCTCAGGTTGTGGGTTTCGACGGTGTGGACAAGCGCATCGACCAACTGTCGCAGGTAATAAAGCATCGAGGCTCCGTTGCCGACCTTATGGAGACAGAGCACGCCTACGCCCCGCCGTTTTCTTCGGCAAAAGACCCCGTCGCCATTGCCGGATATGTGGCCGGGAATATTCTGAGCGGCAAAATGAAGCCCATCTACTGGCGCCAACTTATGGACACCGACCCCGCCGCAATCACGTTGATAGATGTGCGCACGGCCGACGAGCACGCCATCGGGACACTCAAAGGAGCCGTAAACATACCTCTCGACGATATGCGAAACCGCCTCAGCGAGATTCCGGCCGGCAAACCGATAGTGGTGTTCTGCGGCGTAGGACTACGCGGTTACCTCGCCTCCAACATACTGCGGGAGAACGGCTTCGATGATGTGCGCAATCTTATCGGCGGCCTGAAAACCTACAACTCGGCCACTGCGACGCTCCCTGCACCGCGTCCGTTTACTGTAGCCGGAAACCGTCCGGAAGCCGACGCTCCCCTCGACGGCGGAACCCCCGCTTTAAAAGTGGATGCCTGCGGCCTCTCATGCCCCGGCCCCATACTGAAGCTGAAGCAGGCCATGGAAGGGCTCAACAGTGGCGGCCGACTCGAAATCAGCGCCACCGATCCCGGATTTCCAAGAGATGCCCGGGCATGGTGCCAGTCAACGGGCAACCGGTTCCTGTCATCTACATCCGCCGCCGGTAAGTACAGCGTGCTTATAGGCAAAGGTGAAAGTCAGGCGAACCTCAAAGCGCCCGCGGTTGCCGCTAAAGGGAAAACGTTCATTCTCTTCAGCGACGACCTCGACAAAGCGCTGGCAACATTCGTACTCGCCAACGGTGCCGCCGCCACCGGCGAGAAGGTCACCATCTTCTTCACCTTCTGGGGCCTTAACGCCATCAGAAAAAGTAAGGCGCCAAAAGTAAAAAAAGACATGTTCGGGAGAATGTTCGGCATGATGCTCCCCTCCGACTCGCGCAAGTTGAAGCTCTCGAAGATGAACATGGGAGGCTTGGGAAAACGCATGATGCGTTATGTGATGAAAAAGAAAAATGTGGAATCGCTCGAAACTCTGCGTGAATCCGCTATTGCCAACGGCGTGGAGTTCATCGCCTGCCAGATGTCGATGGACGTGATGGGCATCAGCAAAGAAGAACTCCTCGATAACGTAACCATTGGAGGAGTGGCCACCTACATGAACCGCGCCGACTCAGCAAATGTAAATCTCTTCATTTAAGCAATTCCGTATGGAAAAAATCAAATCAGTCTGCACCCTGCATTACCTTACCAAAGCCGTCGTCGAGTTGCAGAACAACATCCAGCAGCAATTCGGCATCACAATGAACGAAGCGGTAGTGCTCTGTTGCATAGGGCAAGCCGAAGCCACAGCCGGCGAGATAGCGGCCGGCATAGGCATGACGGCATCAGCCACATCGAAGGTGATTCGGACCGTAGAGGGGAAATCCCTGATAACGCGACGCTGCGGCGACATCGACCACCGATGCATGAAATTCAGGCTATCGGAAAAGGGCCTTGCTTTACTGCAGCGACTAAAGGCGGAAGAACTGACTGTTCCATCGTTCATCGCGCCCCTCTTCGCCGACTGCCGATAATTCCCGGTATGGCAATGATAGTACCCCGATGTCTTGAAAGATAGCCTGTGTTCAGTTGCACGCGCACCCCATAGGAATTACAGTCGCAAAGTAAGCACTTTTTGTGATTGAATGTTCCTATAATTGCCCATTACTTAATGAGCAGTTATTCCCTCGGGAGGCATCAGCAGGCATCGGGAGGCCCGTCAAGGCCAGTCGGGAGAATCGAATGCACGGCTTTTCGTCAACGTTTTAAACTATTTTGACATGAATCCGTAACGCATTTACGAATTTTATGTTACCTTTGCCCTGACAATACACCTACGAATCAAAAAAATTTCAGATACATGCCATGAAACGATTCCTACTTCTGCCGCTGCTGGCACTGCTCTCCATCGCCGGCCTCAGCGCACAAGCCCCGGCCAATAGCAAAGCAAAAGCCGGCTACAACGTCTACGGCGTAGCCTTCTACAACCTCGAAAACCTCTTCGACACCATCAACAACAACGGGAAATACGACCTGGAATTCTCGCCCAAAGGCGCACGCCAGTGGGACGGCAAGAAATACTGGTCGAAAATCGATAACCTCGCCCGCGCAATCTCATCGTTCACCACACAGACCACGCCCAACGGCCCGGCATTCATCGGCGTATCTGAAATCGAGAACCGCACCGTGCTCGAGGACCTGGTGAAAGCCATCGACCGCCGACTCGTCGAAAACGGAAAGCAGCCATGGAAACTCCGCATCGTGCATCACGACTCGCCCGACCGCCGCGGTGTCGACGTGGCAGCCCTCTACAACCCCCGGATGTTCAAGTTTGTCGATGTCAGCAACACCACGCTGTGCATCCCCGACAAGCCTACATTCCGCACCCGCGACCAGATGTGTGTCACCGGTGTGATGGGCGGCGACACAGTCAGCGTAATCGTAAACCACTGGCCGTCGCGCCTGGGTGGAGAGGCTCAGTCGTCACCATTGCGCGAAGCCGCAGCCGCCCTGTCGAAGCATATCGCCGACTCGCTGTGGCAGATGCGTCCGGGCCAGGGCGTCATCATAATGGGCGACCTCAACGATGACCCGCAGAACAAGTCGTGCGCCAAAGTCCTGGCAGCCGCCAAGGATACAAGGGGCGTAAAACCTCACGGATTCTACAACCCCTTCTGGAGCATCCTCGACAAGGGTATCGGCACCCTCGCTTACCGCAGCCAGTGGAACCTGTTCGACCAGATCATAGTGTCGGGCTCGCTGCTCGAGGACCATCAGGGCAAAGACAGACTGCACTTCTGGAAAGCCGTCGTGAATAACTACGAATTCCTGCGCGACACCGAAGGGCAGCGACAGAACTACCCGCTGCGCACCTATTCGGGCGGCGTGTTCCTCAATGGCTATTCCGACCACTTCCCCACCGAAATCTTCCTCATCCGTCAGGTTAAGAAATAACCAGTTCCTCAAGAAATTGGGTGTATCAAAATTGATTTGATGCCGCGACCCTACCACAGAGCGCAAAAGGGCGACGTGCCAAGTTTTGGTACATCGCCCTTTTATTTCCGGATGTCAAAGCTCAGTTGCGGAGGATGGGCCAGGAGTAGCGGCGCAGACGGGCGGTGAGCGCGGCTTCCTGACCATCGAGGTAGCTGTCGAGAAGGGCGTGGAACCGGGAGGAGTGGTTCATCTCCAGCAGGTGGGCGAGTTCGTGGCAGATGACATACTCGCGGAGATCCTCAGGGAGGAACAGAAGCACATAGCTCAGCGAGATTACGCCATGCATATCGCACTGCCCCAGTGTGCGGTGTCCTTTGGAGATATTCCATCCCGTGGGGTGTGCTCCCAGCCGTGTGGCAACTTTCCGGGCATGCGGAAGGAGGATTGACGAGGCGTGATTTCTGGCGACCTTGAGAATCATACTGTTGATGCGCTTCATCACCAGGGGGTCGTCGAAGGGGAGTTCCGAGCCTACGGCTACGATGCCCCCGCGGGGGGTTATCTGGCCTAAAACCGTGAGTGGTTCGATTGACTGTGAACTGATTTCGATAGTCATGCCCTCGGCGATACGGATTTTCATGCCGACGCAGAACTTTACTGCCGGTCGTTTTTCAAGGATTTGGGGTGTGAAGTCATCCAGGAACCGGTCAATCTCTTTGATGCCGACGCCGTAAGGCACGTTCAGGTTTACGACGCCGCTCTTCCAGCGCGCTGTAAGCCGCGACGAATTGCGGCGCACGGAAACCACCACCGTTCCGAGCTGTTCATGATGTATTACGTCAACAAAGGGCATTTTACAAACTATATGTCAATAAGTTACGTCTACTTGCCAAGCCCGAGCTTGGTGCTGAGGGCCTGGGTAAAACTGTGTCCCGGGGCGTAGACTATGCCCACGGTGTGCGCGGCCTTGGTGATACGGATTTTCTGGCCGACGTTGAACGACATTACGCGGCCGTCGATAGTCACGCGGAAGGTGCGTGCGCGACTTTCGCCCACCACCTCCACCGGGTTGCAGTCGGCCACCACCAGGGGGCGTACCGACAGCGAATGCGAAGCCACGGGCGAAATGACCCACCCCGGGAGCGACGGGTCGAGTATCGGTCCACCTACCGAAAGGTTGTAGGCCGTCGAGCCCGTAGGGGTCGAGACTATCAGGCCGTCACCGAGATACGTCAGCGGAGCAGCGCCGCCGACTGTTACCGTCAGCGTCACCATCGACGCATTGTCGGCGCGCGAGAACGCGGCCTCGTTAAGGGCAAGGAAAGTCTTTGGCCCGGCGCAGTCGGGCGCCTCGACTTTCATCACGGAGCGGCGCTCCACCATATATTTACCGTTGAGCATATCCTCTATCTCCTGGGGCCGGTCGAACGAGAAGGCCGCCAGGTAGCCGAGGTGCCCGGTGTTGATGCCGGCCACGGGCTCCTCGCCTTCACCGACCCATGCGGCAGTCTTGAGGAATGCTCCGTCGCCGCCGATACTCAGGGCCATATCGGCCCGGGGTGCCTGCGACAGGGGCACCGATTCTATACCCAAGGCGAAGCGGCCCCCTATTACGTCTTCGAGATAGTTGAGAAACCGGTCTGTCATCACCACGGTGTCGCCTCGGCGCAGCAGCGCCGACACGAGCCGGTCTATATCCTCCAGGTGGCCCTCCTGATGCCGGTTTCCGTTGATTGCTATACGCATAATGTTAAGGTTATAGGCAGGTTCTATAGCTCCAGCAGGTGAAGCAGTTCGTTTGCGCGGTCGACAGCGCGCTGAAACTCAGGCGATTCATCCTGCGACGGGCGGGCGTGAATCACCTCGTAGCCGTAGCGGGCGAGCGAGCGCTCGACGGCGTCGCCGTTGGCCGCGGCGATGCGCAGCAACGCCACCGGACGCCCGTCGGGGGCATACATCGCCGTGACGGCAAGAGCGAGCAGCTGTACATCGCAGTCCTCCACCGCCTTGGCTATGGCCGAAGCCGCGTAGTCGCCGGGGTTCACAGCCACAAGCAGCTCGGTCACCTCGTCGGAAACGGGCAAAACGGCCTGCAGACGGTCTTCGGCATCAAGCGTACCGGAAATAAATTTCGATAATATGTTGCGATTGCTGTTCAATCTCTTTTAATTTTTGAAATTTCTGATTAATTTTGTAGTCGAATTTGCATCGCTGAACGGACCGCACGCAAATCCGGCCCGTATCAGAATACAAAATTAATCAATATTTTTAATATTGGAGGCAATGTCCGGCGATATTAACATATCGTTATGAGAATTTCAGTACGGGTTTTCCGGACGACAACAAGTGCAAAACCTATCTTATTATGACAGCCAATCTTAGCGTCAATATCAACAAAATAGCCACCCTGCGAAACGCCCGCGGGGAGAACAACCCCGACCTGATACGTGTGGCCGAGGACTGCCAGCGCTTCGGCGCCGACGGCATCACGGTGCATCCGCGGCCCGACGAACGCCACGTGCGCCGCGCCGACGTGGGCATGCTCCGTCCGGTGGTGCGCACCGAGTTCAACATCGAGGGGTACCCCGACGAGAGCTTCATGCGCCTGGTGCTCGCCGTCAAGCCCGAGCAGGTTACCTTAGTGCCCGACGCACCCGACACACTCACGTCGAACAGCGGCTGGAACGTCACCGGGAATTTCGAGTTCCTCCGCGACATTATCGACCGCCTCGAGGAGGCCGGCATCCGCTCATCGGTGTTCGTATACCCCGACGCCGATCAGATAGCCGCCGCCGCCAAGGCCGGTGCCGACCGTGTGGAGCTCTACACCAAGGCCTACGCCGACCGTTATCCCGAGAATCCGTCCGAGGCCGTAGCCCCATACGTCGAAGCCTCGCGGGCCGCCCATAAGGCCGGACTGGGGGTAAACGCCGGCCACGACCTCTCGCTCGAGAACCTGAAATATTTCGCCGAATGCGTGCCCTACCTCGACGAGGTGTCAATCGGCCACGCACTCATCTGCGACGCCCTCTACCTCGGCCTTCAGGAGACCATCCGCCGCTACAAGGCCTGCCTGCGGCACTGACCCGCCCCTCTCCATCAAGTTTATCCGCAACTGCTAATCCATAATAACTCAAAGAAATACAATGCTACTCATTGACGCAGCCCTCAACGGAGTACCCGCCCAGGCCTCCGCTGCACCTCAAGTCGAACTCTCGCTCTGGGAGCTCTGCCTCCAGGGCGGATGGCTCATGATTCCCATCGCCCTGCTTTCGCTGGTATGCATCTACGTGTTCGTGGAGCGCGCCGTGGCCGTATACACCGCCGGACGCCAGGACGATACCTTTATGAAACGCATCCGCGCGTACGTCCACGAAGGCGATCTCGAAAGCGCCTACAACCTCTGCCGCAAGAACGGCACCCCCGCCGCACGGCTCGTCGAGAAAGGCCTCTCGCGCATCGGACGCCCCGTCAACGACATCATGACCGCCATCGAGAACACCGGCAACATCGAAATCGCCAACCTCTCCAAAGGGCTTCCCTGGCTGGCCACCACCGCCGCCGGTGCCCCGATGCTCGGCTTCCTCGGTACAGTAATCGGTATGGTCCAGGCATTCTACGCCATCGCCTCCTCGGGCAACTCGGCCAACATAGGCACCTTCGCCTCAGGCATCTACACTGCCCTGGTCACCACCGTGGCCGGTCTGATTGTCGGCGTAATCGCCCTGTTCGCCTACAACTACCTTGTGGCCCGCATCAACTCGGTAATGAATATGCTCGAACAGCGCACCATGGAATTCATGGACCTGCTCAACGAGCCTGCCCGATAACCCTAATTTTCAACCCGACATCCACGCCTACCGCATCAGCGACGGCTAAAATACTTCCACACTGTGTTAAAACAACAGAACAGAATGATGGACACCTTCTCGATGGCGTCGATGACCGACGTTATCTTCCTGCTGCTCATCTTCTTTATGGTAACATCGACCTTCATATTCCCCACCGGGCTCGAGGTAAACCTGCCGCAGTCGACCGAGCAGAGCGCCGTGAAGCCCGTGACGAAGATATATATCGACGCCAACGACTCAATATACGCCTCTACCGGCGACGAGCGCCCGCAGCCGATGACGCTGCAGGCCCTCCCGACATTCCTGCGTATGGCCAACGAGCAGGATTCCACCGGATTCATCGCCCTGTATGCCGACCGCGACGTGGCATACGGCCGCATCGTGGAGGTGCTCGGCGTCGGCTCAGAGAACAACCTGAAAATAGTGCTTGCCACCAACCCCGTGCCGATGCCCCACGGCAATCCCGACGCCCCCCAGGCGCCCGCTGAAGCCCAGCAGGGCACCGACCAGGCCGGCTCACCCGCCGAGGCATCAGACAACTAACCCGATTTCTTGAAAATGCGATATACCAACCGCATATACGGCATAATCGGCACAGTGGTCTTCCACGGACTGCTGCTGATCGTACTGCTCTTCTGCTTCCTGAAGGAGGATTCCGACAAGTTGGCTCAGTGGCCGCCCGTCAGCGAAAACCTCATCGAAGCCGAGGAGCTGGAGCCGCTCTACGATGCCGGAGAGTATGTGCGCACCGGCGATGTGGAGCTGCCGACCCCCGACGACTCCCCCGCCCCTGCCGCTGAAACCTCCGACGAACCGACACAGCCCGGCGCCGACGCCCAAAACGCCGGCCACGCAGCCGACCCCACACCCACACCCGTTACCCGGAAGACCGAATCGCCCATGAAGGTGAAAGAAACCCCCAAGGGCCCCACTAAAGAGCAGCTCGACGCCGAAAAGCGGAAACAGGAGGCCAAGAAGCAACAGGAGGCCAAGCAGGCCGCCGACTCGAAGGTGAAGGGCGCTTTCGGCAAAAGCGGCTCCGGCAAAGCCGGCCAGACCAACGGCAACTCGGAATCGGGCGCCATGGAGGGCCTCGTCGGCTCGAACGTCGAAGGTCGTTCGCTCGAGCACTGGGTATCGGTGCGTTCCACCCAGGCCGGGCGTGTGGCCATCCGTGTGTCGGTAGCCTCCGACGGCTCGGTGACTTCGGCCTCATACCAGGGCGCCGGCTCGTCGGGCAACGCCGGAGCAAGCCCCGAAATACGCCGCCGCTGCGAGCAGGCCGCCCTCAAATGCCGCTTCTCGCGCAAGGAGGGATCGCGCCCCGCCTCTGGCACCATCATCTTCAATTTCAGATAACAACTTACATTCCACCTGATAAATCCTTTTCTTTCAATATCATGGCAGAAATCAAAACCATAGGCATCCTTACCTCCGGCGGCGACGCCCCCGGCATGAACCCCGCCATCCGCGCCGTCACCCGCGCGGCCATCTTCAGCGGTTTCAAAGTGAAAGGCATCTACCGCGGATACCGCGGCCTGGTGACCGACGAAATCGTGGAGTTCTCCACCGCCAATGTGTCGAACATCATACAGCGCGGCGGCACTATCCTCAAAACCGCCCGCTGCAAGGAGTTCCAGACCCCCGAAGGCCGTCAGCTCGCCTATGACAACCTGCGCCGCCACAACATCGACGCCCTGGTGGTTATCGGCGGCGACGGTTCGCTCACCGGCGCACGTATATTCGCCAACGAATTCAACCTCCCCATCATCGGTCTGCCCGGAACCATCGACAACGACCTCTACGGCACCGATACCACTATCGGCTACGATACAGCGCTCAACACCATCATGGAGTGCGTCGACAAAATACGTGACACCGCCACCAGCCACGAACGCCTCTTTTTCGTGGAGGTAATGGGCCGCGACGCCGGCTTCCTGGCCCTAAACGGCGCTATCGCCGCCGGTGCCGAAGCCGCCATCATTCCCGAAATCTCCACCCAGACCGACCAGTTGGCCGAACTGATTCAGAACGGCTTCCGTAAGAGCAAGAACTCATCGATTGTACTCGTGGCCGAATCGCCCGTAACCGGCGGCGCCATGGGCATCGCCAAACGTGTCGAGGAGGAGTACCCCAACTACGATGTGCGCGTGTCGATTCTCGGTCACCTGCAGCGTGGCGGCTCACCTTCGGCCCACGACCGCATCCTGGCCTCGCGAATGGGCGCTGCCGCCATCGATGCACTCCTCGATGACCAGCGCAATGTGATGATTGGTGTCAAGAACGACGAAATAGTGTACGTGCCTTTCACTCGCGCCATCAAGAACGATAAACCCATCAATCGCGAGTTGCTCAACACGTTGCGCCGCCTTTCCATCTGATTCTCAACATGATGCCAACCGTCAGGACGCATTTTGCCATTGTATGCCGATGCCTTCGCCGGGCAATGGCTGCAATGTATTTCGTCATCGGCCTCGCTGCGGCCGTCGGTGCCGGGGCCCTGCTGCAATCCTGCGGCTCGGGGCCCGATTTCCGCATCCAGGGGTTTGTCGACGGTCTTGGCACTCAGAACCTTAAGGTCGTCTACTACGCTGACGGCGCTTTCCAGCAGGTGTCAGCGCCGGCTGTCGACGGCAATTTCACCATGCTGGGCCACACCGATGAGCCCACCCTGGTATGGATCTACAATAACGCCGGCTCTCTGGTCGGGCGCCTCGTCGTAGACGGCGGCGACAACATCGCCGCACGTTTCGCCATCGGCAACCCATTGGATTTCAAGGTCAAAGGCAACGACGAATCGGAGCTTCTCGCCAAATTCATGTCAGAGAACAGCGAACTGATCACCCGCGTCAGCCGCACATCGGCTGCCGGGGGAGCCAACCGACGCGCCGGAGCCTCAACCGCCACCGAGGCCGATATCAATGCCCTTAACGCCGCTGTAGCCGAGTTTGTAAAGAAACACTCCGGCTCGGTGGCCGCATCGGCGGTACTGGTGGAATTCTACAACATGTCGGGCGGTCGTGAAGCCCTCGGCCGCGAACTGCTCGAAATGATCGACTCCGACGAACGCCCCGCCTCCATTGTCGAACCGTTCATCTACTCGCTTTCGGCCGCCGAATTTCCCGATTCGCTGAAGATGGCCAAGCATTCGCCCCTGCGCAAGGGACTGAGGCTGTTGCCCTCGCGCGGTGACTCGCTCATCACGCTTACCACCCGGGGGCACGCCCGCACGGTGCTGATGTTCACCGACGACGAAAGCCGCCGCTGCGACTCGGTTTCCAACCTGGCATCCGTCCTGCGCACCCTGGCGGGAGTGCGTCTGGCCGACATATCGCTCGACAACGACACCTCGTCGTGGCGTCGCTCGCTCCCCGACCCCGGGCAGCCCGACATCGAACGCTTCTGGTCGCTTGGCGGACCGGCGTCACCCGGTATCATCGGCCTGAAAATAAGCCGATTACCCTTCTTCGTGGTAGCCGATTCCACATCGCGGCTCATCTACCGCGGCACATCCGTAAAAGCCGCACAATACGCGGCACGTCACTGAAATGGACCCGAAATCACAACCCGCAAACCGTTCGCTGCTCGTCAAGACTCACGCCGCTGCCATTCAGGGCATCGACGCCATCGACGTCACCATCGAAGCAATGGCGTCGCCCGGATTCCAGACCACAATGGTCGGACTCCCCGATACGGCCGTGCGCGAGAGTTATCAGCGCGTGATTTCGGCCATTCGCTCCTGCGGCCTCGAGCTACCCCGTAAAAGCATCGTCATAAACCTCTCCCCGGCCGACGTGCGTAAGGAGGGCGCCGCCTATGACCTGCCCATCGCCCTATGTATGCTCGGCGTTACCGACCAGCTTCCCTCGGGATGCCTCGAAAACCTCATGGTCATGGGCGAACTGTCGCTCGACGGCACAATCCTCCCGGTCAAGGGCGTACTGCCGATGGCCATCATGGCCCGCACCCGCCGGTTCCGCGGCTTCCTGGTGCCAACCGACAACGCCACCGAAGCCGCCGTGGTCAATAATCTCAACGTATTCGGCTGCTCGAACCTCAGGCAGGTTGTCGATTTCCTCCACGGTCGCGAAACCATCGAGCCCACCGTGGTGAACACACGCGAGGAATTCTCGGCCAACTGCTACGACTTCGACTGCGATTTCGCCGACGTAAAAGGTCAGGAGAGCGTGCGCCGCGCCGCCGAAGTGGCCTGTGCCGGCGGCCACAACATGCTCATGGTCGGCCCTCCCGGCGCCGGCAAATCAATGATAGCCAAGCGCCTGCCCTCCATACTTCCGCCACTCACCCTGGCCGAAGCCCTCGAAACGACCAAAATCCACTCCGTAGCCGGCAAGCTCAAGGGGGGTGCCCGGCTGATGACACAACGCCCATTCCGCTCTCCTCACCACACCGTGTCGCCCGTGGCAATCGTGGGCGGAGGCACAAATCCCACCCCCGGCGAGATTTCCCTCGCCCATAACGGCATTTTATTCCTCGACGAGTTTCCCGAATTCAACCGGGCAGTCCTCGAAGTGCTGCGACAGCCCCTCGAAGACCGCCACATCAATATATCGCGTGCAAAATACTCCATCGACTACCCCGCCGGTTTCATGCTCGTAGCATCGATGAACCCGTGCCCCTGCGGCTACTACAACCACCCCACCAAGGAGTGCACCTGCACCCCCCAACAAGTGCAGAAATACCTTTCGCGCATCTCCGGTCCCCTGCTCGACCGCATCGACATACAGTGCGAAATACTCCCTGTCAACTTCGACCAGCTCACATCCGACAGCCGCGGCGAGTCGAGCGCCGACATCCGGCAGCGAGTCGTAGCCGCCCGCGCAATACAGGCCGAACGCTTCAAGGACGAGAAAGGCATATTCTGCAATGCCCAGATGAACTCGCGCCTGCTGCGCCGGTACTGCCGGCTCGACAACGAATCGATGGAGATACTCCGCAACGCCATCGAGCAATTCGATATGTCGGCCCGCGCCTACGACCGCATCCTCAAGGTAGCGCGCACCATCGCCGATCTCGCCTCTTCCACTGCCATCCTCCCCTCCCACATCCGCGAAGCCATCCATTACCGCACCCTCGACCGCGCCTCCTGGGGCCACACCTTCTGAGTGCCGGGCAGCCTCACCCTCAACTCCCTCGGCGCGGTGAATTGTCAGAGCAGCTGGAAGCGGATGCCTGAGATGCGGCCGCAGGAATAGTTGGTGGGCATTGCGTCGCCCTGGATGAGGTTGTCGAGGTAGAGCGGTTCACCTTCTATGATGAATGCGAGAGAGAAGGTGTCGCCGGGCTTGAGGCGCGTGTTTACGGAGCGCATCACTCTGAACCGGCGTGGCCCGATCAGCAGAATCTCGCATTCGCGCCCGGGCTGCCATGTAAGGAGCACGCGGCTTCCTTCGGTCAAATCCTCATCAACGCTCAGATGGCGTCCGAGAATGTAGGAACTCGGAATCTCGTTGCTGTGTCCGCGTGGTGTATTGCAGAATTCTTCAAACGAAGCATAGCCGATAAAGGAAGCGAGGATGTTGAGGGTGGATGAACGGGGGTTGCCCTCGGGGAAGTATCCCCATACACGTTTGATTGTGGATTCGCTCAGGTAGACTCTGAGGCGTGCGAAGATACACTCCCGGAGGAAGGTGAAGTCGCGGGGAGTCTTGATTTTGCGCCCGATGGAGAGCTCGATGCTGTCGATCAGTCGTTGGGTATCATTTTGTAACGGCGTTCTGTCCATTTGTCCATATTGGTTTTGATGTGTTTATTCAGGGCATCGGTGATAACGGTCAGTTCCTCCGGAGTGAATTTAGAGGTGGAGCGTGCGATGAAGTCGCGTGCTTCGCGGTCCATGGGCTCGGTTGTGATTGCGTTGGCGACGAAGCCGGAGGTATCGACGGTATCGAGATATCTCATGCCGGTGCGGGCCCATATTCTGTCAAGCACGGCCTTTTCATTCTTTATGGCCGCCTGTACGGCGGCGCGGCGGTCGTCGGCGGCTTGGTTGGCGTTGCGTATGGAATCTTTAATATTCTTGAGATTTCCTTCGAGCAGGGCAATCTGCTTGTCGGCGGTACGGCTGATAGAGTCGACGCGTGTGGAGAGCATTTCGGCGCGTTGGGATTGCGCGCCTGAGTCGTTGGCTTTATTATTCCCGTTGAGGCTGAGCATTGTCAGGGCGGTGAGGGCCACGAGAGCTACGGCTCCGAGAGCGCGCCAGAGGAATCGGCAGCGCTTCTGTGTGCGCCTCACGGATTCGGCCAGAGAGTCGGTGCTGTCATAGCGGCGGTCGATGGGTCGCAGTGCTTTCTTGATGGCCCGGCGCCATGCGTAGGGCAGATTCATCTCTTTGAGCAGGCACGCCAGGCTGTAGATATCGTTGCGCGGGTCGGGCTTGTCGGCATAAAACTGCTCGGGCGACATATACCCCTTGGTGCCGGCCGGCTGCTTGAATTCCGAATGGACTGTGGTGTCGGAGAGATTGAAGTCGATTATCACCGGCCGGTTGCCTATCGTGGGGATGATGATATTTTCGGGCTTGAGGTCGCGGTGTACTACTCCGCATCGGTGAATTTTTCCTACGACTTCAGTCAGCATATAAGCCATGTCGGAACGCTGGCGGCGTGTGTGCGGCCCTTTCAGCCATTCGCCCAAGGTAATCCCCTCTACATAGTCCATGACAATGCAGGGCCCGTAGTCGGGAAGAGTCTCGATGGCTGAAGCGTTGGGCCCGATGCCCCTCGGAATCATCAGGGCTATCTCAAACTCCTTGCGGAGAGCGGAAGCCCCTTCGGTGAGGCCCGAATCGGGAGCCGCACCTTTGAGCACCCACCACCGTCCGAAGCGTTTGGCCCGGAGCACGACGTTGCGGGCCGACCGGTGGATTTCCGTTATTTCCGTGAAATCTTCCTGAAGGCTCGCTACCGGGTCAACTATGTATCCGGAAGAATCAGCACTCCGGAGATTGCGTTCCTTTTCCATTGGCAGGCTGACAGCTTTTCTGCAAAAATAATGAATAATCAGCTTTTTTACAACACCCTGCGAAGCCTCAGAGGTAGCTGCCGCGCTATTATTTTGATTCTTTCCGGTTGATAAATAAAAAGATATGAGCCGGGGAGAGTCGACACACACAAGTCGGCGTCCACGAAAAGAGTCAAAAAGAGCCAAATTCAAACGTTGCCCATACACTAACTTTGCATTTCAGAAAGCGCTCGCCGCGCGTTGTTTACCGATAAAAACACTTGTAGCGCTTATAGTAATTTGGAAATCTTCGCTAAAGCTCAGGGTAAAGACAAAAATTTTTGCTTATGCGGCAAGCTTCAGCGCAGCTTGTCTTTTGTTCATGCGGCAAGCTTTAGCGCAGCCTGTCTTTTGTTCATGTGGCAAGCTTTAGCGCAGCCCCGAGGGGAGGAGAGCGGGTTTTTTGCGGCGGGCGATGATGTGGCGGGCGTAGGTATCCATAAGGCGGTGCACATCTGCCGAGGCTGATTTCGAGGCCTCGAGGATGAGTTTGCCCCCGGTGTAATGCGCTATCGCCGAGGAGTCCCATACGCCGGCCTCGGTGAAGGCGTTGATGTAGTCGGTCATTCGGGGACGGAACGAGATGGAATCGTCGCCGAGCAGGCGTTCGTCGGCCTCAAATTCCACCGCCATACCGTTTTCACGGGCCATGGCCGCGGCTTCCGGGAGGCGCGATTTGGCCACTTTTCCCGGATGGAAGAAGTAGTTGGGCTGCAGATAGGCGATGTCGAAGCCGTACTTCTTCCAGCGGTCGAAGCCATCGGCTTTGAACCAGGGTATCCACACGAACTGCAACCCCTTTTTGCGCACTTTCGGACCGATTTTGCTTGTTAGTTTGCCGGTTGCCTGCATTGACTCGGTCACCCAGTATATGCCGGTGAGCTGCAGGTTCTTATATCCTTTTTCACGAAAACGTCGGGTCACTTCGTCGAGGTACCACTGGCAGGCTTTCTGCTGACCGCTTAGCTTCGTCCCGTCGATTTTCCTGTTGTTGATTTTGCCCCAGTCGGGGTTGCAGGGGGTGGGCATCATCAGCACTACCTTATGCACGAATCCGGGGTCGCCGAGTGTCTTTTTGTTACGTTCGATGCACTCTTCGAGGGCATCAAGCTGCTTTCCGGCAGCAAAAAGTTTATTGAGATAGTCCTCCCAGTCTGCGCGTGCCGAGGGCTTGCGTCCCTTGACGGGCACCTGATACTCCGTGCCGTTCCCCTTGTCGAATTCGAGAAAAAGGAAGCCGTCGTAGAGCCAGTCGCGCGAGCCGTCGGCGAATGTGTGCACCACGTAGGGTTCGATTTGGTCGACGGTCCACGCGGGCCGGTAGCTGGCGCCGTTGTAGATCAGGGCCAGGTCGCGGATCTGGTTGAGTTTGTAACCTTGGTCGGCCTTCTTTGCGGCAAACGAGCCGGCTGCGACGAGCACAAGCGTGAGGCTGAGGAGCAGTTTTTTCATTGTCAATCGGTTAAGGATTTGCGTAAAAGGGTTACAACGAGTATGGCGGGGCGAACACCAGCATGACCATCGAGCCGCAACCGGGGGCATCGACCCGGAGCACAGTGTAGGGGCGCCCGTCCATGTCTACGCGTCCGTCAGGCGTCTCGGCGTCGACCGGCACCTCGAGGGGGAGCGGGATTTCGAGCAGCCCCATCCCTACGTGTCCGGCGGCTTTGTAGAGCGCTTCCTTGATGGTCCAGGCCCGGAGGAGGGTCGATGGAGAGCTCCCCCAGAACGGCATCTGCTGCTGGGAGAGGAATCGCGGAGCGACGCGCAGCAGCTGGTTGGCGCGGTCGCCGGTTTCGGCATCCACGCCTATACGAGTGCCCTCCGGAGCCACAGCCAGCACCGCCAGGTCGCGTGAATGGCTGATGGAAATCGCCGGAATTTCGGCAGGAGCCTTTCCGCTGAAAATCAGATAAGGTGCACCCGAGGCGGCATGAGCGATGCGGGCATCGGGAAAGGTGGGAAAAGCCTCGCGGAGGAGCGATTTTACGGCAGCAAGCTCGGCAACGCGACGCCGGCCGCCAGTGGTCGACGAGCGCTGCAGGGGTGTGGCGTAGACTTTGATGTCATAGTTATCGAAAAGAAG
Source organism: uncultured Muribaculaceae bacterium (assembly GCA_945931475.1). Lineage (GTDB taxonomy): Bacteria > Bacteroidota > Bacteroidia > Bacteroidales > Muribaculaceae > UBA7173. Next base: position 24,209 of record CAMEPD010000007.1, on the reverse strand, counting down.
CAATAGGGTATCAGTTAGAGGGTTAACGAAGAAACAGAGAAGAAATTCCCGGAGATTTGAGACGGAGAATAGGTAAAGAAATAACGTGTAAATCAGGCAGTCTGCACGTCGGGCATGACCTTGACGCGCACCGACGAGATGCGGTGATGCTCGATATCGAGAATTAGGAAACGGCACCGGCCGTAGACGAGCGATTCCTTTTCCTTGGGGAAGTCGCCTTTGATGGCCAGCAGCATGCCGGCCAGGGTTTCGCAGTCCTCGACCACCGGAGCGTAGTCTTCGGCGTCGAGGTCAGTGATTCGGAAAAAATCGTTGAGCAGCGTTTTTCCTTCAAAGATATAAGTGTCGTCGGGCAGACGGCGGTAGGTCTTCTGCTCTTCGTCGTATTCGTCGTTGATGTCGCCGACAATCTCCTCGAGGACATCCTCAAGAGTCACAACACCCTGAGTGCCACCGTATTCGTCGATAACCACGGCGATGTGGAGCTTACGCTGGCGGAAGTCTTCGAGCAGGTCGTCGATCATGCGCGATTCGGGCACGAAATATGCCTCGCGGATAAGTTTCTGCCATTCGAACTCCTCGAGCGGCTCGCCGCGCTCACCGATGTGCGGCAGCAGGTCGCGGGCGTAGAGCACGCCGCGGATATCGTCCTGTGAATCACCGAAAACCGGCAGGCGCGAATATCCGCTTGTCACAACCACGTCCATCACCTCGGCGAAAGTCATATCGAAGTTGATGCCGGTGATGTCGACGCGGGGTGTCATGATTTCGGAGGCCGTGGTGTCGCCGAAGCGAAGGATACCCTCGAGCATCTCCTTGTCCTGCGCGCCCTCTACCTTGGTGATTTCCAGGGCCTGTCCGAGCTCATCGGTGGTGATGGCCGGACTCTGGCGGGTCACTATCTTGTTGACGAATTTGGTGGAGTGCACCATCACCGACGAAATCGGGCGGAACAGCGCCATGAAGAACGACACGCCCGGTGCGGCGAAGTGCGCCCATTTTACCGGGAAGGTGTTGGCGACGAGTTTGGGGAGAATTTCGCCGAAAAGCAAAATCAGGAATGTAAGTATTACCGTCTGTATCAAGAAGATAGCCCACGACGCCATACCTACAAACAGGCCGTTGAGCGCATAGGCGAGGAGCACCACTATCGTGACGTTCACCAGGTTGTTGGTAATCAGAATTGTGGCCAGCAGGCGGTCGGGCATTCCCAGCAGCCGCCGTATAGTGTTGGATTTCTTGTTGTCGTCGAGCTCCTCAAGCTGCTGCGGAGTCAGCGAGAAGAAGGAAATTTCGCTGCCGCTTATGAAAGCCGACAGCAACAGGGCGGCCACCGCCACCACTACAGCCACAATCTGCGGAACCCCGAAAACCGGAGCGTCGACAGTGGCCTGACATAGTATAGTACTGAAAATATTCGGTAAAGGGTCTAAGTCCAAAATTATATATGTTTTTTAATTTCAATCAGTTAACAATAGCAGTCATCGGCGACCGGGAGCCACATAGGCGGCATACCGGTCGATGAACCGCGCAAAAGGCTTCGAGCGCATGAAAACCTGCTCGAACAGCAGGAATCCGACGAAGGCGCAGCAGATGCCGAGCATCACGTCGATGAGATAGTGGTGCGAGGTGTACACGGCTGTGAACCAGATGCCTACGGTCACCACAGCGAGTATGACCGACCACCATTTCATGCGCGAACGCACCGCATAGATGAGCGCCACTAATGTATAGGCCGAGTGGAGCGACGGCACGGCCGCGAACACATTGGCGTTGCGGCCGTAGAGCCCGTGGAAGATGCCGAGGCCGGTCATGTCGTCGAATGCACCCAGGCCGGCCACTTCGCCGGGGATACCGAGCTGAAAATCAAAGCCATGCATGGCGACATACCATGGCGGCGCGGCCGGGTGGATATAGTATCCGGCAAAGCCGATGAAGTTCACCAGCAGGAACACCAGGGCGAAATGCAGGTAGGGTTTCACCCGGCCCGTGAAGTACATATAGAGGCCGAAGGCGATGGGCAGCGGCACCCAGCAGAGGTAGAACACGCCCCCCAGGAAGTCCATCACCACCGAACGGTGCAGGGCGAAGTATTCGTTGGGGGTCAGTAGCGTCGAGCCGTCGGCAGCTGTGATGCCAAAGAGTTGTTTTTCAGTCTCATAGATACCCCGGATATCTACCGGATTGACCTCGTAGTTATGTACGATGTTCATCCAGTCGTACGAGATGCCGAAGACAATGAACGGCAGCAGGGCCACCACCAGACGGCGTGTGGGCCGACAGGCGAAAAAGAGAGCCGCGATAAGGAGCGCCAGTAGCCCGTGCTCGGGCCGGAATCCCACGCAGAGGCTTGTGATGAGCAGCCAAAGGGCTAATGCGCAAAGCATTATCAACGCTTCGCGCATGGTGACACGCCCATTCATACCCGATTGCTTAACCTTATCAGTCATTCAGTGCGATTATGACAGAAATCATTTATTCTCCTTGAGCCCTGCGCGGCACACACCTACGCGGGCGAAAGCGGTAATATTGGCGAAAACAGCGATTATCGCCATGGCGATAATCAGGATGGTCATCGGCACGGTCGACTGCGGCGAGCAGAGGCCGGCGATACCGGCTGCGAGCAACCCCAGGGCCGTGACCACCACGCGCTCGGGGCGCTGCATGAAGCCGACCTTGCATTCGAGGCCGACACCCTCGGCGCGGGCACGCACGTAGCTTACCATGATGGAGCCCACCAGGGCCAGGAAAGTGATGAGGGCGCCCACCGGGTAACCGCACTCAATCATGTAGAAGCTCACGCCCCCGAGGGTGAACAGCTCGCAGTATCGGTCGAGCACCGAGTCGTAGAGGGCGCCGAAGCGGCTCACCATGTTACCCAGGCGGGCGACCTGGCCGTCGAGCATATCGAAGGTCGAGAAAATGATAATCACGGTGCCGGCGATGGTGACCAGCAGATACTGGCGGTCGCCCACCGGCGACTGGGCGGCCTTCAGACCGGCCCACGCGAGAATCACCGCCGCTGCAAGGTTACCTAAGAGGCCGACTGTGGTGACCATATTGGGTGTAACACCCATACGTATCAGCAGTCTCACAAATGGATTGATTATACGGTAGATGCCTTGCTGCAGGCCGTCACGTTCCTTGTTATAGACACTTTTGCCCTTGGTTGCACTCATTGGTAGATGCTGTATTCTTGTGTTTATGTTTGCTGGGTGAAAACCAGTCGATAAAGCCTATTGCGTAGGGGTCGAAGGCTGTGGGCCGGTACACGAAATTCTTCTGCAGGATGAAATTCCATGCCAGCGACACCACCAGCGATACACTCAGGCGTGCAAAGGCGAAGATACCGTCGGGTTTTACCCAGCTCAGATATTTCTGAATCTCCAGGCTCTGGAGAAGTTGGTCGAAAAGGGTGGTACCAACAAGGTTAAGCACGAAGCTGCCGGCCCATATCAGGAGGTACTTCACGGCAACTGCTTTGATGGAACAGTTGTCGGCGCGGAAGGTGAAGCGGTAGTTGACGATGCAGTTCACCACACCTCCGGCCACCAGGCCGATGGCTGTCGACACGAACGAGCGCATCGGCGAATCGCCCAACGGCAGAAAGACGAAGGCATAGAGCACGAAGCACACGCCCATGTCGATCCACGAAGCAAGCTGCGATGAAACTGTGGAGCGCAGGAAGGTGAAGATGCCCTTACCGTGCAGGAATTTGTCGGCCACGCGTGCCGCCAACCCGCTCTTTTTCGGGGCAGGAGCGCCCTGTGGCGCATTGCCGGTGAGTTCATCGTTGCTCATTGGGGTCAGTTAACCTTGTTTTGACTGCCTGGCGGCCGCAATGACCGCTTTGGCAATATTTGTGGCGGCCTCCGCGCGGCATGACGCAAACGAAGGCCAGTCATTGAAATCTATAATCGTGAGCGAGCCGTCGGCCCCCTCGATGCATTCGCCGCCGTAGACCACGAGGTTGAGCTCGCGGGCGGCACGCTGGCAGAGGCTGCGCAGACGCTGCGCGAAGTCCTTGTCGTCGACGTGTTTGGACTCGGCGTCGGCGCGTCCGGCGATATGCAGTATGTGGGGCTCCTCCTCGAAGGGACGGAACCAGTTGAAGAAGTTCGTGCCGGCCACGCCGTAGAATTTCACCAGCCGGCCCTGGAGGTGTCGCGAAATCACTGCCCGGCGGAATCCGCGCAGGAAATACTCCTGCAGCACATCCTGCGCCTCGGCCGGAGTGCGCACATAGCTCACATCCTCGGCGTGCTGGGCGTGGAAATCGCCGCGCTTGATCCAGCACTGCCGCATATCCATCTTCTCGAGGCGTCGCGCCACAGCCTCGTCGGTATCGACGATGATGCTCTGAGGGTAAGCGATGCCCGAGCCAAGGAGGATACGGGCCTGACGCTCGCGGATACAGTTTTCGATGCCGTAGCCAGAGTTGATTACCAGGCGCCCGGCATCCTCGAGCTGCTGCAGGCGCTCGGTGGAGCGGCGCTCGCGACACATATTAATAATAACCTGTTCGGGCACATCGCCCGTAGCAAACTGTTCCTCGGTATATATACGCACCTCGCAGCCGCGCTTGCGCAGCTGCTCTGCCACAGTATTCATAATGGTTGCGTCGTTGCCTATATGATTGGGAGAATAGGCTCCGGCACGCATCACGGCGGCGATTTTTATCTGTGCCATATATATCTGTAGGTTTATCAGGCACCTGTGGGGGCAGGGCATACGTCACCCTGCCCCGTAAGGCATCTGCAAAGTTACGCCATTTTTCCAATATAACAAAATAATTAACAGCCCACGCGCGGAGCTATTTGCCGGGCGTGGGAGTTAAGGGCGAGGCAGGTGCGGCGGGAGAGGGTGTCGAGGCCTCTGCCCGGTTTGAGAATCTGGTCATTGAAGCCCTTATCGAAGACAGGGGTGATTCCCGCCTGATGATTTACAGCCACTTTGAAACGGCTTATTATCTGACTAAGGGTGTCTTGCGTGGGCGTTTCGATGGAGATGAGCAGGTGAAAATGGTCGGGCATCAAGGCATATTGGAAGATGCGGGCGACGGGGTCGGTCTCATAGAAGGTGCGGATTTTATCCTTGATTGCCACACCGACATGAGTAGCGCGGACATAGGGGGCGCCAAGCTGCCCGCGAGGGATGGCCGGGTCGCCGCAAAGCATTCCGAAATCCTGTACCCCCGGTGCCTTATTGAGCGTCACCATATAGATGCACTTGCTTCGGTAGTCATGCCAGGGAGCACGATAGATTTGCCTGCTCATCTTCTTTTGCATTTATTTTATGGAGGGTTTATGCTTTTTGGGGGCTGCACTGAAGCTCAGGGCTGGGGAACCTTCGCTAAAGCTCAGGGCAAAAACAAAAATTTTTGTTTATGCGGCAAGCTTCAGAGCAGCCTCAGGTTTACCGGCGCAGGAGGGAGCGAAGCAGGCGGCGCAGGCCGGGGAAGGCGGCTTTGAGCTTGCGCATCAGGCGCTCGCGGCGTGGAAGCCAGGTGCCTTCGAAGTGATGGATGGCATAGGTGCGCTCTGTGGCGTACACGCGGTAGTCTTTGGCCGATTTGGGGCTGAAATATTCCGAGGGGAGGATGAGCAGGTCGCGGTCGGCCTCGTCGGGGGTTGCTTCCTGCTGTCGACGCGTAAGTTCCTGAGGGTCAGCCACAGGCACGAACCGGTATCGGTCGCGGCATATATCGGTGATTATCATCGGCAGGGGGTAAGTGTCGGGCGTGCCGTCGGGTTTCATGAAGTTGCGGCCGTGGTAATATGCCAACAGGTCGCGGAAAAAGGGCATCCCCGGCTCGGCCAGCAGCACGGCGGCCTCCATGAACTCCTCGGCGTGATGCTCGAACGAGAAGACATACCGGTTGTGCAGCAGTTCGTCGAAGGGGCGCACTATCTCCACGTCGGAATCGAGGTAGATGCCGCCGAAGTTGTAGAGCACGTATGCGCGCACCCAGTCGGCCGCGAAAGCGTATTTCCGGGCCTCGAAAGCCTGATGCACCCATGGCGGGCACACATCGCCCAGGCGCTCGAAATTCCAGTTTATAATCTCATAATCCGGACATTTCTCATGCCAGGAGGCCACACATGCCGCAAGCTTCGGTGGCAACGGGTCGTCGCTGAGCCAGCAATAATGAATCACTCTGGGTATGCTCATAATGGTATGGTTTATGCCGCAAAGGTAAGGAAAAAAAACAGTATCACCCAGCCACAGGCCCGGAAGTTTGCAAAGGCGGCATAGAGTTCCACCGGAGTTTCGGCATATTAGTTACAGATACGATACAATAAAAAATATCAGGCGACGTTAACCTTATACGGCATGCCATAACTATGCCCGTACCATTCGTAATCTACAGTCATACTTATTCAGAATTATGCTGAAAAAATACTTCGCCGCAGCAGCGGTAATACTTTCGCTGGCCCTGACCTCGTGCAAAGCGCCCAAAGAATCGCTTACCTACTTCGAGGACCTCACGGAGGTTTCGCAGGTAGCCATGCCCCAGTCGGTGCCCCTGAAACTTGGCCCCGACGATGAGCTTTTCATTTACGTAAGTTCCGAAGAGCCCAAGGCTGCCGCCCCCTACAACATGATTGCCTCGGCCATATCAAACCGCGACAACTTAGTGGAGACCAACCAACAGGCCCGCTCGCAGACCTACATCGTCGACACCAAGGGCGATATCCTCTTCCCCGAGCTCGGCGTGATTCATGTGGCCGGCATGACCGTGGAGCAGCTCCAGAAGTATCTCACCGAACGCATCAGCAAGCTTATCGAGAACCCCATCGTGGTGGTTCAGATGGTCAACTTCCGCGTGAGCGTGCTGGGCGAAGTGCGAAACCCGGGCCCCGTGATAGTGAAACGCAACCGCTACTCGATACTCGACGCCCTTGCCGACGCCGGCGACATGACCCCCTACGGTGTACGCGACGAAGTGCTTCTCATCCGCGACAACAATGGCGTGCAGGAGCGCGTGATGCTCAATCTCAACTCATCCGAGACCCTCACATCACCCTACTTCTACCTTCAGCCCAACGACTATATCTACGTGAAGCCCAACGAAATACGAAAAGCCAACTCACGCTACAACTCGGAGAACGGCTACCGTCTGCAGGTTGTGGGCACCATCGTATCGGTATCGTCGGTGGTGGCATCGCTGGTCATCGCCCTAGCAGTTAAATAATTCAATAACACATTCACACATAAAGTTTTGGAAAATAAGACTTCCGACATGATGGACCTGTCGGCCTTGATGCGCGACTACCGCTCGCACTGGTATTGGTTCGTAATATCGATATTCGTGTGCGCCCTCATCGGCATTTTCATCGTCAGCCGCCACCGCGACAAATACGAGGTTGCGGCATCGATGCTTATCGAAGACAATGACAAGAGCGGCCTGGCCAACATGAACCTCGACGTGGCCTCGGTGCTTACCGGCGCCACCGCCAACGTCGACGATGAGCTGTTCTTAGTGTCGTCGCACACTGTCTATAAAGATGTGGCCCGCGAACTGGGGCTCGACCACAAGCGTTTCAAACGCGAAGGATTCATGGACTGGCGCGAGGTGTACGAAGAATGGCCCCTCGACGTGGTGGCGCCCCCGATTTTCGCCGACACGGCCGAAATGTCGCTGGTGTTCCGCATGAAGGTGCACCCCGACAACCGCACCGACATCAAGGTAATCAATGACGAAGGCACAACAGTTGCCGAACTCGATGACGCCCGGCTGCCGGCTACCGTCAAGACCGACTACGGCACCTTCAATGTGGTACCCACCAAATACTACAACCCGAAGGACCCGGAGATGAAATTCCGCGTGCACCTGCGCTCCTACGACACTGCCGCCGAGGAGCTAGCCGAGGACATCTCGGCTGAAATGCCCTCGAAAAAGGCCAACGCCATTCGCCTGCTGTCGAAAACCTACGACACCAAGTTCACCCGCAAGTTGCTCAACACCGTGCTCGAGCACTACAACTCGCAGGGCATGAAGCGCACCAACAACAAGAATCAGGCCACTATCGACTTCCTCGACGAGCGCATCAGCTCACTGCTGGGCCAGATTCGTACCAACGACGACCAGATTCGCGACTTCAAGCAGGACGAAGGTATCGTAGACATCGCTTCGGAAGGCGAATACAACCTGAAAATCAAGGGTGAAGTAGCCCAGAAGCTGTTCAACGCCGAGACACAGCTGCAGATTATGATGATGGCCCGCGAGTTCCTGGCAACCCCCGGCAACGAATACGCCCTGGTGCCCTACCAGAACGTATCGACCGCCGACAATCCCACCGCCAACGACGGCCTCAACGAGCTTGTCAGCACATACAACACCCTGGTGCTCGAGCGTATGCAGATGGCCACCAACGCCCGCCCCGACAACATCGCCCTGCGCAAACTCTCCGACCAGCTCGACGCGCTGCGCCAGAACATCATCCTCACCATGAACAAGGTGGCCGAATCGGGCGAAGTAGCCGTGCAGGAGCTTAAGAATCAGTACAACCTGGCCCAGAAGGGCATCGGCCGCTTCCCCGGCCAGGAGCATGAATACGTCAACATATACCGCGACCGCGAGCTTCTCAACGCCCTCTACACCTTCCTGCTGCAGAAGCGCGAGGAGACCGCCATAATGCTTGCCAACATCGAGCCCAAGGGACGTATCGTCGACGAAGCCTATACCCTGGGTGACCCCGTGAACCTCTCGTCGAAGATGATTCTGGCTATCGCAGTGCTGTTCGGCCTGTTCATCCCGCTGATCGGCATCTACCTGCTGCGTATCTTCCGCACCAAGTTCGCCAGCCGCGCCGAAATCGAAAACGCCACCAATATCCCCATCTTAGGCGAAGTATGCGCCACGGCCAAGGACACGCGCCTGATAGTCACCCCCGGCAGCACGTCGGCGGCGGCAGAGCTGTTCAAACTCATCCGCACCAACCTGCAGTTTGTGCTCAGCGGCACGGCCCAGAAGGTGGTGCTTTTCACCTCGTCACACTCCGGCGAAGGGAAATCGTTCATCTCCATTAACACCGCCGCCGCCCTGGCCATGACCGGCAAGCGCGTGGTGCTCATCGGCATGGACATCCGCAAGCCGCGCCTGGCCGAATACCTCGGTCTGCCCGAACATACCGGGGTGACACAGTGGATCAGCAACCCCGAGTGCCCGCTCAACGACATCATCATAAAGGATCCGCTCGAGGTCAAAGGCCTCGACGTGATACTCTCAGGCCCGGTTCCGCCCAACCCGTCGGAGCTGTTGCTGATGCCGCGCGTCGACACCCTCTTCAAGGAGCTGCGCAGCCGCTACGACTATATCATCGTCGACTCGGCGCCCATCGGCCTGGTGAGCGACACCTTCTCGCTGGCCCGCATCGCCGATGCCACAGTCTTCGTGATGCGCCTCAACGTCACCACCAAGGAGGAGATGGCCAACGCCAACTCAATCTTCGAGGACAAGCGCCTGCCGCATATCGGCATCGTGGTCAACGGTACCGAAGGCGCACGCCGCTACACCTACGGCTATGGCGACAACGGCAAGAAGAAACGCGGCCTGTTCGGACTCAAAAAGTGACATCCGACACTGTATAACCCTTTATAACGCAAATAATTGAGCACACTGGCACTCACACAGGCCGCTCCGACGGAGACACCCTCCGAGAAAGTAACGCGGCGCTTCGAGATGACATGGCAGAACACGCGCACCCCGCTGCTGTTCCTGCTGTGCATGACCGCCGTGGGCCTCAAGTTCTACCCGGCGTTGGCCGTGATGTTCGGCATCATGGCGGCCTCGTGGCGCCGCGACCGCTACAGTTTCCTGGTGCAGCTGATGATAGCCTATGGCGGCTTCCTCTTCTATGAAGGGCCCACGCTGTCGCGCACCATATTCATGCTTCCCGTGGCGCTCTTCGGCTTCATCATGGTGAAGAAAACGCCCATGATCAAGAAGGCGCTGTGGGCCGAAACATTCTATTTCGCAGCGCTTTGCATCGTGGCGTGGAAGAGCCTCGAACCGATATCGCACCAGATACCGGTGATGTCGAACTTCCTGACATTCTGCTTCTTCGTCATTCCGCTGATGATATTCAGCGGACGCGAATTCAGCTTCGAGAAGTTCTTCCGCACGCTGTTCCCCTACACCATACTGGTGTGCGTGTTCTATTGCCTCGACTACTTTATCTTCTCGGGCTTCGTGATGCTGCCGTTTGCCCACGGCAGCCAATCGGTGTTCTGGGACCTCGACGCGCGGCCGTTCCACTTCCTGTTCCGCCGTATCAACTGCTTCGGCCTGTACCTGTTGGTGCCGCTGATATTCCCCGTGTCGCGCGGTTGGAAACTGCCCAAATGGTGTTGGTTAGTGGTGGTAGGCGCCCTGGCCGCCAGCCAGACCTTCACATTGATAACCGGCCTGATTTTCGGATTTATCATCTCGCAAGGTTCTGCGCGCCAATATTTTAAATACATACTGATAGGTACGGGCTTCTTCGTGGCGCTCTATGCCATCGACCTTGGTCTCGCCGGCGGCAACATCATGGTGGAGAAAAGCCCGATGCGAGTGGTATCACAGGTCAACCAGATTATCGGCTTCGGCAATATCCAGGACGAGGAGGACCTGGCGCGCGCCGGCTCCGACCGTATGGCGCAGGCACTCCCCAAACTCGAACTCATCGACGAGCTGGATATGGAGATGTTCGGCTTCGGCTTCCTCCATCCCGAGCACACCACCAACGACCTGTTCTACATCCACAACCCCTTCTATATCGACGTCTCGCAAGCCGACGAGTTAGCCACCGGCGTGGAAATCACCGCCATCCAGCTCTACCTGAATATGGGGATATTCGGGGTAGTGTGTCATGTGCTTTGGCTGTGGTTCCTGTGGATGATAGTGCGTAAAAAGCCGATGGCCAAGTACTTCCTGTGTGTAGTGGCAGTGTTCCTGTGGCTGGGCATCGGCGGCTATTCGGGCATGATACAGCAGAGCGGCCAACTGATAGCATCGGTAGTCTTCGCCGGCATCCTGCTGCGCGACGAGGTGCGCCCCGTCAACCGCGAAGCCATCGCCTGCGGCGCCTTTGAGGAGCAGGCCGTCAACTGACCGCATCGCCTGTCGACCATGTAATTAATGTGGCTGATGTGTCGTATGTAGCTGATGTGCACATAAGATACATAAAGTATATCCGATATTGTCTACAGCAGGTCGATGCCGGCGGAGCGGCAGGCGGCGATGTCGGAGGAGGGCCACAGGGAGGCCTGCACTTCGCCAATGTGGGCTTTCTGCAACAGGAACATACACAGGCGGCTTTGGCCGATGCCTCCGCCGATAGACGCGGGCAGTTCGCCGGCGAGCAGCCGACGGTGGAACGGCAGGTTGACGCGGTCGGTCTTGCCGGTGGCTTCAAGCTGGCTGCGCAGCGCCTCGGGGCTCACGCGGATGCCCATCGACGACAATTCCACCGGGCACTCCAGTACCCGGCTCCACACTATTATATCACCGTTCAGACCGCGGCGCCCGTCGGGCGTTGCACTGCTCCAGTCATCGTAGTCGGGGGCGCGCAGGTCGTGCGGCTGCCCGTTGCTGAGCGGCGCTCCGATGCCCATGATGAACACGGCGCCGTATTCGCGCGCCACCGCAGCCTCGCGCTCCTTGGCTGACAGTTCGGGATAGCGGTCGAGCAGGTCCTGCGAGTCGATGACGGTGATTTCGTCGGGGAGCGTGGGAGTGATGTGGGGAAACCTCTCGTAAATCAGCGCCTCAACGGCGCGCATTGCAGAATAGATGGATCTTACTGTAGCCATGAGGTACCCGCGGCTGCGGTCGCCCGGAAGGATGGTTTTCTCCCAATCCCACTGGTCGACGTAGAGCGAATGGAGGTTGTCGGGGGTCTCGGTGGCGCGGATGGCGTTCATGTCGGTATAGAGGCCGAACCCCGGGGCGATGTCGTATGCCGCGAGCTTGAGCCGTTTCCATTTGGCCAGCGAGTGCACTACCTCGGCACGGATACCGTCCATGGCCGGCACCTCGAACGATACGGGCGGCTCCACGCCGTTGAGGTCGTCGTTGATACCGGTGCCTGCGGCCACGAAAAGCGGGGCAGTGACTCGCCGCAGCTGCAGCTGCTTGATCAATTGTTTCTGAAATTCGTCCTTCACCATCTTGATGGCCACCTCAGTGGTCTCTACGGTGAGTTTCTGCTTGTATTTCTTGGGTAAAATCAGCGCCATATTGTTAAAAATATGGCGCAAAATTAAGCAAATTTCTTTAAGTATGCAAATCAGAACGACATTATGCTTGTCGTTCTGCATTTTTATCATTCTTACCGACACGGCGCGGATTGGCGGGGAACCACCCTTTGCGCACGCGGTCGCGCTGCTCGAACACCTCGAGGATACTCCATAGCGACGAGAAAGCCAGCACCCCCAGGAGTGTCTGCCAGAAGACGCCGTCGACCAGCAGCGATGCCGTTCCGGAAACGATAGCCAGTAGCAGGAAAGCCCACCAGCAACGAACGCCGAAGTAGTATTCACCCTTGACAACCAGCGGGTGAAACAGGCCGATTATCAGAAAACTGCACGCGCCCAAGGCGAGCCCGGTAAGATTATATTCTTGTAAAAATTCCATACAAAATTGAAAGGTCGGAGGAATCGGAATTATCGGAGGAATCGGAGTAATCAGAGTAATCAGAGTTATCAGAGAACTCCGATAATTCCGATAATTCCGATAATTCCGATTACTCCGAGAGCGTTATTTGTCGACAATCACCGAAAGTGGCAGCTCGGCGGCCGGAACATCTACAGTGAGTGTACGCGCTGCCTTGTCGTAGCTGTATTTCAGGGGTGTGCCGTTCACAGTCACCGACTTGGGCGCATCGAATCCGTGGAGCACAAAGGTGAGCTCACGCTGTGCGGGCATCCCCTCGTAGCTACCCTCCGACATCACTGAAATCACTGTGGAGGCAGCCATATTGTTAGCCGAAACATTCAGCAGGGCGAACTTGCCGGCCGGGAGCGACGAGCGCGAGGTGCGGTCGTCCTCGAATAGGGTGTATGAGGTTTCGCCCGATTGTCCGCCTGGATAGTAATCAAATGTGTATCGGGCCGGATTGTAGTCGCTCACGTTCTTCATTTCGTAGGGCGCCGAAGGGATAATCGAACCGGCGCGCACGTATACCGGAATCACATCGAGGGGAGCGGCTACGGTGGCCGTGGTGCCCCCCTTGTATGTTTTGGCCGGGGTGTTGACATCCACCCATACGGTACCCTCCTCGGGGAAGTAGACAGAGCGTTCGGTGGTGCCCTGAGTCAGCACGGGCGCCACGAGCATATCGCGGCCGAAGAGGAATTCGTTGACGATACTGTCGGTGGCGGCAGGGTTCTTCTCGTAGAACCCTACGGGGCGCACGAGCGGAGTGCCGGTGGTGGCATTCTCCCACGCCAGGGTATAGGTGTAGGGGAGCATACTGTAACGGCGCTTAACCAGCGGCAGCAGTATATCATGCTGTGCGGGATAATGGTAGGGCTCGGCATAAAGCTGCGAGTGGGTGCGGAACACCGGCGAGAAGAGTCCGAGCTGCAGCCAGCGCACATATAGCTCGGGGTCGATGGGGTTCTCCTTGTCGATGGCGAAACCGCCTACGTCGTGACTCATGTACCCCAGCCCTGAGAGGCCGGAGTTAAGCATGATTTTCACCTGCGGCTGCAGGCCGCCCCACGAGCGCGACACATCTGTCGACCAGGGGAATACGCTGTAGCGCTGCAGGCCGGTAGTGCCGCCGCGCATCAGGGCCATCAGGCGCGTTTCGGGGTACTCCTCAGCGAAGAGATTGTAGATGATGCTGCTCCAGTCGTTGCCGTAATAGTTATGGTACTGGCGCGCCGTCAGGCCGTTGGCGTGAATCATGTCGGCGGGATGTGCCTCGGGTTCGCCCAGGTCACCCCACCAGCCGGTCATGCCGGAGTCAGTAAGTTCCTTGTATCGCTGGCGAAGCCATGCGCGGGTGTCGGGGTTCGACATATCGAACATACCGCCTTCGCCCACCCAGATGGTTACCTCGCGGGTATTGCCGAGCGAATCGCGGCCGAACATACGGGCCTTGTCCATCATTTCGAAGTTGGGGAGGGCTTTGCCGTTCTTGAGCACGAAGGGCTGCGAGATGGCTACCATATTGACACCCTGAGCCTTAAGGTCGGCGAGCATCTTTGTAGGGTCGGGCCACTGCTCGGGTTCCCATGCCAGGCGCCCCATATCCTGTTCTTTGCCGTACCAGTAAAGGTCGAGCACCATGCCGTCGACGGGATAGCCGGCGGTGCGGAGCGAGTCGATGGCGCCGCGGGCCTCGTCCTCGGTGTGGTAGCCGTATTTCGATGTGATATATGCCAGCGACCAGAAGGGCGGAAGTTCCTGACGGCCGACAAGCTCGGTGACAGCAGTTGTGACGCCTGGGAATCCGGCCGGCGAGTTGATGAAGTAGTATGCCGGTTCGGCGGGAGCCTCAGTGGCGTAGCTGAGCGAATCGTTCTGCAGCATTTCGGCGGCCGCAATGTCATCGAAGAGCACGGCATATCCCTCGGGGTAAATGAGCATCGGCATGGTGATGTTCATGCGCTTGATGCGGGGATCACCCTCGGTGTAACCGTAGTTCTGCGTATTGTAGACCTCGAGGGTATCGCCGTAGAGGTTGAAGCTGTAGCCGCGTTCGCCGCCGCCGTATACGTGGCGTGGATTGCCGGGCGTGGCGAGGGTTAGGGCGTGTCGCCCCTTGGCATCGGTGCGGCGCACACCGCTGTCGGTGATGGCGCGGCGGTTGCCGCCGTTAACCGAAAGCTCGCCCGTGACCTTGTTGACGTCGACGCGCAGGCCAGTGGGGGTGAGGATGGTGGCGTGATCGAGGGCTTCGGAAATCTGGCCGGTGAACCCTTTTTTCGGGGTAAGGGCGATGCGCGATTCAGTTGGGGCCGTTCCGGGCGACACCTTTATAATATTGTCGGAGATGGCAGTGACCGTAGCTTTCGAGCCATCGGGGCGCGTGTAGGTCACGGAGTTTGCCGGTGATGCGGCACCTGCCACAGCTACCGCCAGAGTGGCTGCGGCGAATGCGGCGAGGAATTTCAGGTTGTTCATGGTGCTATATGAATGTAAGTGTGTCAGTTTCAGCCGGGGATAATCCGGGCGATGTATTTGCCGATGATGTCGAATTCGAGGTTGACCACGGAGCCCTTGGCTATGCGGCAGAAGTTGGTGTGCTCGAAAGTATAGGGGATGATGGCCACGCGGAACGACTCGGGCTCCGAGTCGCACACCGTAAGGCTCACACCGTTTACCGTCACCGAACCCTTCTCAACTGTAACGTATCCCTTGCGCACAAGTTCAGGCGAGCAGGTGTAGGCGAATTTGAAGTAGGTCGAGCCGTCGACCTCCTCGGTGTCGACGCAGATGGCGGTGCAGTCGACGTGCCCCTGCACGATATGGCCGTCGAGGCGTCCGTTCATGCGCATACAGCGCTCTACATTCACCAGGTCACCGACGCGGAGCTGCCCGAGGTTGGAGCGTCGCAGGGTCTCCTCGATGGCCGTGACGGTGTATGTGCCGTCGTCGTGGATGGCTACCACGGTGAGACACACGCCGTTATGGGCCACCGACTGGTCGATACGCAGTTCATCGGTGAATGAGCATCTGAGCGTGAGATGCACGTTGCCGCCGTCGCGGCGAATCTCAACAAGGCTGGCAGCCTCTTCAACTATTCCGGAAAACATATCTTTAGGTATATTGGTCTTTTCGGCAAAGATACAACTTTTCCGTGAAATTGCCCAACATTGCGACAGCCCGGGCGCCGGCGCGCTACATTTTTTGACGGGGGGCGGCGATTGAATCGTACCGGTTCCTGAGCACGCAGCAGGGCTTTCGCAATAATTTGCGTCCTCATTACAGCCCATATGACGAAAAATTGCTAACTTTACACCCCCGGTTTCGCCGGATTGCATTATGATACAATCGAAAGAGGACCTCAGACGATATATACGCGAAGACAACGCACCCTATCTCAGCCAGATGAAATGGGGCGGACTGGTTGACCGTATTCTCTGCAACGAGAAATACTTCATCTACCGATTCAAGGTGCACCTTCGCAAAGTGGAATATTACAGGAACGTGCGCCACGGGGTGCTCGGCAAAGCGCTGTACCTCTACCATTTCCTGCGCTACAAACGCCTGAGCTGGAAACTGAAACTGGTGATTTTCCCCAACACCGTCGGCCCGGGGCTCCACTTCTATCATATCGGCTCGTTTATCCACATCGGCAAGCACTGCCGCATCGGCAGCAATTTCACCTTTCCCGGAGGGGTGTTGCTCGGCGCCGGCAAGGGCGGTGTATGCCAGGTCACTGTCGGTGACAACTGCTATATGGGTCTTAATACTACCGTATTAGGGAAGGTCAACATAGGCAACAATGTCACAATCGGCGCCCATTCGCTGGTGCTTGATGACATCCCCGACAACTGCGTGGCCGTCGGCGCGCCCGCACGGGTTATCAAACACAAAACTGAGTAACGCTATGACCGAGGCTATTATAGTAGGATGGATTGACTCCGGACGTCGTGCCGACAACGGCGAAACCATGAAGAACCAGCTGCTCATCAAGCGGCTCGGCGAACTGGGCGTGCGCTGCCGGGAGATGGACTTCAAGGGGTGGAGGCGCCGTCCGTGGATTCTGCTAAGGCTGGCATGGAATATGATGGCGCACAAACGGGCCACGCTGATTCTATCGAGCAGCGCCGGGAACATCTACCCCATGCTCAGACTCATGAAGCGCATCGGGTGGAAACAGCACACCGTTCACTGGGTAATCGGCGCCACCATCGGGGCTCACGTCGCGCAGCACACCATGCAACGCGACATCCTCGATTACGCCGACCGGACAGTGGTCGAAAGCCCACTCCTGCAGAAACAGCTCACCGAATACGGCATCCACAACGTAGTGCAGGTACCGAACTTCAAGCCAATATCATATTTTCCTGATATTCAACCGCGTGTCAGGCGTTACGTCGCCGACGGCAATCATGCGCGCCGCTTCGTGTTCCTCAGCCGCATCACCCCCGAAAAAGGGTGCGAATACATCATCGAAGCCGCACGACGGCTCAACGCCGCGGGCCTCGCCGACCGCTTCACTGTCGATTTTTACGGCAGTATAGCCGACGATTATCGCCGGAGCTTCGAGAGGCAGGTCAGTGAGATACCCAACGTAAGATACTGCGGCTTCCTGAACCTGCGCGAAGCCGCCGGCTACGACACCCTCGCCGGCTACGATGCCATGCTCTTCCCCACATATTACCCCGGTGAATGTTTCGCCGGCGTATTCATCGACGCCTTCATCAGCGGGCTGCCAATCATCGCATCCGACTGGGCCCACAACACACAGTTCATGACCGACGGCGAGACGGCACTGATAGTGCCGACCCACGACACAGAAGCGCTATGCGACCGGATGAAGGGGTGCATCGACGGATGCTACAACCTCGCCGCCATGGCCAGCGCGGCACAGCTGCACGCCGCCACATTCAGTTCGGAAAACGTAATAACCCCCAAGCTGCTGAAAGAACTCGAGATTACCCGATAAATCTACCTGATGAAACCACTGCTCAACATCATTTTATCTGCGATATTACTTGCAAGTTTCCTGCCGGCAAGCGCAGCCGATACCTCTGGAGCCGATACCTGGCTGCCGACACTCTTCGGCAACAACATGATGTTTCAGCGCAACAAGCCCATAAAGGTATGGGGCTTCGGGCAACCGGGGCGCCGCATCAGCGCCACGCTTCCGTTTTGCTGTCACCTTTAGAGCGACCAAGTATCTGACAATTTTCCAAATCAAAGTCTCTATTAGGTGCTATTGTTGTACCTTCCATCGTATAAAAAAGATATTCGTTCATAAAGTTATTTTTTTATAATTACCCGGAGATACAAACTCAATAAACCCTTTATCTCTCAGAATTTGTAGTTGCTGCCTCAATTTGTCTTTTATGAAGTTATTATTGGGGTACTTGATTTTTAAAGCATTCTCAAAAGAATACAACTCCCGAAGAGAAAATATCTCCGATTGAATCTTATTAATACAATTCATCGTATCGATAAGCCAACCCCTGCTTTGTAATTTGTCAGTTTTAAGACTTAGAATTCTGTTATAGTTCTCATGTACCTTTTTGGGGTCTGATATATGTCCGTCAGCTATAATGAATATTTTTGCATTTTGGGGGATTTTCCCAATATCAATATTGCATCCGACCCATCCGGCTCGTCGGGCTGTCTCCTTTAAAGGCGGTCGTTTTATGATAATTTCCGGAATAAAAAGAATTTGGTATAAAAATCAGATTGTTTACTAATTGATCATAATGAGTAAGAATAAATAAATTCGGATTTTTTAAGGATGTTATTCTTTCTATCATTGTTGAGTAACAACCATCAGGAATAATACCATTAAAAGTAATACAATTGCGCTCCTGACTTTTCAGTTCATAATCAGCATTACACTGAGGGCAAAAGAAATCAGCTACCGGACGGTTTGCAATATAATGCTCTAACATAGGATTTCCACAGATTGGGCAAAACATATTATGCTCGACCCACGACTCCGTCATAACTCTCGCTCGCTGAGACTTACTCTTATATTGTTTTATATCATCTAAAATAAGATTCATCCTGCAAAGGGTTTAGAGGCTGTAAAAAAATAAATACGAAACGTTCCGGTCGAAAATTTGAGATGGATTATGAGTGTGAACGATTGAACATAACGGGCTATGTGACAGAGTGACAACTCTGAAGACGCTCAAATTTTCGCAACGTGTCGCTAATGCTTGCCGCTTAAACCGGGGGAGTTATTGGAGTACGATGGGGAGGTTTCCGGGTGTGTCGGGGTCGAGCAGGTCGTTGCCCTGAGCGTCGACTACATCCATCTTGACGGTAACCGGAGTGAAATCCCAAACGATTGATCCTTCATCGTCGTCGCACGAAGTGAACGAGATGGCGGCAAATATGGCTATTGCCAATAATGCGATTTTGTGTAACGATTTAATAGAGAGTGTTATATGGAAATCAATGAGTTGTAGCGGATGAGGGCCCCTCCCGGTATACGGGGCGCTATATAGGTCGAGGCCCGTTACAGGGGGTCTGCAATCGGGCCTCGTGTCTGGTTATGCAGCGGCTACCGGGGGCCGGTATTACTTCTTGGCGGGGGCGGCTTTGGCGGGAGCGGCATCAGTCTTGCCGGCTTTCTTATAGGAAGCGTTCAGACCGTCGATTACATCTTTGGTAATGTCCATGGCGGGGTTGAAGTATTCGCCGGGGGTGTAGATGAGGATGGCGTCGTAGTGATGCTCCTTGTTGTAGCGTGCCAGGAAGTTGTTGAGCGAGTCAAGGAACACTTCCTGCTGGCGGAGGGCTTCCTGCTGTGCTTTGGCCTGCAGTGCGCCGAGGTAGTTCTGGGCATCCTGCTGTTTCTTGTTGAGGGCCGACACATCGGCGTTGTACGAGGCTTCGGTGAGGTAACCGCTTGACTGCATTTTCTGCTGAATGCTGTTGGCCATGTTCTGCAGTTCGCCTTCGCGGCTCGACTGAGCGTTCTGCAGCTCGGTCATCGTGCGCAGGTTCACTTCGTTGAAGGTTTTGACCATTTCGTAGTTGCTCATCACCGAGTCCATGTTGTAGTAACGTATGTTGGTGGTGGGAGCGAAGGTGTCGCCTTCTACCTTGGCTTTCTCGGTTTTGGCCGGTTCCTTGCTGGCATCCTTTTTGTCGTTTGCGTTGTCGTTCGAGCAGCTTGCGAATGAGAGGGAAAGGGCCAGAACGGCAACAGCTAAAGCAGATTTTTTCATTTTAAGGTTAATCTGTACAGATTTTTATGTTGTTTTATTTTTTTCTGTGATTGATGGTTCGCCACTGTGCCGGCGTTTAAGGTCAATTTCCCGGCGCAACGTCTCCTGTCGGCGTGGTATGTCGGCCAGGTCGTGCGCATGCCCCGACGGGAAACTTCTGCCTTTGCGGAAAAGCACATTCACCCCCATCAGTATGACGGCTACGACCAGAAGGGCGAGTGACAACAGCAAAGTTTTCATCGGTTTCGGGTTAATTTGTGCGCAAATTTAAGAAAGTTACCACGATTTTTCGCCTACTTTCAATTTTATTTTGTAACTTAGGCTCGTTAAAACGGCGTTTTTAACAGAATTTTAGTTTCAAAAACGAGATTTAAGAGATTAACACTACATTTATTCTATAAATATTATGGAAGTAAAAGATCTTCAACCCAAGGAGGTTTTCGAAATCTTCGACCAGATTACCAAGATTCCCCGTCCCTCGAAGAAGGAGGAGAAAATCCGTCAGTTCATTCTAGATTTCGCCAAGAAGCACGGCATCGACGCTCACGCCGACCAGGTCGGTAACGTTATCCTGCGCAAGGGAGCCACTCCCGGCTACGAGAACGCCAAGACGGTGATTCTGCAGGGCCACATGGATATGGTCTGCGAGAGCGACCACAAGGGTTTCGACTTCGAGACCATGCCCATCGAGACTATCGTAGACGGTGAATGGGTACGCGCCAACGGCACCACCCTTGGCGCTGACAACGGTATCGGCGTGGCCGCAGCACTGGCTGTGTTGTCCGACGACAAACTGGTTCACGGCCCCCTGGAGGCCCTCATCACCGTGGACGAGGAGACCGGCATGACCGGCGCCAACGGTCTGAAGAAGGGCGAGCTCAAGGGCACGGTACTCATCAACCTCGACTCGGAGGATGACGCCGAAATTTTCGTAGGCTGCGCCGGTGGTATCGACACGGTGGCCACCTTCACCTACGACCGTTCGATGGCTCCCGGTGATTTCCACTACTTCAAGTTCGACGTTCGCGACGGCCTGGGCGGTCACTCAGGCGGCGACATTCATCTGGGCCGCGCCAACGCCAACAAGCTGGTGGCACGCTTCCTCTTCTCCCTTATGAAGAAGCACGAGGTGGCAATCAGCGAAATCGACGGCGGCAACCTGCGCAACGCCATTCCGCGCGCAGCTCATGTGGTGTTCGGCGTCGACACCCGTCACAAGGAGGAGGTACGCATCGCCTTCAACAGCTTCGCAGCTGACATCGAGAACGAATACAAAGGCTTGGAAGTCAACATGAAACTGTCGCTCGACTCGGTCGACAAACCCGACTTCACCATCGACCACAAGACCTCGCGCAACCTGGTGCTGGCGCTTTACGGCTGTCCTCACGGCGTAATGTCGATGAGCCGCGACATGGAGGGCCTGGTAGAATCGTCGACCAACCTGGCCTCTGTAAAGATGCCCGCCGACGGCAAGATTGTGGTAACCACTTCGCAGCGTTCGTGCGTCGACTCGCGCAAGTACGACATCGCCAACATGGTTGAGTCGGTGTTCCTGCTGGCTGACGCCACTGTGGAGCACGGCGACGGATACCCCGCATGGTCGCCCAACCTCGACTCGCACGTGATGAAACTCGCCGGCGAAGCCTACGAGGAGCTCTACGGTGTGAAACCCGCCATCAAGGCCATCCACGCCGGCCTGGAGTGCGCGCTGTTCAAACAGAACTATCCCGAACTCGACATGGTGTCGTTCGGCCCGACCCTGAAGGACGTGCACTCGCCGTCAGAGCGTATGCACATCCCCGCCGTTGAGCGCTTCTGGGGGCAGCTGACCCGCACCCTCGAGAAGATTGCCGAAGAGGGAAAGTAACCGATGAGACATTATGATTCTCATTCTTCGGTAAAAGTACCTTAAGAAGCTGTTTAAAAATAAATGTTAAACAGCCTCTAAATTAATAAATGCCGGTGACGACCGGTCAACCCCGCTCGTCACCGGCACTTTTCTTTGCTTGCCGACGTTCTTGTTAACTTCCTCAGTATCACAGCAAAGCGCTCCATATCATCATATTGTCATGAAAAATTGGATTATTGCACTACCGCTGTCGCTGGTGGCGATGCCGCTTACAGCACAGAATCCCGACGTTCGTCCCGATGAATTCGTCCCCGATATGGACGTGGTGAATCCGCAGGCGTGGGTCGATTCGGCGCTGATAGGCATCCACCCGGTGCCCGGCCCCGAAACAGTCAATCCCAATTCGAAATGGGAGACCCTCACCGAGGAGGACTACCGCCAGGTGGCCGACGAATTAGGCATCGAGCCGGCCGCAATAAAAGCCGTGGTGGAGATAGAGGCCGGTATCGCCCACAAGGGGTTCTGGGCTCCCGGCAAACCCATAATCAATTTCGATCTGAGCATGTACCGCCGCGCAGCCAAGAAGTACGGCGTGTCGCTCTCGGCCGCGCAGCGGTCGCACCCCGTGATTTTCGCGCGCCCGAACATACGCAAATACGGCTCGCAGCAGGCCGGACAGCAGGCACGTCTCGACGCCGCAAAGTCAATCAATTCCGCCGCCGCCATCGAAGGTACATTCTGGGGGATGTTTCAGATAGGCGGATTCAACTGGAAACCGATGGGCTATGCCTCGCCTCAGGAGTTCGAGGCCGAGATGTGCAAGTCGGAACGCTCGCAGCTCGAGATGTTCGCCCGCTTCATTGAGCACTTCGGCATGGTCGACGACCTGCGCAAAAAGAACTGGCTCGGGTTCGCCCTGAAATACAACGGTGCGTCGGCCCGCGCCCGCGGCTACCATACCCGCATGGCCCGCGCTTACAACAAGTACAAATAACCACCCCGGCCGGAGGTCAGTCGAAATCGTCGATAATCTGCCGGTAATCGCGCAGCATACCCCGCAGTATCCGCAGACCTATCGCCAGGCCGATCGCAGCCCCGGCGCCCAACGACACAAGCAGCTCGGTACGCACGGTCTCGTCGGTCGGCAGGCTCATTATCAGCAGCCATATCGTGCAGGCAGCCATAGGCGCGAGTATGGCTATTGACAGCAGGTGCATCTTCTTGATGGCGCGTGTGCGCAGCGCCACCTCGTTGACCGGCAGCGCCGCCGGGTCGGTACCCTTCAGGCGATACAACAGATTCCAGTCAAGGCCGGCGGCCGTGACGAAGAACACCATACCCACAATCGCCATAGCCAGGCGCCATCCGCCGGGGGCGAATATCTCCGAGCACAGGCAGTAAGGAAGCCACACCACAATCATTACGACCGAAATTATCGCCATGCGCGTGAGCTTGCGTATAAGCCGCTGACGCGCCGTAGTGATGCGGTTGTCAGTAATTTTGCGACCCATCTCCTTCACCTCGCTGTCGAGGCGGTCGAGTCGGCTGTTAGCAGCGCTCCAGCGGTCGCGTATGTTGTCAAAATCTGTTGCCATAGCTTTCGTTTTAAGGGCGAGAATCATTGATTCGACAGAGCCACAAGCTTCTCCTTGATGCGTTTGATCCACGACGCCACCGTGTTGCGCGGCACACCCATCATCTCGGCGATTGTGTCGTAGGGATAATTGTCGAGCCAGAGGAGTATGACGGCCTTCTCGCGCGGACTCAGCCGGCTGATAAGGGCGTGCATCTCGGTGAGCATCGCCGCACGGTCGGCATCGTCGCCGGCCAGGTCGCTGACAGTCTCCAGCGGAATGTTCGAGGCATTCTTACGGTTGGAGCGAAACGACGACACACACGCGTTGAGGCACACCCGGTAAATCCAGGTCGACAGCGCCGCGTCGCCGCGGAACTTCTCCCAGCCCTGCCACAGGCACACCATGGCCTCCTGACGCAGGTCATCATACTCCTCGCGGCTGTTGGCGTAGTAGTAGCACACCTTGGCGATGATGCCACTGTAGCGGTCAATAGCCTGCAGGAACGATTCGGTTTTGGTGTCTCTGTCTGACATCGGTGATTCTGTAATCGGTTTTCTATGCAGTATGACGCAGATTTCCCCCGATAGTTGCACCCGGGTAAAAAAATTTCGCCATAAAGATACGGAATAAGAGGCTGTTTAAAAAATTTCCGGCCGACCGATAATACATAAAACTCTGAAAAATAGGGCGCAAAAACGCCGACGGCTGAATTTTGGCGAAATTCGGAGTAAAAATATGAAATTTTTTTGGCCGAAAATTTGCACAGTTCAAATATTGGCCTTAACTTTGCACTCGCAATCGGGAAACATCGATTGCCTACTTCAAATCTGGTGCGGTAGTTCAGCTGGTTAGAATACCTGCCTGTCACGCAGGGGGTCGCGAGTTCGAGTCTCGTCCGCACCGCTGGAGAGAGAGGAGAA
>CAMEPD010000006.1 GCA_945931475.1 uncultured Muribaculaceae bacterium | reverse complement strand
GAGTTAGAACGATGGAGCATAGCGGGCTATGTGACTGAGTGATAACTCTGAAGACACTCAAATTTTCGCGAGGCGTCGCTATTATTTTCAACCTCATTGTTTAGTATGTTTATTATGAAATTGCTTAAGGACTTTAAAATTACCGTCGCCTTGGCCGCTTTTTGGCTAAATCCCTTTAAATCAACGGTCACATAGCCCGCTATGCTCCCTTTTGATTTAATGTGATTTACCTCAAAAGCCGACCACCGGAACGTTAACATTTATTTTTAAACAGCCTCTAATTTGAGGTGGTTGGAGTATATTTCGGCACATCTGCCCGAATAAGCGTGGTATTCCGGCAAAAATGTGTATATTTGCCGTGAATGAGACACATTATCACAAGCCTGCTGCTGACAGGCATCCTCATAACCGCAGGTTGCAGCTGCCACGGCGGCTCTGCCGCCACAGAAGCAGCCGCAGACCCTGCAGCCGACCCCATAGCCATTCTTGACAACACCGTGGCTCACCACGACGAGTACACGGCGCGCAAACTGCGCACCATCGACACACTGCGCGCCGCCCTGAACGACGTCACCGACGACGCCCGGCGGTTCGAGGCCGAGTACCGGCTCTTCCAGGAGTTCCACACCTTTTCGATGGATACCACGCTGACACTGGCCAGGGAGCTTGTGACGACCGCCACGCGCATGGGCAACGATTCGCTCATCTGGCTGTCGCACATCATGGAGGTGGAGGCGCTCAAGGGGCTGGGCGAATACTCGGCAGCCCTTCAGTTGCTCGACCGCATACCGCAGCCGTGGAAGCAGACCTTCCGTGAGCGCATCCTCAACCGGTATGTCTCCATCTATTACTCGCTGAGCGAATATCCGCCCACACCCGAAGCCGGCGAGCGGTATTTCAACAAACTCGATGCCTACCGCGACTCGGTGTCGATGTTTGTGGGGCGCACCCATGCATCCTACTGGCTCAACAATGCCGAGCGGCAGCGCGCCCACGGTCGCTTCCGTCAGGCCCTGGCCAGCCTCGATTCGGCCAACCGGATGATGCCCGGCACCGTCGACCCGGGTGTGATGGCATACCTTCGCGCCAGCAACCACGAGGCGCTCGGCGACCTGACGACAGCAAAAAAAGAGTATGCCGTCGCCGCAGCATACGACCTGAGGCACGCCGTCAGGAAATACGAGTCGCTCCAGGAGCTGGCACGCATACTCTCGGCCGAAGGTGACAACACCCGCGCGTATACTTATATAATGTGTGCCATCAACGACATCAAGGCGTCGAAAGCCCGCTCGCGCACTGCACGCATCGCCGACTACCTCCCTATCGTGTTGGCCACCTACACCCAGCAGCAGGAAAACATGGTGCATAACAAGAACCTGCTGCTCATCACCGTGACGGCTCTGGCGCTGGCCTTAGTGGTGTCGTTGCTCTTCATCAGGCGCAAGAACCTGCGCCTCGACGCCGAGCGCCGCAGACTCCACGACAAGAACAGCGAGCTCGAGCGGCTCCGGCAGCAGCTCAGCGAGGTCAACCGGTCGCTTGAGGAGTCGGCCAAAGTGAAGGAACAGTCGCTCGGCACGCTTTTCAACCTCTGCTCGGCATACATCGGCGCCATGGACCGCTACCGCGTACAGCTGGCGCAGCGCATCAAGGCAGGCAAATTCCGCGACATAGAGAGCCTTCTGGCCGCCCCGGCCGGCGTGGAGCACCTGCAGTCGTTCTTCCGCAAATTCGATTCCATCTTCCTGGAGATATTCCCCGATTTCATTGAGAAATTCAACGCCCTGATGCAGCCCGGCCACGAGCTGACGCCCAAGCCCGGCGAACTGCTCAGCACCGAACTGCGTATCTACGCGCTGGTGCGTCTGGGCATCAACGACTCAACCCAGATTGCCGCCTTCCTCCACTATTCGCCCCAGACGGTCTACAACTACCGCTTCCGCGTGCGCTCGCATTCCCGCCTCCCCAAAGAGCAGTTCCCCGACGCTGTAAGGGCGCTCTAAATACAAAATTGATGTTATAAAACACAAATCAAAGTTTACTTTTTGGCTATACCGACTGCAATATATTCCACTGATTATCAGGAATAAGAAATTTTTTACCACTTACTTTAGTGTTTACCTCGCGAAAAAACCGGCTCATTCGCGTATTATCTTTGCAGCGGTTTTCGCAATGCCGCATTATCACTGTATTAGTCATTATCACGAACTCCAACCAAACTTATAACCTTAAATTTTATTCCCGAATGAAACAATTTCATCACTCCGCAGTGAGGTTATTGGCAGTAGTAGCGCTGCTGCTGTCGGCCCTCCCGATGCTGGCTCAATACCAGGCGAAGGGACTCGTGCTCGACCCTCAAAGCGAGCCCGTAATCGGTGCGACCGTACGAGTCAAGAATACATCAACGGCGACAGCCACCGACATCGACGGACATTTCACCATCAATGCGCCATCGGCAACCTCGACACTGATAATCAACTACATCGGTTACGACCCGGTGGAGGTACGCGCTGATTCACCCGAGCTCAGCAGCGGTATCGTGCTGAAAGAGAACGCCGAAGTTCTCGACGAAGTAGTGGTAATCGGTTACGGCCGCGTAAAGAAATCCGATGCCACCGGCTCGGTAATCGCCGTGAAGCCCGATGATTTCAACAAGGGTAACCGCACATCTGTACAGGAGGCCATGGTCGGCAAAATCCCCGGTGTGAACGTGGTGACCGCTTCGGGTGCTCCGGGTTCGGGCGCTATCGTGCGTATCCGCTCCGGTGCCTCCCTGTCGGCCTCGAACGACCCTCTGTTCGTAGTTGACGGCGTGCCCATCGACAACTCATCAATCGAAGGCGCATCGAACCTCATCGGCGGTATCAACCCCGAGGATATCGAGACATTCACCGTGCTGAAAGACGCATCGGCAACCGCCATCTACGGTTCGCGCGCATCGAACGGTGTGATCGTAATCACCACCAAGAAGGGCACCGACCGCCTCAAAGTGACTTATAACGGCACATTCTCCATCTCTCACAAAACTAAGACCCTCGAATGCCTCAGCGCCGACCAGTTCCGCGCATTCGTGCCCACCATCACCGGTGTACCCGCCGATGCCGTCTACGGCACAGCAAGCACCGACTGGCAGGACGAAATCTACCGCACCGCATTCGGCACCGAGCAAAACCTCTCGGTAGCAGGCAAAATCAACGCCATCTCCACCCCCTACCGCGTATCGCTGGGCTACACCAACCAGAACGGTATCATCAAGACCAACCGTTACCAGCGCTTCACCGCCGGCCTGGGCCTCACCCCCAAGCTGCTCGACGACCACCTGAACCTCAATCTCAACGCCAAGTTCTCGTACGAGCACAATAACATGGTCGACAACGGCGTGGTTACCAACGCTCTGCGCTACGACCCGACTCGCCCGGTAATGACCGGCTCGAGCACCGCCGCCACCGACCCCGGTCTCGGATACTACATCTGGATGAACGGCAACAACCCCATGGCTATCCAGACCGACAACCCCGTGGCCTGCCTCGACCTCGACAAGCGTCTCAACAAGGTTGTCCGCTCAATCGGTTCGGCCGCCATCGACTATAAGATTCACGGCCTGGAAGACCTCAGCGTCAACCTCAACCTCGGTTACGACATACTCACCTCGAAGTACAACCGCGACGTGCCTCAGCTCGCCGGCATGATGTACACCGGCAACCAGAAGGACGGCACCGGCCTGGTATACCGCTCGACCCAGGACAAGTCGAACCTGCTGCTCGACGCCTATGTCAACTACCACCACAACTGGGGCAAGAAGCACGACTTCACCGCCATGGCCGGTTACGGCTGGCAGCATTTCTGGCGCAAATTCGACGCTACCAACCACGACCCCGAAGGCAACGAACTCTCGGCAAAGAACCACTACAAGACCGAATACTACCTGCTGTCGTGGTACGGACGTCTGAACTACTCGTTCATGGACCGCTACCTGATTACCGCCACCCTCCGCGCCGACGCCTCGTCGCGCTTCTCAAAGGATAACCGCTGGGGTTACTTCCCCTCGGCAGCATTCGCATGGCGCGTGATTCAGGAACCCTTCCTGCAGGACCAGACCGTGCTCTCCGACCTGAAACTCCGTGTGGGCTACGGCGAGACCGGTCAGCAGGATATCATCAATGACTATCCCTGGATGACCACATTCTCAATCTCCTACCCCGAATCGTCGTATCTCTTCGGCAACAAGTGGTACGAGACTTACCGCCCCAACGGCTACGACAACGACATCAAGTGGGAGACAACCCGCACATGGAACTTCGGTCTTGATTTCGGCTTCATCAACAACCGCATCTTCGGTTCAATCGACTTCTACAAGCGCCACACCAAGGACCTGTTGAACACCATCAACGTGCCTGCCGGCGTGAACTACGCTCCGGTGCTCACCACCAACATCGGCACCATGGACAACAAGGGTGTTGAAGTGGCCCTCAACTTCGTGCCCGTCTCCACCCCCGACTGGGAATGGACCATCGGCCTGAACTACACCTGGCAGGATTCGAAAATCACCAAACTCAACGTTATCGACTCCGACAACAACTTCGTACAGACCGGCGCCATCTCGGGCACCGGCAAGACCGTGCAGGTATTCATGGTCGACAAGACACCCTACACCTTCTACCTGGCAAAACAGGCTTACGACGAGGCAGGCAAGCCCATCGAAGGGCAGTATGTACAGCCCGACGGCAGCATTGCCCCCACCGAGACAAAATATGCCTCCGACAAGAGCGGCCTGCCTACCCATCTGCTGGGCTTCAACACCCGCGTAAGCTACAAGAACTGGGACCTTGGCATCTCGGGTCACGGCGCGTTCGGCTCGTACATCTACAACTACCTCCGCGCCGACCAGTACCTCACATCGTGCTACTCCGACCAGGGTTCGTTCTCCAACATCTTCAAGTCCACAGCCGAAACCGGCTTCGAGAATCAGCAGCTCAACTCCGACTACTGGCTTGAGAAGGGCGACTTCTTCCGCTTCGACAACATCACCCTCGGTTACACCTTCCCCAAACTCTGGGACAAGTACTCGACCCTCCGCATCACCTTAGGCGTGCAGAACGTGGCCACCATCACCTCCTACTCGGGTATCGACCCCGAAATCTACTCGGGCAACACATCGTGCCCCGGCATCGACAAGGAGGTTTATCCGCGTCCGCGCACCTTCACCCTCGGTCTTAACCTTAATTTCTAAATCCATAACACTGTACAAGTCATGAAAAAATATATCAAACAGATAGCCGGAGCGCTCGTGGCCGCCGCAGCCCTGCTGACAGTGGCACCCGCCTGTACCTCCGACCTCGACACCATGCCGCTCGACAACAACCAGCTTGTCAGCTCACAGGTCTACTCCACGGCCGACGGCTATATGGGCGTGCTGGCAAAATGCTACTCCTCGCTGATTCTCACCGGCCAGCAGGGCGGTGACGGCGGCAATGGCGACCTCCTGGGCGCCAACGAAGGCTATTCGGGATATATGCGCCTGCTCTTCTATCTGGAGGAACTCGACACCGACAACTTCCTGATGCCCTCGTCGTCGAACGGCCTGCGCCGCTGCCTCAACTGCGACTGGGACGCATCGAACGCCTCCGTCGTGAAATGGACCTACCAGCGTCTCTATATGGCCATAGCCTACTGCAACGAATTCCTGCGCGAGTGCACCCCCGACAAGCTGCAAAGCCGCGGCCTATACGACCAGCTCGGCTCGCACTGCAGCCAGTACCGCGCCGAAGCCCGCATGATTCGCGCCTACGCCTACGCCCAACTTGTCGACCTCTTCGGCAACGTGCCCATCATCGACGAAACTGTAGGCCCGAAGGACCTCCCCGTGCAGCGCACCCGCAAAGAGGTGTTCGACTTCACCGAGAAAGAACTGCTCGCCATCTGCGGCGACGCTGCAGGCAGCGAAGACATCCTGGCCGAACCCAAAGGCACCGAATACGCCCACGTCGACAAGGTAGCAGCCTGGTTCCAGCTTGCACGTCTCTACCTCAACGCCGAGACTTGGAACTGCGGCAACCGCTACTCTGACGCCCTCCGCTACGCCAAAAAGGTAATCGACTCGCCCTACAAACTCGACAAAGACTACCGCCACATCTTCCTGGCCGACAACGACCAGTGCACCGAAATCATTTGGCCGCTCGTACAGGACGGTCTCCGCGCACAGTCATCGGCAGGCACAAATTTCTATGTGAAAGCCTTCGTCAACGGCCCGATGAATGAGCTCTACAAGACCGGCGTCGGCTCGAAAGGCTGGGGCAACGTACGCGCCAAAACTACACTTGTCGACGCCTTCGACCCCGCCGACGTAGCGTTCGACGTCAACGACACATGGGGCAACAACAAGGCCGACAAACGCGCCTCCTTCATGACAGCCCTCCCCAATCAGGTCAAAGAGACATGGGACGATAACCTGGCCATGACCTCGACATACACCCGCGGTTACGGCTACATCAAGTGGCGCAACGTGACCCGTCAGGACGAAATTTGTGCTTCGGGCGACACCTACGTGTCGATTGACTTCCCGCTGATGCGCACCGGCGACGCCTACCTGATGGCTGCAGAGGCCATACTCCGCGGCGGTGGCGGCTCCGCAGCCGAAGCCCTCGGATACGTCAACGAAATCCGCGAACGCGCCTACATGAGCGGCAACTATGCCACACCCGGTGTACGATCCGACGTTTCAGGCAAAATATCGCAAAGCCAACTCACCCTCGACTTCGTCCTGGCCGAGCGTCAGCGTGAACTCGCATCGGAGTGCGTGCGCCGCACCGACCTTGTACGCTTCGGCAAATGGGCCAAGGGCCACAACTGGGACTGGAAAGGCGGCGAACGACTCGGCAAAGACGTAGCCGAATACCTCCAGGTATTCCCCATCCCTGAAGATGAGTTGGCCAACAACCCCACCATGAAGCAGAACGACGGTTATCCCGTGACCGGCGACAAATAACCCCGGCTGTCAACCCATCCGGCCTTATCACACGAAAACCATCAAGGACATTCCGGTCCGATAAGCAATAATAAGGTCAAAAAGATCGTTAATTAAAGGCCGCGGGGAGAAGTCCCCGCGGCCTTCATAAAATCCGGAAACCGTTAGAGACTCGAAAACTTATAACAACTTATGCGCAAACTCATAATAGGCGTCGCGCTGCTGTCGGCCGTCGCCGCCTTCGCCCAGACCTCATTCGACGAAATCAGGGAGAACCCACTGAAAGCCGGTGGCATCTACCTTGCATACCCCGTGACCGAAAGCGCCAACACCCCGGCGCCTAAAGGCTACGAACCCTTCTACGTAAGCCACTACGCCCGCCACGGCTCGCGCTACCTCATCAGCGACAATGACTATAAATGGGTAATGGACCTCTTCGACAAAGCCTCGGCCGAGGGCGCGCTCACCCCGCTGGGACAGAGCGTCGACGACCGATTGCATCAGCTCTGGCCCGAAGCCGAGGGCCGCGGCGGCGACCTCTCGCCCCTGGGCGCACGCCAGCACAAAGGCATCGCCAAACGAATGTACCGCGCCTATCCCCAGGTATTTGCCGACGGAGCCGAGATGACCGCTCGCTCCACCGTGGTGCTACGCTGCGCCCTGTCGATGGCCGCATTCTGCGAGGGACTCAAGGAGGAGAACCCCAAGCTCGAGATTCCCAAAGAATCATCAAACCGCTGGATGAACTACCTTAACTTCCACTCCGACGAATCGAACCATTTCACCCGCGAAGGGGGCGACTGGTATGAGGAGAACCGCAAATTCCGGGAGGCCATGACACAGCCCGACCGCCTGGTAAGCGCCCTCTTCTCGAAGCCCGAATTCGTACTGAAAAACGTCAACCCCGACAAAGTGATGTGGGGACTCTACTGGATTGCCGTCGACACCCAGAATATGGAAACACCGGTCGAGCTCACCGACATCTTCACCCCCGAGGAGCTCTTCCAGCTGTGGCAGGCCCACAACTATTCGTTCTATGTAACCAACTCCAATCCCCCGTCGGCCAAAGGTCTGCTGCTGAGTAACGCCAAACCGCAGCTGAAAAACATGCTCGAATCAGCTCAACAGAAGATACGCGACGGCCGCCACGGCGCCGACCTACGTTTCGGCCACGACGGCAACCTCATCCCCCTGGCCGGGCTGCTCAACCTCCACGACTGCTACGGTTCGGAGTCCGACCCCTACAAACTCTATCAGGTGTACTCCGATTTCAAAATCGCACCCATGGCCGGCAACATCCAGATAGTGTTCTTCCGTCCGAAAGACGCCAAGAAACGCTCGGCCGACGGCTCTGACGTACTGGTGAAATTCATGCTCAATGAGCGCGAAGTAGCCGTTGACGCCCTCCCCGCCGACAACTTCCCCTTCTACCGCTGGCCCGACGTCGAAGCCTACTGGACCAACCTCATCCACGAGGCCCCCACCCCCGTCAAGTAACCCCTCTTTCACAAGCACATACGGCGCTGTATCATGCTCACCCCATGATACAGCGCCCGTTTTTTACCGTTTTTTAAATTTGTAAAGCGAAAATGGGGCAGCGGCGTAGTTCCGAAAATAGTCATCCTCGGCGAGCATACTCCGGTACTACATAACGATGCCGGAATAACCACTATAAGTATCTACGACTTCCTACTGAATCCCAATTC
Organism: uncultured Muribaculaceae bacterium; assembly: GCA_945931475.1. GTDB lineage: Bacteria > Bacteroidota > Bacteroidia > Bacteroidales > Muribaculaceae > UBA7173. The sequence continues at coordinate 42,960 of CAMEPD010000006.1, read as the reverse complement.
GTTAGAGTTATAATCGACAGCAAAAACCCGGATAAATTGGGTCAAAAACATCGCCGTTCTAATTTACAGAAGTGTCACATGTGACACTTCTGTAAAGTTGGAGGGGTTATTTTTGGGGGGCGACGAGGCGCGCGGATTCGAGCAGAGGAAGGTTGGTTTCGGTGGGGATGTAGATTACGGTCTTGTTGCCGAGGTCAGACTGCTGACGTACCCATAGATACTGGATATATGTAGGGGTGATGCTGCCGTTCTCTATACGGATAGCCTCGGCTGCACCTTTGGCACGCTCCACTTCGGCCTGAGCGTTGAGTTTCTCGGCCTCGAGGTTGGCTTTTGCTTCCTCGATTTTGATTTTACGGTTCTGCTCGGCTTTTGCGAATTCGGCCTTGCCCTCCATCTCCTGTGACCAGACATTGTACCACGGACGAATGAATGCGACAGCCAGGATTACGACGACCAGACCTGCCAGACACCACACTACGGTTTTAACCACCTGAGACGGGTTTGTATTGTAGTTCATAACACAATTAATTTTTAGGGTAAATAAATGTTAAGTAACTATTCGAAATTATTTAATAGTAAACAATTCGATTATCCGGATGTTTCTCCGGCAAAATTTTCCTCAGATAAACATTCAAATAATTTCGAACAGTTTTCAAATAAATATCTTTACAAAGATAATCATTTTATCTTATTTTCGGAGAATCCGTGCGCGGAAATGAAAAGAATTTGAGAAATAATGATTTTTTGCTAATTTTGCAATGGTATAAACCGGGATTGACAAAATCTGTTAAATGCCAATGATTACAGCTATGAAATATTTCACCATAATCAGATATGCCGTTGTGGCGGTTGCTGCGGCGTTCGTCCCGGCAGCGGTCGCCCAGGATGAGGCGCAGGTCACCTACCCCTCCATCGAGGATTCGCGACTGATGGCCGAGGACGGCAACCTGGAGCAGGCCATCGACGGCCTGCAGCAACTCCTTAAGCATGAGCCGAAAAACCGCGATGCCCGGATGCTGCTGGGCGAACTCGCATGGTCGGCCGGACAGGATAAATTAGCCATTGAGTCTATGGAGGAGGCCAAACGTCAGGGGGCTCATAATGCCACTCTGCGGCTGGCCGAATGGGCCATGGACGGCTACAACTTCGAGCGCGCCCAGTCGCTCCTCGACTCGTTCCGCAAGGGCACCGGGCGCAAGGCCGGCCGTAAAGCGTCGCCCCTCGATGAAGAGGCCCGTGCGCTGCAGGAACGCCTCGACCGCCTCGAAGAGCAGATGGAGCGCGTGGAGCAGATTCAGGTAATCGACTCGGTGAATGTCGATGCCGCCTCGTTTCTGCAGGCCTTCAGACTGTCGCCGCAGAGCGGCCGACTCCTGGAGGAGAACGGCCGCGTGGTATTCGAGCCGCAGAGCGGCCGGCAGCGATTCTGGGCGCAGCCCGACACGGCCGGCAACTACCGGCTGGTGCGATCCGACGCCCTGTTCGGCAACGAATGGGACACCCCTGTGGAACTTAATGTGGAGGTCGACGGCGATGCCGGCTACCCCTTCATGCTCCCCGACGGCATAACCCTGTATTACGCCTCAGATGGCCCCGGCGGCCTGGGCGGTCTCGATATTTACATGGCCCGTGAAGGCGCCGACGGCTTCCTGACACCGGTAAACTTAGGTATGCCATACAACTCCCCCTACAACGACTACATGATGGCTATCGACGAGGTGAACGGCGTGGGGTGGTTTGCCAGCGACCGCAACCGCGTGCCCGGCAAAGTCACCATCTACCTCTTCATCCCCTCGAATATGCGCACCAATGTTGACGCCAACGACCCCGATCTGCGCGCCAAGGCGTTGCTTAACCCTCTGAGCGTCACCTGGGCCGACGATGTCGACTATTCTGAAATACTTCAGCGTATCCGCTCTACCGCAACCTCCACGGCGCGCACCGCCGACGACTTCCGCATCAACGTTCCCGGCCGCGGCGTGCTGACCCGTTACAGCGAGCTGCCGCAGGGCGCCCGCGCCAAAGCCCGCAGCTATGTGGCCGCCCAAAACAACCTCACCGAGGCGCTCGCCCATCTTGCAGAACTGCGCGCAAAGTACGCCGCAGGCAACGAGAGCACAGCCTCAGAGATTCGCGGACTCGAGAACGAGCTCCCCTCGCTACGACAGCAGGCCAAGGATGCCCTCAACGCCGTAATCAGTGCCATAAACCACTGACAGCAGATACATAACCGCCTAAAAACAGCCTCTAAGTAAGTCTCATAAAATAGTTAATATTAATCATATAACAATATCACAGCAATCCTGAAGCTGAAACACCTTAATAACTGACCATGACCTCATTTCTGATCTCTCTTGCCATACTTATCGGCGGCTACTTCATCTACGGAGCCTTGGCCGAAAAGATTTTCGGCACCGACCCCCGACGCGCCACCCCGGCGATGACACGGGCCGACGGCGTCGACTACATACCCATGCCCACCTGGAAGGTGTTCATGATACAGTTCCTCAACATCGCCGGTCTGGGCCCGATTTTCGGCGCCATAATGGGGGCCATGTTCGGTCCGGCGGCCTTCCTGTGGATTGTGTTAGGTACCATCTTCGCCGGCGGTGTCCACGACTTCCTGTCGGCCATGATGTCGCTGCGAGCCGGCGGTATGTCACTACCCGAAATCATCGGCGAGGAGCTCGGGCAGCCCGTGCGCCAGGTGATGCGCGTGTTCTCGGTGCTTCTGCTCATACTCGTAGGCGCTGTGTTCGTGGTCACCCCCTCGGGCCTGATAGCCTCGATGACCCCGGAATGGATGAACGCCACCTTCTGGATTGCCGCGATATTCATCTATTATATCGCCGCCACCATGCTCCCCATCGACAAGCTGATCGGCAACCTGTACCCGCTGTTCGGGGGCGCCCTGCTGTTCATGGCCGTAGCGCTGATGTGTGTGCTACTGTTCGGCGACGTCACCATCCCCGACGGCTTCAGCGATGGCCTGTACAATCGGCATCCCGCAGCCGACACCCACACGATACTGCCGATGCTGTTCGTTACGATAGCCTGCGGCGCCCTGTCGGGTTTTCATGCCACACAGTCGCCGATGATGGCCCGTTGCCTCAAGAACGAACGGATGGCCCGGCCGGTGTTCTACGGTGCGATGGTCGCCGAGGGCATCGTGGCGCTTATCTGGGCCGCTGCCACCATAGCGTTCACCGGCGGTTATGAAGGTCTGGCCGACTATATGGCACAGGACGGCCACTCGGCCGGTTCGCTCGTGTCAGACATCTCTATGGAGTGGCTCGGCACCTTCGGCGGCATCCTGGCGATAATCGGCGTGGTGGCAGCACCGATTACCACGGGCGACACCGCCCTGCGTTCGGCGCGACTGATGGTGGCCGACATGACCCGCTTCTCGCAGCGCAAACTGTGGCGTCGCGCCCTGCTCAGCCTCCCCATCTTCGCCGTAACCTTCGCTCTGATGCTTATGGACTTCAATGTGCTGTGGCGCTACTTCGCATGGTGCAACCAGACCCTGGCGATGTTCACACTGTGGGGCATCACTGTCTATCTGGCGCGTCGCGGCAAAGCCTACTGGATCAGCCTCATTCCTGCCGTGTTCATGACAGTAGTGTGCGTGTCGTACCTGCTGATAGCGCCGCGTCCCGAAGGAATTGGCCTGAGCCAGAATATCGGCCTCATCACCGGCAGCGCGGTGGCCGTGCTGCTGCTCGGGCTGTTCGTGCGTTTCAGGCTGCGCGTCGGCGCGCCGCTTTCCGTCGAGGCCTAGACATAAATCTCTCGCCTACAATAACTTAAAAGACTTGATGGACTTCAAAAAAGTACTCTGCGGCTCGCGCCGCTATAACTTCCACACCCACACACAGTTCTGCGACGGGCACGCCACTATGGAGCAGATGGCCGCCGCAGCTGTGGAGCAGGGATTCACCCATATCGGATTCACACCGCACTCACCCCTTGCTATCGAATCGCCCTGCAATATGTCGAAGAGCGATGTGCCCCTCTACCTGGCCGAGTTGCGCCGGCTGGAGCGCCTCTACGTCAACCGCTGCCGCTTCTACGCCGGCATGGAAATTGACTACCTCAGCGACGCATGGGGGCCCCACATCACCTATTTCCGCGAACTGCCGCTCGACTTCCGCATCGGCTCGGTGCACTTTATCCCCACCAAGGACGGACGCACGGCCATCGACATGGACGGACGCCCCGAACGCTTTGCCCAACGCCTGCGCGAGTATTTCGACAACGACCTGCGGTATGTGGTTAACACCTTCTTCAGCCAGACGCGCCGCATGATTCTGGCCGGCGGATTCGACATCATCGGCCACCTCGACAAAATCGGCCACAACGCCTCGGCCGTACAGCCGGGCATTGAGAACGAACACTGGTACCGCAGACGCGCCGACGAGATTGTCGACCTGGTAATCAGCCGCGGTATCACCGTGGAAATCAACACCAAAGCATACGAACAGACCGCTCCGGCCGACGACCCGGGGCACCCGTTCGGCGCGCCCGAGGGGGAGGGACGCATCTTCCCGTCGCGACGGCTCATCTCGCGGCTCAAAGCTGCCGGCGTACCGATCATCGTCAACTCCGATGCCCACAGCCCCGAGCGGCTGCAGTCGGGGCGCGACGCCGCCTTCATGATGCTCGACGCTCTGCCGGCGCGAATCTCCGCTCCGGATGCAGTCGAATAGGGCTACTCTAAAAATTTTTCAATAAAAGAGTGAACCAAAATATCCCCTCCGACGTTATAGCTACAGAAACGGCTCAGAAGCCGGCTTCCACGTTTGAATTATGCTTTAATGAAAGGGAAATTTGGAATTTTAATGGTGATAGCAGCTTTCTATCCCCTCAGCCTTGTGGCCGGGGGGATATGCTCTGTTAATGAGGCAGCTGCGCGTCTCGACAGCCTTGGCCGATTCGCCGCCGACGTGAACTATGCCGTCTCGCTGCCGCAGAACGAAGATGATGTTGTCTACACCCTGAAAATCACCTCCGCAGCCAACAGCACCGACACTCTGTGCGAGGCCCGCTATCTCATAGACTGGAGCCTGCCGGCCCAGCAGGGCGAGAGCCGCGGATTTCAGGCCTACTTCCCCGGGCACCATTACCGCTACCGCGACCACCGGCTGCAGGAGTATCACTTCACTTGGGACTCGATACCCTTTCTGACAGGCCGCGGCGGCGTGCAGCGCAACGGCCAGTTCGTCGACCTGCTGCCGCAGATGCTCGCCCGCGAGATACGCGCCATGGCTGCCGACAGCACTTTCTACGTACGTTTCCGGCCCGATTCAGTGGTAAGCGGGCAGAAAGTCGCCGTAATCAGGGGCGCTCAGAAGATTCAGGGCTACGACGGCAACCTGTTCACCATGATATTCGACCCGGTGAGCTACCGGCCGCTGAAAATTTACCGCGAATACAACCCCGGTTCGATTGCCGAGCAGTCGGTGACCGTGACATACAGCTACCCCGACGGGCAGGGGGGCGATGTTCCCTCCTCCGAGGAGGCGCTGATGGCCCTCTATCCCGAAGTGTTCGAGAAATACCGCCAGAGCAACTACCGCGTCGAGAACCTGCGTGGCCTGCCGATACCCGGCTTCGCGCTTCCCACCCTCACCGGCGAGCGCTACACCCACCACAAGGGTGAACCCTTCGCCGCACCAACGGTAATCGCCCTGCTCGACCCCTCGGTTGCCACCACGGCCGAAACCGTGGCGGCGCTCCGCAAAGCCGTCGACACCTGCCCGGGCCAGACCGGCCTAATCCTGGCCTTCACATCTACCAACACAGATACCATCGAGGAGATTACCGGCCCATTGCGCGAGGGTGAAGCCATACTCATCTCAGCCCGGCCGCTCACACGCGACTGCGGCGTCAACGACTTCCCCACCACAATCATCACAGGCCGCGATGGCGTCATCAAAGATGTGATACTCGGATTCAACCGAAACATCACCGAGAACGTTATACAATCAGTAAGCCTCTGACGGCGCACCCTCCCCGTCGGAGCATAACTCATTGGTTAACTTAGTAATACAAAATGGAAACAGTTTATTTTTCAGGCAACGAATGCCACACCGGCGGCAATCTTCCCAAAGTCGGCGATAAAGCCCCCGATTTCAAACTCGTAACCCCCGAACTGAAGGATGTAAGCCTCGAAACATTCAAAGGCAAACGCGTGGTACTCAACATCTTCCCGAGCCTCGACACCCCGGTATGCGCCGCAGGCGTGCGCCGCTTCAACCAGGAGGCATCGTCGCTGGCCGACACCGTAGTGCTGTGCGTGTCGATGGACCTTCCGTTTGCTGCCGGGCGCTTCTGCGAGGCCGAAGGACTGCGCGACGTCATCCCGGCATCGGCATTCCGTTCGCCGGCATTCGCCAAAGATTACGGCGTGCAGCTCGTTGACGGCCCGCTTGCCGGGCTGCTCACACGCGCCGTCATCATCATCGACAAGGACGGCAAAGTACGCTATGTCGACCTCGTGGATGAAATCACCCACGAACCCCGCTACGACGAGGCCCTCGACGTGCTCCAACACTGATCCCCACCACCCGGGCGCCCAAAAAGTGTGCCCCGGCTGGCCCATATTGCGGTGTGACGGAATCCCCGATTCCCCACACCGTTTATTATGGAATATCATACCGAAGGATTTCGGAGCAGGCCGCCCGGACCTCATCGATGAGTTCGCGGCAACGGCTTTCATGCAGTTTGATTTTTTCACCAACTGCGATGAAGTCGGCGATGCCGGGATTCCCTTTGCCGTTCACCGAGGTGGCGTGTTCGCCGTTATAGCCTTCATTACAGAGCGTTAAATCGTAAGCCGGAGCGAGACGCCAGCGCCACATACCCGTGTCGGTGTCCCTGACGACATAGAAACTGAAGTTTTTGCAGTGGTCGTCCCTGTTGTCGGTGAGATAATTGAACAGCATCCGCCGGTACATCTGCTCCACATCCCCGCGGTTTTGGGTGATGAAGCCGGTAAGGGCGAGCAGATTCGAATAGTCGAGGAACGGCTCACTAAGCGATAAGCATAACAGACCGCCGGCCGTTGCGGTGTGAAGCCGATTCCCCTCGGCGTCGATGTCGAAACGCCGCGATGCAAAATACCGCCCGTTGATAAGCCGGAAATCCGGCACGATTATTCCGCATTGGCGCGCGGTTTTGTTGTAAAGGAACTCCTGTTCCCCAATATCTTTCGGGTCGTAGATGTGGCGGAACTTGACAATCCAGTGTCCTTCGGCATCAGCAAACACCGCTTTGGGTCGCGCGCCACCGCTGTTGCCGCTGTTGTACAGCAACATCCCGGCGTCCGTGTCCTGTTGCCCTTTCAGCACCTCGAGGGCAATTTTCTGAAGCCGGTCGAAATCAGAGACCCTATCCTCCCGTTCGAGCGTGATTTTCGGGGAGAAGGTAAGCGCGCCCATACCACCGTCGCCGACCATGGCGAGCCGGTTCAGCGACGACAGATCAGCATCATTTATTCCGTTGCGCAGCAACGCTTTATGAAGCAGATAACGACCATAACCGTCGGGCAGACTGTCCTCAAAAATCCCGAAATTGCCATAAAACGGCCGTGGCTTGGCGATAAACAGCCCCGGCTTCAGCGGCAACTCAAGCGGCGAAATACTGAACCCGCTGGCGCGCCACTGATCGTCGTACTCGAAGACATTTTGCCGGTTATCAGGGGTGAGCGACAGCGTGCCCACCAACTGTCCGCGAAACTTCACTTCCAATTTTTCAGTACGGTTCATTTGCTTTCGTTTTTAGAGGCTTTTCGATAGGCGCGTTTGTCGGCCTGTTTACGGCGAATCAGGTCAAGCTCCTCCATTGTGTCGAATTTGGGAGCGCCGAACAGATTTTTAACCTCGGCGGTATAGCCCAAGGCAATAGCCAGCTTAACAAGCGACTCAAAGGCAATCAGTCCCTTCTGCTCGAAGCGAGCGACTGTCGATAGTGGCACTCCCGAATGCTCGGAGATTTGCACTCGGGAGATATTTTTCTCGACCCGCCTGCGGCGGAAGTTTTCAGCCACCTGCCGCGCAATATCCTCCGCATCGTCGAGCATAAAGCCATCTAATAAAGATAACATATTATCATTATTCAGCCTATTCACCATAATACTGTCAATATTATATCACAAATATATTAAATTTTCACGACTCCCGCAAATCTCCGTCCACTTTTCCCTCCCAAATTTGGGGATTTTTGTCAAATCAGCCATCTCAAATTTGGGGATTATTGACAAATGAAAAAAAAGACAAACACATGATTTTCAGCAAATTAACGAGGATTGCATGAAATTGCGTGAAGATGTCGGATGAAATTACTAACTTTGTGGCAAAAAGATAGCCACAAGATGGATGTACGAATAGAGCAATCGTGGAAGGAGGCGCTGAGCCCTCAGTTCGACGCCCCGTATTTCGAGGCCCTGGCCGACTTCACGCGCCGGGCCTACGCCACCGGCACGGTCTACCCGCCGGGGCGCGAAATTTTTGCCGCGTTCGATGCCTGTCCGTTCAACGAAGTAAAGGTCGTTATCCTTGGCCAGGACCCGTACCACGGGCCCGGGCAGGCTAACGGCCTTTGTTTTTCGGTTTCGCCGGGGGTGAAGATTCCGCCGTCGCTGCAAAATATCTTCAAGGAGGTGCACGACGACACGGGCGCGCCCATCCCCGACAACGGCGACCTCACCCGCTGGGCCACGCAGGGTGTACTGCTGCTCAACAACACCCTGACGGTGGAAGCTCACCGCGCCGGCTCGCATCAGGGGCACGGCTGGGAAACCTTCACCGATGCCGCTGTAAAAGCCCTGAGCGACAACCGCACCGGCCTGGTATTCATGCTCTGGGGCTCGCCGGCTATCCGCAAGGGTGCGGTAATCGACCGGTCGAAGCACCTGGTGCTCACCTCGCCGCATCCGTCGCCGCTGTCGGCCTACCGCGGCTTCTTCGGCAACCATCATTTCTCTCAGGCCAACGCCTTCCTCGTCAGGCAGGGCAAAACTCCCATTCAATGGTAATGAATCTACCCGACAGCGTAAAACACAGATTATTCATCATAGCTGCTGTAGTGGCGATGATGTGGCACACCGCAACGGCGAGTGCCGGGGACACCCTCACAGGCATCTTCGATGACAGCTTCCGTACGCTCACCGTCTGTGTCGACGGCGACCGCCTGGCACCTCCGGTAATCACCCTCGGCTCCTCCGACCGGCTCGTCATCGGCTTCGATCAGCTCAGCGACGAGCGCCAGTACCTGCGCTATACCATCGTGCACTGCAACGCCGACTGGCAGCCGTCGGACCTCACCGACTCCGAGGTGTTCGACGGCTTCAACTACGCGCCGGTCGAGGATTACGAGATGAGCCGAGGCACCACCACACACTATGTACACTACACCATAGAGCTCCCCAACAGCGAGTATCAGTTCCGCCTCTCGGGCAACTATCTGCTGAAGGTCTATCCCGAGGATGACCCCGAAAACACCCTGCTGCAGGTGCGCTTCATGGTGAATGAGAATACCGTAGCCGTCGGCGGTACGGCCACATCTCGCACCGACATCGGGTTCAACGACACCTATCAGCAGCTCGAAATACAGGTCGACCCGCACAACTACCCCATACGCGACCCCTTCAACGACCTGACGATTGTGGTGCAGCAGAACTATCAGCCGGCCACGCAGCGCGTGCTCAGCCACCCCTTCCGCACCCGGCAGGGACGACTCTTCTACGAGCACACCGCGCAGCTCATCTTCCCGGGAGGCAACGAATACCGCCGCATGGAAACCGTCAACAACCTCTACCCAGGCATGGGTGTCGACCGCATCGACTTCGAGCCCCCTTACTATCACCACTACCTTAAGACCGACCGCGAGCGCGCACGCCACGACTACCGTTACGACCAGACGCAGCACGGACGCTTCTTCGTGCGCGAATACAACTCCGACCGCTCCGACACCGAGGCCGATTACGTGCTGGTCGACTTCACCCTCGACCAGACTCCGCTCACCGACGCCGACATCTTCCTCGAGGGCGACATCACCTACCGCAAACTCGACGACTCCTCGAAGATGAACTACGACATCGCCACCGGCCGGTACTCGCGCACAATGTTGCTAAAACAGGGCGCCTACAATTACCGCTACGTCACCGTGCCCCGCGACGGCCGCGACGGCTCGCTCAACCTTATTGAGGGCGACAAGTACGAGACCTGCAACGAGTATTCCGTGGCCGTCTACTACCGCGCGCCGGGCGAACGCTACGACCGCCTTATAGGCTATTCACTGATATTTTCGGGACGATAAACCACATTATGTTTCAGATACAGAATACATTAGTCACACTTGATATCGTCGAGCAGTTCTTCTGCTGCGACCTGGAGAAATGCCTCGGAGCCTGCTGCATCGAGGGCGACGCCGGCGCACCGGTCACCCCCGCCGAAGTCAGCGAAATCCAGAAGGTGCTTCCCGTTATCGAGCACGAAATGCTGCCTCGCGCCATCGAGGAGGTGCGCAGCCGGGGCGTGGCCTACACCGACCCGGAGGGGGACCTGGTCACCACCCTGCTCGACGGCCGCAACTGCGCCTTCACCTGCTACGGCCCCGGCGGCGTGTGCCTCTGCGCCATCGAAAAGGCGCGGCGCGAAGGGCGCATAAACGGTTTCCTCAAACCGGCGTCGTGCGCGCTTTACCCCATCCGAGTCAAGGAGTATCCCACTTACACCGCCCTGAATTACCACCGCTGGAAAATCTGCCGTCCCGCCGAACAACTCGGCCGCAAGAAAGGGATACGGCTCTACCAGTTCCTGCGCGAGCCGCTCATAGCGCGCTTCGGGCAGAAGTGGTACGACGAACTTGTAGCCAACTGCGAGCTCTACCTCAAAGAGTATCCCGACGGCATCGGTGCCTCCGGCCGCTGACCCCGACCCGCCCCGGAACAACCTTTATAAAACATCATCTGTAAAGATGTTAAATCCGGCGTCATTCCCGAACCAAACCGCCCCGGCAACCGTTTCATAAGCAAAATACCTCCCCTCTGACTTCGCCTCCGGGCAGATACAAGGGTTATGTTTAACATCATTAAAGAAGGAGCAATTATGAAAGCGGTAAAACAAATCCTGACTCAACTGAGCAGCGCCATCTCGGGCATTACACAGTCGACAATATCATATTTGACCGAACGTTTCCATACTCTTTTGGCCATAGGGGCCATAGTGGCACTTGCCCCTTTCGCCGCCGGTGCACAGAGTAGCGACAACAGCGTGGTGCCCCCTCAGGGCGCATTCATCCCGGGGTACACCGGCATCGGTCCCGTGATTTCGGGCAGCGTCGAATACAAGACCATCCCCTCGAATGCGCGTAAATTCCTCGAGCGCCACTGCAACGGCCATGCAATAGTGAAGTGCACCAAGCAGTTCACCTCGGGTACTTACATCATCGGCCTGGCCGACGGCATCGAGATGGAGTTCGACACCAAAGGCAACCTCATCTTCATCGAAGCACCCTCGGGCTACTCGCTGTCACCTACCCTGCTGTCGGCGGTAGTTCCCGGTAAACTATACCACCTGCTGGTTCACAACGGTTTCCGCGAAAGCGTCGAAGCCGTACACCGCGACAAAGCCGGTTATCGCCTTGAAATCTCAGACCCGGTATTTGATCAGGCCTGCTTCGATTCGTCGGGCGTGCTGACCCTCGTAGTCGAAAAATAGCCCTCTGAGACACAACGAAACACCGCCGGAGGTGTGTCGGGAGCAACATCCCGGCACACCTTCAGGCGGTAAAAACAATAAAAATTATATAAAATAAGAGGCTGTTTACCATTTATTTTTAGACAGTCTATAATACTAAAACGCGCCACAGTCACGTTATGTCTATGGCAACGACTTAGCCATGAGGATGCGGATACGGCCATACGCCATTTTCGCACACCATCCACAGACTTGTTTCACACCTGAAATCCCATGGAGAGCGAACTTTTGGTTAACTTTTTTTAACGCGCCCTGTGGCTCAGATAAGGTAAAGAGTTTGTAACTTTGTCTCGCTAAAACGGCATTGTATCTATTGGCTGAGTAGCACCTGTATGTAATATCACTGTCCGCGTCAATTATTTCACAAGCATGAATAATTCCGACAAAATTTCCGAATCTGACATACGGTTTATGGAAATGGCCGACAAGATCGCCGAAGACAATGTAGACCTCGGAGGAGGCCCTTTCGGTGTAGTGATAGTAAAGGATGGTAAAATCATCGCCTCGGGTGCCAACTCCGTTACTATTGACAACGACCCCACAGCCCACGCTGAGGTCAACGCCATACGTAACGCCTGCCGGAAGCTCGGCACTTTCCGCCTCAGCGGTTGCACTGTGTACTCCTCGTGCGAGCCGTGCCCCATGTGTCTGTCGGCGCTTTACTGGGCCGGTGTCGAGCGGATTTACTTCGGCAACACCAAAGAGGATGCCGACGCCATCGACTTCTCCGACGCCTTCATCTACCGCGAACTCGAGAAGCCGCGTACGCAGAGGAAACTCCCCTGCATACACATCGAAAACGAACACAACATTCGCGCATTCCAGAAATGGGCGAATAAAAAAGATAAGATTGAATATTGATTGATTAGAGATTGAATATTGGAGATTGAATTATTGACATTGCGTTGATTAGAATACTGATTGCACCTATAGAATTATTGGTACATTGTTTCATAAACTGATCAACAGTTATGAGAATAGGTTAAGTCAAAATTCTGTAGAATACTGATAAGTTTGTTACATATACAAATGCCAATAAGGAAGGAGCCGGGACCGATGTGAATCGAGCCCGGTTTCGTTGTTTTGTGGGGAAAAAGAAAACCCGGCTGAGCGCCGGGCCGTAAATGGGAGGATGTATCGGATGTGTCGTATGTATCTTATGTGTCGTATGTGGGAGATGCAGCGGATGTTGAGGATGGGAGACCGTTAGCGGGGGAGGTCGGCCGAGGGCATAACCACTACGGAAACGGATTTGAGTTTCAGACGAGCGGCCAGGTAGCGCTCGAGGCGCGCCCGCTCCTGTGCCGGGAAACCGCCCTCCACGGTCACGAGGGCTACATTCAGTGTATCGGTGGAGACGTTGCGTACAGAATCGGCCACGTTCAACGCTACGGCCACTCGGGTCAGACCCATGTCGCGTACGCCCGGGAAGGCGGCGTGAACTTCGGGCAGCATATCACCGGCCGGAGTGTGTATGCCGCCGTCGATTACGGTCTGCAGCGAGTCGATGGCAGCCTGCTTCGAAGCCAGCATGCTTTGGGTGGTCTGATAGATGTCGCGGGCGTCGGCATTCTTGACACCGTCGGTCATGTCGCCCTGCAGGATTGCGATTTTTGTGCCGCTGAGGTTGTAATACCCCAATCGCGATGTGAGAGCCTGCACCAGTGAGTCGCGCGGCATAGTGCGGCCTATCAGCGTCAGCGATATCTCCGACGGTCGGTTGCTGTGCCAGTTGGTGTTGACACTCACTACGCTCGTTTCGGGCCAGTGACACTCTTTCTCCACAAAATTATTCACGTCAAGCGAGAACCGGTTCTCGCGTAACATATTATAGGTCAAGAATATACTCGGTATCAACGTCAGGATAGCCACGATATACACCCAGCGTTTCACAGTGCGGGCGCGTTGCGGATTCGGGTCGGTTACAGGTTTGTATTTCAGCAGTTTGACTCCGATGAAGGTCGACAGGCCGATAAACACCGAGTTGATGAGGAACAGGTACAGCGCGCCCAGAAAATAGTGGGGCTGCATGGTGGCCACACCGTAGCCCACGGTGCAGAGCGGCGGCATCAGGGCCGTAGCGATAGCCACACCGGGGATAACGTTGCCCTTCGAGCGCGACGCCAGGGCTACGATGCCGGCCGCGCCGCCGAAGAACCCGATCAGCACATCGTAGATGGTTGGCGAAGTGCGCGCCAACAGCTCACTGTGCCCTTCGGCCACCGGCGAAATCAGGAAGTAGATGGTCGATGTGATGATTGAGAAAAGCGTGGCGGCTACCAGGTTGCGCCCCGAACGTTTCAGCAGCGCGAAGTCCTGGATGCCCACCGCGAGCCCCAAACCGATAATCGGGCCCATCAGCGGCGATATAAGCATGGCGCCAATCACCACAGCTGTGGAGTTGGTGTTCAGGCCCAGCGACGCTATGAAGATAGCGATTACCAGAATTATGATATTAGTACCCCTGAAGGTTACACCCTCGCGGATAGAGGCCTCGGCCTCAGCCTGCGATACAAGAAATTCCGACGGCGAAAAATATTTCTTGACGGAATCCATGATGCTTTTCGCGTCCATAAGAATTTGCTGAAAAATTATCGGGCCCGGCAGTAATGTACCCTTGCCGGACCATATACACATATATTAACAAAGCTGATACCCCTTAGGTTGGGCCGGAAATAAAAACGTTGTGCCAGACCGAAGCATGACACAACGCCTTATAGTTTGAATATCGGTATGATTATTCACCCGGGATGATAGCGCTCGAGGGGCAAACTTCGGCGCAGGTACCGCATTCGATGCAGGTATCGGGGTCGATGTGATAGATTTCGCCTTCGGAAATAGCTTCAACCGGGCAGTTGGGCAGGCAGGTGCCGCAAGCGACACATGAATCTGTAATTACGTAAGCCATGATTGTAGAAAATTGTGTAGATGTGAAAATTATGTTCAGATTTAAAATCACCGCACCGATAAAGGGCGCAATGGTTCGGCAAAAATAACCATTATCGGAATAACGGCCAAATTTTGTGCAAAATTTCTTTGCACAAAATCGCGTTCGGGCATAGCTTAATGCTGTTTCAGAGGGCGTAGAAAGCGCCTGCGGGCTTCGAGCCCTCGAGTTTCAGCACCACGAAGCACTGTGTGGGGTCGGTAGGCTGTGCGGAGGCTATAATGCTCTTGGCCAGCTCGGCAGGGAACGCCGACAGGCGCGGCATCGTGCCGTCGAGCATCGACGCGGCCATGTGAAGGCCGTCGGTGTCGAGCGCACTGTTGCCGTCGGCCTTCACCTGTATGTCTGCCAACACGAACGGACACACTAACTTTCCGTCGACGAGCTTGCCGACATAGATATTTACCGTGCCGGCCTCCTCATTGGCGGTGGCGTAGAGGCCGTAGCCTGCCAGGTCGCCGTCGGGGAAGATTGCCAAGTTCGACACTCCGTCGGCATCGGCCGGTGTAAGGGTTGCCGGGGCGCCGGTAGCGACGCTACCTGCAGGTACCCAGCAGGAGTAGAAATTAGCCACGCGGGCGCCGTTCGAGGGGTAACTGATGTTGACCCACTGCGCCTTTTCGCCGGTCACGCGGGCATAACCGGTGAAGGGGAGGTCGCCCTGATGGCGGCGGCTCACCTCGTTGCTCCAGAACAGGTCGGGCGCTGCAGCAAACTCATCGTAGTTGGCGATGTCGAGCACTAACTGGGGTGCCGTTTTCATCGACATTTTGTACATGTGCACCGGGGTGGCACTGTTGGGTGTTGCCACCTTTTCGATAGCCGGAGCCTTCGCTTCGAAGGGGAGCTCGGCGGCTTGTGCGCCGGCGGCAGCAAGAGCGGCCAGCGCTATAATCAACGTCTTTTTCATAAGGGTCTGATTCTTTTTGCACTACAAAGGTAATCAAAAAAACGTGATTCCCAATATCGTGCCCGCACAAAAGCCTCCTGAATGGCCAAAACCTCACTTTTCAAGGTCGGCGGGGAGGCGCCGGCTGATGATGGCAAGGATGAGCACCAGCAGGGTGAGCACCGCGTAGACTATGGCGGTGGAGTGGAGAATATTGCCCATACCTACCAGTGGCGACACAATGGCTCCCACCATATATCCGGCAATGCCAAGCAGGGCGGCGGCCTCACCGGACTGGCTGCGTCCCTCGTTCATTGCCAGGGTGTTGGCCGTCGAGAACAGCATCCCCAAGCCAAAAACCATGATGATGGCGAACACTTCGAAAAGCCAGATATTATGTACCGTCCACAGGCATGTCACCCCGCCGACGGTTGAAACCGTCAGAATAATCGCGCCGATAAACGCGCTCTTTTTGAAGGGATGGAATTTCAGGGCAAGCATCGACCCGGCGGCGGCAAACAGTGCGTTGAAACCGATTACCAGACCATACTGTGTCTGCGAAAGGCCGTAGATGGTCTGCAGGATGAAAGGCGAGGCCGAGATATAGGCGAACAGCATACCTAATGCAGTGCCGTTCAGCCAGGTATGCACCATATATGGCTTGTTTTGAGCAAAGTGACATACCCGCCGAACGAGCGCCAGAACGAGGTAGCCAGCCGCTTGTCGGGCGCAAGCGACTCCTTCATCCTCAGGGAGTTAAGCAGCAGCAGCAGAAACGCGAAGGCAGCAAGCAGCAGGAAGACTCCCTTCCATCCCCAGGCATGAGCGGAGAAACCACCGATTACCGGGGCCGAGGCCGGCGCAATGCCGTTGATGGCGCCCACAAGGGCCATCAGTTTGGCCAGATTTCGGCCGGCAAAAACGTCGGTCGGGATGGTACGCGCAAGGAAATAACCGCCCGAAGCGCCCACCCCCTGCAGGAGTCGGCACAGGTTGAAAATATGGATGTTAGGTGAAAAGATACTCGCCACAGCCATCACGACGAACAGTCCGACTGACCCGATAAGCACCTTTTTACGACCGAACTTGTCGGACACCGGTCCGAGAATGAACTGCCCTAAGCCCAACCCGATTATACCCATCGTCAGCCCCATCTGCCCCAACGACACCGAGCAGTCGAAAAACCGGCACATCGCCGGGAGTGCCGGTGTGTACATATCATTGACAAACGAGCCCAACATGCTGAGAAGCACCATATTGAGTACCATAAACCAGTAATATTTGCCGTTGCCGTTGAGCGCCTTCGTCAAACGCGAGTCACCGATAGCCCCGCGCCCGGAGCCCTGAGAGCCAACCGATTGGGTTGATTTATTCTGAGTATCCATAAAAAACTTTAGGCAGAACATAATGTTCCACCTAAAGTTTTAACATTTTCCGCATAAAGATGTTTACCGGAAGTGAGAATGTCGCACAAAAATCGCGCCCCGGCTCCCGTAGCTGAAAGTGGCCGTTATTCCCACTCGATGGTGGCTGGCGGCTTGGAGGAGATGTCGTAGCAGACGCGGTTTACGCCTTTGACGCGGTTGATGATCTTGTTGGAGACGTCGGCCATGAAGTCGTAGGGAAGGTGTGCCCAGTCGGCGGTCATGGCGTCGGTCGAGGTGACGGCGCGCAGGGCTACGGCACGTTCGTAGGTGCGTTCGTCGCCCATGACGCCCACCGACTGCACGGGCAGCAGGATTACGCCGGCCTGCCAGACTTTATCGTAGAGGTCCCACTCGCGGAGGCCGCGGATGAAGATGTCGTCGGCGTCCTGGAGAATACGCACTTTCTCGGGGGTGATGTCGCCGAGGATGCGCACTGCCAGTCCGGGACCGGGGAAGGGGTGGCGCTTGATGAGGTGTTCGGGCATGCCTAACTCGCGACCTACGGCGCGAACTTCGTCCTTGAACAGCAGGCGCAGGGGCTCGCAGAGTTTGAGGTTCATCTTTTCGGGGAGGCCGCCCACGTTGTGGTGGCTCTTGATGGTGGTGCCGGTGATCGAGAGCGACTCGATGCAGTCGGGGTAGATGGTGCCCTGGGCCAGCCACTTGACATCCTTGATTTTGTGAGCCTCTTCATCGAACACATCGATGAAGCCTTTGCCGATGATTTTGCGTTTGCGTTCGGGTTCGGTTACGCCGGCGAGTTCAGTGAAGAATTTGGCCGAGGCGTCGACGCCGATAACGTTGAGGCCGAGGCCCTCGTAGTCGCGGAGCACGTCGCGGAATTCGTTCTTGCGGAGCATGCCGTGGTCAACGAATATGCAGGTGAGGTTCTTGCCGATAGCCTTGTTGAGCAGCACGGCGGCCACCGACGAATCGACGCCCCCCGAGAGGCCGAGCACCACCTTGTCGTCACCCAACTGCTCGCGCAGCGCGGCCACGGTGGTTTCGATGAACGAGGCGGCGCTCCAGTCCTGCTTGCTGCCGCAGATGTCCACCACGAAGTTGCGCAAGAGCTTTGTACCGTCGAGCGAGTGATATACTTCGGGGTGGAACTGTACGCCCCAGGTCTGCTCGCCGTCGACCTTATAGGCCGCGATGGCTACCTTGTCGGTTGAGGCGATGGCATGAAATGTGTCGGGGATGGCGGTGATGGTGTCGCCGTGGCTCATCCACACCTGCGACCCGGCTTCGATATCCTTGAACAGCGGGTCGAGCTCGTCGACTTTCGCCAGAAGGGCGCGGCCGTACTCGCGTGTGCCGGCCGGTTCAACCTTGCCGCCGTCGCTCCAGGCCATAAACTGGGCGCCGTAGCAGATGCCTAATACGGGCAGATGTTTGCGAATCTTCGACAGGTCGGCTTTGAAGGCCTTTTCGTCGTAGACCGAAAAGGGTGAACCCGAGAGAATCACGCCAATCACCGAGGGGTCGCCGAATGGAAACTTGTTGTAGGGGACGATTTCGCAATATGTATTGAGTTCGCGGACACGTCGGCCGATGAGCTGGGTTGTCTGCGAACCGAAATCGAGAATGATAATTTTTTCCTGCATCAGAGAAATGTGGAATTTGGTTGTCTCTTTTTTACCCCGCAAAGGTAATGAAAAAGCGCCATATACACAATTATCCTGCGTTCAAACGGCAGCATAAACGGTCTGCCCGGACGCCGGCCCCCGGGGGTCAGAGGTCGACAGCCTTTTCGCCTATGGGGTTGAGGATATGGAACACCAGGTCGTTCAACAGGTCGTAGGGGTCGAGGCGCGAGCCGTTTCCCTTGCTGTTGGCGTCGAACCGGCGCAGCAGCCCGATAATCTCCACCACCTGCCAGGGGCCGTAGAAGCGCATTCCGGCTGTGATATCCTTCAGCTGTACGGGCCAGCGGAAGCCGAGTGCCTCCATCAGCGCGTGCTCCGATTTGTCGCGCGAGTACCAGGCTATCAGCAGGTTGGAGAAGTAGTTGAAGAGCGTAGCGCAGAGTGGCTGAACGGGGTTGTTCTTGGGGTTGGAAGCGAAATAGCGCACGATGGTGAAGGCACGCGCTGTGTCATGGTTGGCCAACGCCGTCACCAGTTCGAAGCTGTTGTAGTCCTTCGAGATGCCGATATTGCGCTCGATGGCCTCGGGGGTAATCATGGCGCCGGGACCGAGCGACACAGTGAGTTTGCCCACCTCGTTGTAGAGGCGCGACAGGTCGGTGCCCACATACTCGCTGAGCATCGCCAGGGCCTTGGGTTCGATGTTGAGGCCACGCTCCTTGACGAATCCGGCGATGGCCGGTCCGATGTTGCGTTCGTTGAGTTTCTTCGACTGGAAGTTGACGCCACGTCCCTTGGTGAGCGACCTGAAGAATTCGGCGCACTTGGCCTCGGCTCCGCGGAAGCAGATGCACAGCACCGTGGTGGGTGACGGCGAGGCCACATATCCTGCCAGGGCTTTCAGGTAATTTGTGGCGCTGATACGGCCCGAGAAGCCGCTTTGGGTTTCGCGCAGAATCACCACCTGCCGGTCGGCCATCATGGGGTAACGCTTGCAGGCGTCGATTACCTGCGCCGGTTCGGTCTGCGGGGCGTAGAGAATGGTGAGGTTGAAATCACGGTCAGCCTCGGCCACCAGCTCCTCGAAGGCGTGCGAAAGAGCGTCAATGTAGTAGCCTTCCTCGCCGTGGAGTATGTAGACGGGGGCCGGACGGCCGCTGCGCAGCTGTGCCTGAATCGACTGGAATGTGGGAGTTTCTGCCATGATAGTCTGCCGGTGTCAAAAAAACTTTGTAAATTTACGCACTATTTTCGGTCTGACCAACTTCCGGCCGCTAATTTAGAGGCTGTTTAATAATAAATGTTGACGTTCCGGCCGAAAATTTGAGATGGATTCAGAGTTTGAACGATGGAGCATAGCGGGCTATGTGACTGAGTGATAACTCTGAAGACGCTCAAATTTTCGCGAGGCGTCGCTACTGTTTTCAACCTCATTGGTAATTTTAATATTCTGAGACTGCTTAAGTACTTTTAAATTACCGTCGCAACCGGAACGTTAACATTTATTTTTAAACAGCCTCTTAACGAAATATCCCATGCCATACCACCACCCGACCCCGACAGCCCTGCCGCCGCTGAACCTTCCGGCACTAATCGCCCCGCGGATTGAGATGTGCGCCGACGGTGTGGTGCGTATCTACGACCCACTTCGCCGCAAACTCGTGGCCCTCACACCCGAGGAGTGGGTGCGCCAGCATTTCACGGCATGGATGACATCGGCCGGGATGGGCTACCCTGCACCCCTGATGGCCAACGAGGTAGCCATAACCCTGAACGACACACAGCGCCGCTGCGACACGGTGCTCTACCGCCGACGCGGCCTTACGCCGCTTATGATTGTGGAGTACAAAGCGCCGCAAGTGGCTGTGACCCAACGCGTATTCGACCAGATAACGCGTTACAACATGGCACTGCAAGTGCCGTATCTCGCCGTTTCCAACGGCCTGACACATTATTGTTGCCACATCGACTACGCCACCCGCAAAGCCACCTTCCTGCGCACCTTCCCCCCCTACTCCGCCCTCACTGATTGAGCGGAGAAACCCCGGACAATATCTTATTCCACCCTGTTCCCTGCCTTATCAATCCAAAACCGCTCCTCA
The DNA here is from genome assembly GCA_945931475.1 of uncultured Muribaculaceae bacterium. Lineage (GTDB taxonomy): Bacteria > Bacteroidota > Bacteroidia > Bacteroidales > Muribaculaceae > UBA7173. Next base: position 22,241 of record CAMEPD010000006.1, on the reverse strand, counting down.
TCCAATGCTACCTGAGCTCTCCCATTTTTAAACACGTGTGCATCATCATATTTCAATGGAATAACCTCTCGGCCTGTTTTGTCAATAAACCCCCATTTCCCGTTCAGTTGCACATCTGCTATCCCCTCTACAAACCACCATGCAGAATCATATTTCGGTGCAATCACCTCGCGGCCATTTTCATCTTTATATCCGTATTTTCCATTGCGTTCAAAACGCACTAACATCATATCATCCTTATTCAGCACACCGGTAATTTGTGTCGTTTCAGCTTCGTTTACTTTTTCGGTTAAGGTTGCCGACTCATACGCTAAATGTCTAATTTGTACTGGGGGTAGACAACGCTGCAGCCTCCGAACTCCTCCTTATGGGCTGTCATTCCGGTGTTCAGATACCGCCCTCCATCCTCATTTGATGTGCCGAAATCAAACCATTTATACCGGCCGCGCAGCTCCTCGGCCAGCACATGATATATGGCGTCTACTGCATGAATATCAAATCCCTCGGCATTGGCGGCGGCGTACTGCAGATGTATCACGCCCGACTCCGGGAAGAGGTACACCACGGCTCCGGCAACGATGCGTCCCTGCTGCAATGTCTTGTAAATCGTGATGTTATCCGGGAATCGCCCCGCCAACAGCCGCATCTCCTCCAGAGTGTGAACCGGCCGGGTATTATGGCGGATGCGGCGGTCATCCTCGATTATATGCCATATCTCGGCCACTTCGTGAGCTCTCTCCACCTCAAGACCATACCGCTGAATGCGACGTGCGGCCCGATGCCCCAAACGAGCCGTAAAGGGCTGATTCAACGGCACTACCGATGCCAAATTACACACAACCGACTGAGCATCAGCGCGAAACAGCGCGTATCGGTCTTCGTCCGCCGGTTCGCGGTGGTAGACATACGGTATACATTTATAATGTAATGCGCGGACACCTAAACCTCTGAGATATGAGCGAATAGCCCCAATCCACTCCATCGGAAACTGTGCCCGGTTGCGCCGCGGCATCACAAATCCTCCGTATGTAAGGCCGGGGTGCGACACGAGCGTGTCGCCCTGCAGCGACGCCGGGAGCAGCGCTGCTATACGCCCGTCGTCATACCTGATAATCAGCGAGTTGTCGGGAAACCGGTCGGCGTGATAATCCATGTACGGCCGGGTGAGCAGGAAGGTGCCGTTTTTCGACGCCTTCACGAATTCATCCCATTCTCCGGACTTCTCGGGAGTGTAGGGCTCTATTATCCACCTGTGTTCCACGGTATTGTTTCTTTGTTGGTATCTCCTTATGCAGTTCACGGCATACCGAGGCCCTGCGTGGGGACGGCATGCCGTGACGCATTATATTTTCACATTAACCGCTTTGCTTCGTCAAGGACGCCACGGGGTCGGCTGCTCCGAGGGGATTACTCCGTGTCGGCTGCACTGAGGGTGTGAGGTCAGTCCTGCAACGTTCCGGCGGTCAGCGATTTACTTCGATTCGGCAGTCTCCTCCTCGATGCCGGCCAGAGCGGGATCGATAAGGATGCGGCCGCAGTATTCGCAGACGATAATCTTCTTGTGCATCTTGATTTCGAGCTGCTTCTGGGGCGGGATACGGTTGAAGCAACCGCCGCAGGCGTTGCGCTGGATGTACACCACGCCCAAACCGTTGCGGGCATTCTTGCGGATTCGCTTGAATGCAGTAAGCGTGCGGGTATCAATCTGAGGCTCAAGAGCTTTTGCCTGCTCGCGAAGGCGCTCCTCATCCTGACGGGTCTCCGAGACAATCTCCTCGAGTTCGCTTTTCTTTTCAGAGAGCACGTGTTCGTGATCTTTGATTTTCTCGCGGGTTACCTCGATGTCGGCCTGCTTCTGCTCAATCTGACGGGTGTACTCGTTGAGATGCTTCTCCGAAAGCTCGATTTCGAGAGTCTGGAACTCAACCTCCTTCGACAGAAGGTCGAACTCGCGGTTGTTGCGCACGTTGTCGAGCTGCTCTTTGTAGCGGGCGATTTTGGCATGCGAGTCAGCGATTTTCTCCTTCTCCTGCGTAAGGCGGGTGCGCAGGTCGGCAATCTCCTGCTCGTAGTTGGAGATGCGGGTGTGAAGGCCGGCAAGCGAGTCCTCAAGGTCCTTGACTTCCAGTGGAAGCTCACCGCGGATGGTCTTGATGCGGTCGATTTCCGACAGGATTGTCTGGAGTTTGTAAAGCGATTTGAGGCGGCTCTCCACCGAGAGGCCTTCGGTCTTATTTTTTTCTGTAGCCATGCGTGGGTCAGTAATATTTCACGGGATTTTGCTCCGTTGTTGATTTCCAGACTGCAAAGTTAGGAAATTTTTCGGTAATAGCACGATAAAATAACTCTTTTGTGCAAACTTCGGTCTCGAAATGGCCCGCGTCAACCAGGATGACGGGGCGTCGGCCTACGTCGGGGAAGGTGTTGTGCTTGCAGTCGGCGGTAACGTATGCCTGGGCGCCTCGCTCGTAAGCCAGAGGCAGGAATTCCGCAGCCGCTCCGCCGCAGATGGCAACCCGGCTGACGGTGAAGTCGTCGGCGGGGGGCGCCGAATGCCGCAGGCAGGGGATTCCGAAAGTTGATTTCACCTTGTCGAGGAAGTCGCGCCAGGGCAGCGGTGCGGGCAGGTTGCCGATTACGCCAAGGCCCGATTCGGGGTCGAGGGTCTCGAGGCTCTCCAGCCCGAGGAGCAGGCCGTCGGCGTACGACACGCCGCCGGGAGCACAGTCGCAAGCTGTGTGTGACGAGTAGATGCTGATGCCGCCGGCAATGGCCTGCATCACACACGGATTGACGCGTCCCCCGTCAGACACGATGCTTCGCACCGCATTGAAAATTAACGGATGGTGCGCCACCACGAGGTTGCAGCCCCGCTGCTTGGCCTCGTCGAGAATCGCCTCGGTCACGTCAACGCAGGTGAGCACACCGGTGCATTCGGCCGACGGGTCGCCGCACTGCCACCCGGAATTGTCCCAGCTCTCCTGGCCGGAGAGCGGGAACCGGGCTTCGACGGCAGTTATTATATCGCTGTTGGTCATCGGGCCATGGGCTTATTTGAGATCGAGAGCGAGCTGGAGCTCGTCGAGCTGCTTCTGGTCGAGGGGAGCGGGGGCGTCGAGCATCACGTCGCGGCCCGAATTGTTCTTCGGGAAGGCGATGCAGTCGCGGATCGAGTCGAGACCGGCGAAGAGGCTTACCCAGCGGTCGAGACCGTAGGCAAGTCCTCCGTGAGGGGGCGCTCCGTATTTGAAGGCATTCATCAGGAAGCCGAACTGTTCCTGTGCCTTTTCGGGCGTAAAGCCTAAGATTTCAAACATTTTGGCTTGCAGCTTCGAGTCGTGGATACGGATTGAGCCGCCGCCCACCTCCACGCCGTTGACAACCATGTCGTAGGCGTCGGCGCGAACCTCCTCGGGCTTGGTATCGAGCAGGGGGATATCCTCGTCCTTGGGATGAGTGAACGGGTGATGCATAGCCATCAGACGCTGCTCTTCGTCGCTCCATTCGAACATCGGGAAGTCGACCACCCACAGGCAGGCGAACTTGTTCTTGTCGCGCAGGCCCAGGCGTGAACCCATCTCGAGGCGTAGCTCACAGAGCTGTTTGCGGGTCTTCATGGCGTCGTCGCCCGAAAGGATGAGAATCAGGTCGCCCGGCTCGGCGCCGAAGGCAGCCTTCATCTGCTGGAGCACTTCCTGGCTGTAGAATTTGTCGACCGACGATTTGACGTTGCCGTCGGCTTCGACGCGGGCGTAGACCATACCCTTGGCGCCCACCTGCGGACGCTTGACGAACTCGGTGAGCTGGTCGAGCTGCTTGCGGGTGTAGTTTGCGGCACCCTTGGCACAGATGCCGCCGATGTATGCAGCGTTATCGAACACGCTGAATCCGTGTCCCTTGAGTATATCCATCAGCTCGACGAACTTCATGTCGAAGCGCAGGTCGGGCTTGTCGGAACCGTAATATTTCATCGCCTCCGACCAGGGCATACGCCGGAATGGCTCTGTGAGCTCTACGCCGCGCAGCTCCTTGAAGAGGTGCTTGGCCATCCCCTCGAACAGCTCGATTATGTCGTTCTGCTCCACGAAGCTCATCTCGCAGTCAATCTGGGTGAACTCGGGCTGACGGTCGGCGCGGAGGTCTTCGTCGCGGAAGCATTTCACAATCTGGAAATAGCGGTCCATGCCGGCCACCATAAGCAGCTGTTTGAGCGTCTGCGGCGACTGCGGCAGGGCATAGAACTGGCCGGGGTTCATGCGCGAAGGCACCACAAAGTCGCGGGCACCCTCGGGGGTGGAACCTACCAGCATCGGGGTCTCGATTTCGAGGAAACCCTTGGAGTCGAGGTAGCGGCGCACCTCCATGGTCATGCGGTGGCGCAGCTCCAGGTTTTTGCGTACGGCCTGACGGCGCAGGTCGAGGTAGCGGTATTTCATGCGCAGGTCGTCGCCGCCGTCGGTGTCGTCCTCGATTGTGAACGGGGGTACTAACGAGGGGTTGAGCAACTTGGCGCCGGTGGCGATGATTTCGATGTCGCCGGTAGGAAGATTGGGGTTCTTCGAAGAACGTTCGGCGACTTTGCCGGTAATCTGTAGCACAAATTCGCGGCCGGTGTTGGCGGCAAATTCGTTGAGCTGAGCATTGTCGGCGTCATTGAAAACAACCTGAGTGATGCCGTAGCGGTCACGGAGGTCGATGAAGGTCATGCCTCCCATCTTGCGCTTGCGCTGCACCCATCCGGCGAGAGTCACCTCTTTGCCGGCGTCGGCGAGGCGCAACTCGCCGCAAGTGTTGGTTCTGTACATAGCAGTATGTGGGGTTTGTTGATTACTGATTTTTCATGGAATCTCTTCCAAAGCGCAAAGATACAAAAACCCCTCCGTAATTGCAAAATGAAGTTTCGCGAGAAATGCAACGCGCGGAGTTGTACGCCCTTGCGGAAAGCGCAGGGGGAATACACATATAATATATGAGGAGGTTGGCAAGGTCAGCGGAGCAGGTCGCCGGCGGTGAAGTAGAGGCCGAAGGAGATGCCGGCGTTCCAGTTGCGGGCCGGGAAGGTGAGGTAGTTGACGTAGCCGCTCACCGAAGCGAAGGGGAGGTTGTACACAGCGTCGAGTTCGCCGATGAATTCCGGATGACGGAACCACGCGCCCCAGCGCGCCCCTAAGGGCATCGTGGTGACGGAATTGTGTTCGGGCTCCGCCACCTCAATACGGCGCGCCGGCAGGAAGACGTTGGTACTCAGGCGCAGCTGTGCGTTCTTGAAGGGGGTCCAGATGGGCACAACTCCGGCTGCCACGAACGAATTGGCGCGGAACCGCGAGTTGAACACCGTCTCGGTAGCCACAGTCGGCGCGAAGGCCGGTGCGTTCACCACCGAAGCATAGTAGGTGTTGAGCAGCTTGCGCGTCGACAGCATCAGGTCGGCGGTAAATCCGAGGGCCACATTGTCGCTGAGTGTCATGTAATATTCCCCCTTCCCTTCGGCCTGGAACCAGTGGAGATTCTCATTGAAACGCAGCTCGTCGTCGTCGCCGGTAGCATTCTTCTTGTAGTGGTATTTGCCGAGATTGTACATGGCCGTGATGTTGAAGCGGTAGCCATGCGAGGGGTAGTTCTGATTGTTGAGGGTGTTGAACTCGATGCGCGTCAGGGCTTGCCCGATATTGAGCTGGGTGCGCGCCTTGCCGGATATACTGAAGTCGCCTTTCTCACTGGAATAGAAACTGTTGCGATCCTGGCCTCCCCCGATTCCAATCTGGAATTTGCCGTTCGACCCCACAGCGTTGCTGTAATACACGCGCCCGAAGCCGGTGTAATTTGTGATGAATGCCGGCGAGTTTTCCTCGTAGAAGAGTTTGTCGCTCTCGTAGTATTTGCGCCGGCCGTATACCGCTTCGAGCTCGAATGCAGTGGGGGTGTTGGTGCTGTTGAGGTATATGCGCCCGTTGAATTTCGCCGCCATATAGCTCTGCCCGATCCACCCCATGAGGCTGGCGCGGGTCGACCGGTACGACATCGAGGCGTAGTCGGCCGACAGGAAAATGTACGAGTTTGGCGACGACGACAGGTAACCCCCGGCACCTATCGAGAAGGCGTTGCGCATCTGCGCGTCGAGGTTGAGGGTGAACAGGCCGGTTTTCGGATTGAAATTGGCGTGGGGAATGAGGTTCGAGATGGTGCCGGGTGTCAGGGCGCGGTAGTACGAGCGGCGTGCGCGCTCTATGCCGAATGTGTCGACCTTCTCGGGCTTGAAGAGATGCTCGAGATATTCGTCCTGTGGGCGTGTGCCACCCGAAGCGTGAACCGAGTCGAAGCGCACATACGGCGACTGCGACTTGAACACGGCGCGCCGCAGCCTACGTGTTTCGGCCGTCTCGCGGCTCGTTACGCGGGCGCGGATAGTATCCATCAGCTCCATGCACCGTTTGTAACCGGCGTCGTAGAGCTCCTGTGCCTTACCCCAGTCGAGGAGGCCGTATTGGCTGACGTCGATATGCACCTTCACCCCTTCGCTCTCGGGGAGCTCGTAGTCCTGAGCCACCTCGGCCATGTTTTCGATGGTGGTGACGATGTTGTGGGGCTGAGGGCCCTTGTCGGGGGAGTGCACGTCGAGTCCAATCATGATGTCGGGCGCGAAATCCTCGCGCATCACATCTACCGGAAAGTTATCGTATAGGCCGCCGTCGTAGACATACACGCCGTTCATCTTGATGGGTGCGAATACACACGGGAACGACATCGACGCGCGGATAGCGTCGCTCAGATGCCCCGAGCGGCACACTATCTTCTTCTTGGCCATGATGTCGGAGGTAACGCAGCGGAAGGGCACGAACAGCCCGTCGAAATTGCCCCCGCACTGCGCCGTGTACCCGGCGAAGAGGTCCATGAAGGCGAAGTTCATCGGCAGCGGCGAGATGAGCGACGCCGGCAGGATGCCCGGAGTGGTGTCGGTGGAGTCCTTACCCAGCTTCACGCTGATGTTGGCGAACGCCGGAGTCTGCGTCTGCTTGAGAAAGTAATATGTGAGGTCGGGCGAAATCACCCCCGATGACCACGACTGAAAATCCTTCGATGCAATCATGTCCATCATTTCGGCCGGGGTGTAACCGCAGGCGTATAGGCCGCCCACGATTGCCCCCATCGACGTACCGGCTATGTAGTCGATAGGGATATTGTTGTCCTCGAGTGCCTGAATGGCGCCGATTTCGGCAATACCCTTGGCACCGCCGCCGCTGAGCACCAGGCCCACCGACTGCCCGGTCGACACCGGTTGACGCACGGCCGCGCTGTCGGGCGCCGTCGGCGTTACTTCGTTTGCTGAAATAGTGACTATTGCGGCAGCCAACGATACGACGGTTGCCAGTGCCCTCTTTCTCATAAATAAATAGTCTGCGTTTGATATGATAACAAACCGGCATGGAGTCCGGTTCAGCTCACAAAGTTACAATATCCTGCCGAAACCGCATTCGTCAGATATGTCATTTTTGCACTTGCCGGAATATTTCCGTTTTATTGCGGTCGGGAGGGCCACTTATTGAAAAATTGTTTAAATTTGCAGCAGTAATTCTATAATCCTTACTTATTCATCAAAACCTGAAAAACGAAGCAATGAAAAAGGCGATTCTTTCGGCGGTGTGCCTCGGCATGGCCGCAATGGGATTCGTGGCCGACGCTCAGTCGTACTGCTATTTCAAGAACTCCCAGCACTGGGGCAACGTAAGTGTATGGGCATGGGATGCCAACAACGGCAACACCCAGCTGTCGGCCGCCACTGTGTGGCCCGGCGAGACCATCACCGCCACCAAGGAGGGCTACCTCTACTGGGAAACCTCTAAGGGCACTCCCACCAACATCATTTTCAGCAACAGCGGCAACTCGAAGACCGAAAATCTCCCCTTCATGAACGGATACGTGTATGACTGCGACGGCTCGTACGTGCCCTTCACCCAGGGTGGCGGTGGCGACGACCCCGTAAATCCCGATCCTGTCAACCCCGACCCTATCAATCCGGGCGGCGGCGTGGCCACATCAACCACCAGCCTCATCACCGATTATTATAAGGTGAATCCCGACGGCAAAGTGGGGCAGCGGCGCACCGTCAACGTCACCGGGCATCCGGCATCTAACGCCCTCTCGAACTGGACAGCCGACGACCTGATAGCGCAGGGCGTGGCCCGCGACGTCTCGCAGGCTTACAAAGGTCTCCACGAGCGTCCTATCGTCGATTCCTACTCCCTATATGCTGCCTGGGATGACGCAAATCTCTACCTGGGCGTTCAATTCGTCTACACCGTATGGGATGCCGGCGGCGAAGGCAAGCAGCCCGGCGAGAGCAAGCCCTACAATATGGACGGCCATATATTCTGGGCCTTCGACCTCGACCCGCAGGCCTCATTCGACGGCTATATCAACGGCACCGGCCCCATCTGGAACGAGACCTACAAGGGCGCCAAATTCAATAACGGCGTCGACGCCGTGCTGATGTGCTCCACCAAACCCGGTGTAGGTACCCCGGGCCTGTTCATCCCCACCCCCGACGGCCACGCATCATACGACGCCGCTTACTGCAAAGGTCTCCCTAAAGGCTTCTACGGCTATGTTGACGGTCTGCACCCCTCGATTGAGCATATCTGGGGCCAGCCCTTCGGCGTACAGCCCGACGTGCTCACCGGCAACACCGGCTTCGTCGACCTCCGAAGCGAAATCGCCGACAACGCTCATACATTCTATGAGTTCAAGATTCCTCTGTCGGTGCTCGGCATAACCGCCGACTACATCGCAGAGAAAGGTATCGGCGTGATGTACATCGACAAGTACGGCACAAGTCCGGTGGGCGGAACCCCTTACGACCCCTCATATTTCGACAATGTCGCCGGCTCGTATTCGCTCGACAAATCCACCTCGAAAGAGAAAGAAGACGAGGACGTCATCACATACGCACCGGCGCGTATCGGTCGTCTGGTTGCAGCCAGCGCCATCGACAACATCGAAGCTGCTGATACCAAGGCAGTTTCCGAATTCTATAACCTTCAGGGCATGAAGGTTGGCCGCGACCGCTCGCAGCTCGCTCCCGGCATCTACGTAGAGCGCTGCGGTGCACGTGCCACCAAAATCCTTGTGAAGTAATTTTCAATTGCTTAATAGCGAAGGCGATGCGCCGAAATCTCAGGATTTGGCACATCGCCTTTTTTTCTTGTGTATGGTGTCCGGGGATAAGGGGCACGGCGACCCGGGGCCGGGCGACCTATGGCCGCAAACGCCCGCGGTTAAATCAGAGCACTACCTTCTCGGCTTTGGCGCCGCGGCGCTCGATATAGATGCCGGGTGCGAGCTTCGAGCGGACGGAGCCCATTTCGATACCCTGCAGGTTGTAGTAAACAGCCGGGGTCTCAGCATCGTCAACGTTGATGGCACCAATGTTTGTCATGCCGGCGGGTAACGAGATATTGTGGCGGATAAGCGCGTCGACAAGCGCCGGGCCCTTTGTTTCGTAGTCGTTTTTATGGGCTGATTCTACCGGTTCCTGATAGTCGACCCCTACGTAATCGGCCCACACGATTCCCAGGGGCTGATAGTCGTAATTTGATTCGGGCGTCGAGCCGGAGTTTCGTGTGGCGGGGTCACTGTACATATTATCGATGTAGTCAATCACGTGTTGATTGAGTAACTGGGCGTTGAGGGCGTAACCGTCAGTCTTGCTGATGCTGTTTCCCGCAATTTCGGTGGTAAGCGCGTAACCGGAAATCAGGTTGAGAATCCACACCGGCTCCCTGGTTTCAGTATCATTGGGGCTCCACAGAGTGCGTGAATAGTCAAACACCTTTGAAACCAGCTGCTCCTTGGCCTTGTTGGCTTGGTCAGTTTCATTGGAGTTATCCGACCAGTCCTGGCAAAGCATCTTCGCCGAACCCAGGCTCGTGTCGTAGCTGTTGATGGTGTAAAGACGCTTAGGGGTGCCATCGTCGTTGAATTCGGGGCGTTCGGTCCATTCGGGCATCCATCCGCCGCGCTCAACCTTGTTTTGCATCTGGTTGCGAACCAGGAAGATGATTTTGCCACGCACATCGTGTGCCAACAGGTCGGGGCGGAAGTCGATAATATATTCCGAGAATCGGCTGTCGTTCATCAGGTCTTTGAGCATATTGCCCAGTTTATCTGTTGCATCCGACGGATAGAGATGAATGATAAAGAATTCCTGATGGTGTACTTTCAGAAAATCACACATCTCGGTAAGCGCATCTTCGAATCTCTTTTTAGTCTGATGCGACCCGTGGTCACACGTAATCCACTCTTTTTTCCATGCCAGTGCACCCTCGCTATGATATCCTGGACGGAAGTCGAATGCACGAACACCCTGAGCCATCTGCTCCGAGAGGCTGGTTGCCTGGGCTATAGAGTGAAGTCTGGGCGAACCGAGAGTAGCATTCCCGGCTATGAGGTCACCGCCGTTATCTTTCCAGCCATACCACGCCTCGGCGGTAGCGGTATCGTGAGAACCGGGGATGGTGATGGAGTATACCGGCTGCCAGTCGGGGATACGTTCCATCCAGTCGGTCGGACTGTAATTTTCATTCATTTGGATGAAGTTATGCTGGGCATGCATCACGCATACGGGCGCTAAAACTGACGCCAACACAAAAGCAAAACGAGTAACAACTTGTTTCATTTTTCTTGGAGATTTTTGCATGTCGTTAAATAAGAATAATAAATTCCTTATTTAAGAAAAATTTATTAATCAAAAAAACGTGTGATTGGGAACACTTACAAAACTATTGATTGTCGCCCTTACTGTTCAGCGATTAAAGGATAATGTGATTTTAAAATTGGAAACCGGATGCTGATAAAGCATGGAGCCGACAATGTTTTATGGTGCAAAGGTAGAGGATGTTTATGGCATCTGCAAATTTTTTGTGTACAATTTATTACAACATAACCTGTTTCTATTATAATCCTTAATATCTATGGTGGCTATTATAGCTGTTTTAGCTATTTTAGGCGATTTTAGACGAGCCCGCGACGGTGTGTGTCGATTAAATAATTTTTTGGAAAACTGTAGAAAAAATGTAAATTTGCAGGTTGAAAGAATCCGGCGCTCGCCATGATAACTTCATCCGCAGCCCCGCGACAGCCGTGGTAGCCTCGGCCACAATCTGAGTATCTGTCGGCGGCCGCCCCTAAAGACTGTCATCAGCAGTCAACTATTTATTTAATGTGTATATCGCGCCGGTATAAAATTTTGCTATGAACAAAATCTTAGAGAAACGACACTTCTCGGAGAATGTGGTGCAGCTCGTTGTGGAGGCGCCCCTGATAGCCCGCGCGCGCAAGCCCGGGCACTTCGTAATAGTGATTTGCGACGAGAAGGGCGAGCGTATCCCCCTGACTATCTCCGACGCTGACACGCAGCGCGGCACAATAACCTTAGTAGTGCAGGCAGTGGGCGATTCAACCCGCCGCATCTGCGCCAAAGAGCCCGGCGACTTCCTTCACGATGTTGTCGGGCCCCTGGGCCGTGCCACTCATATTGAAAATTTCGGCACTGTGGTATGCTGCGGCGGCGGTGTGGGGGTGGCTCCGCTGCTGCCCATAATCCGTGCCATGAAGGCCGCCGGCAACCGCGTAATCTCGGTGCTGGCCGCGCGTACACGCGACCTTATCATACTCGAGGAACCGGTGCGCGAATCGTCCGACGAGGTGATAATCATGACCGACGACGGCTCGTACGGCCGCAAGGGTCTGGTCACCAATGGTGTGGAGGATATCATCAACCGCGAGAAGGTCGACATGGTGGTAACCATCGGTCCGGCGGTGATGATGAAATTCGTGAGTCTGCTCACCAAGAAATACGATGTTCCGACCGTGGCATCGCTCAACACCATCATGGTCGACGGCACCGGCATGTGCGGCGCCTGCCGTGTTACGGTCGGGGGCAAGACCCGCTTCGTGTGTGTCGACGGGCCCGAGTTCGACGCCCATCAGGTTGATTTCGATGAAATGATAATGCGCCTCCGCGGCTAAATACCTGTTTAACAGCAAAATGAATATGGAAACAATATCACCGCGCGACGCCCGATGGCGCGAGGAGCTGCGCCGGAAACATACAGCGAAAGAACGTACCGCCATACCGCGCGCCGCCATGCCGTCGCTCGACCCTGAATACCGCGTTACCTGCAACGAGGAGGTAAACTGCGGACTGTCGGAAGAGCAGGCTGTACTGGAGGCCACGCGCTGCCTCGACTGCCCCGACCCTACCTGTGTGACAGATTGCCCCGTGGGCATCAACATCCCCGGATTCGTCAAGAATATCGAGCGCGGCGAATTCCTGCAGGCCGCGCAGGTCCTTCGCGAGACATCGGCGCTCCCGGCTGTCTGCGGGCGTGTATGCCCCCAGGAGAAACAGTGCGAGAGCCGCTGCATATACAATAAAATGAAGAAGCAGCCTGTAGCCATCGGCTACCTGGAACGCTTCGCCGCCGACACCGCCAACCGGGCCGCGAAGGAGGCTTCCGCGGCCGCTCCGGTGGAGAAGCCCGCGGGTGCGAAAATCGCCGTGGTCGGCTCGGGGCCCGCCGGACTCTCATTCGCCGGCGAGATGGCTCACCGCGGCTATAAAGTACACGTTTTCGAGGCCTTACACGAAATCGGAGGCGTGCTCAAATACGGCATACCCGAATTCCGTCTCCCCAACGAGGTTGTGGATATCGAGATCGACACACTGCGCCGCCAGGGCGTGGAATTCATGACCGACTGCGTCATCGGCAAGACCCTCAGCTACGACGACCTTGTTGCCGATGGCTTCCGCGGCGTGTTCGTGGCCTCGGGCGCCGGTCTGCCCCGCTTCATGAGTATCCCTGGCGAGAATTACGTGGGTGTAATGTCGTCGAACGAATACCTGACGCGCGTCAACCTGATGGGCGCCGGCCGCCAGGGATGGGCCACTCCGGTGATTCGCGGCAAACGCGTAGCCGTAATCGGCGGCGGCAATACGGCGATGGACTCCTGTCGCACGGCGCGCCGCATGGGTGCCCAGGAGGTGTACATCGTCTACCGCCGCGGCGAGGAGGAGATGCCTGCCCGTATCGAAGAGGTGCGTCACGCCAAGGAGGAGGGGGTAAAATTCCTCACCCTACACAACCCGGTGGAATATCTGGCTGACGAACGCGGTCATGTGCGTGCCATGCGCCTGCAGCGCATGGAGTTGGGCGAGCCCGATGCGTCGGGACGCCGTTCGCCGGTGCCGGTTGAGGGCGACATCGTGGAAATGCCGGTCGATGAAGTGATTGTAAGCGTGGGCGTTTCGCCCAATCCGCTCATTCCCCGCAGTATCGAAGGACTGGAGGTGACGCGTCGCGGCACACTCGTGGTCAACGACGATACCCTCGAAACGACAAAGCCGCTGCTCTTTGCCGGCGGCGACATAGTGCGCGGGGGTGCCACCGTGATTCTCGCCATGGGTGATGGCCGCAAGGCTGCAGCTGCCATGGATGAACGTCTCAAAGCCCTGTAATCCAATCAAAAACGAATCTCTAATACCGAAATTCATGGAACGAGAACTTACTATCGGCGAAGTGTACCGCGCTCAAATGGAGCTGCGCGACATCGCACGCCATCCGAAAATCATAGGCCCTACCCAGCTGAGCGACAAATGCTCCATCTACCTCAAACCGGAGAATCTACAGCATACCGGCGCGTTCAAACTCCGCGGTGCCGCATACAAGATTTCGCAGCTCACCGACGAAGAGAAAGCCAAGGGTGTGATAGCCTGTTCGGCCGGCAACCACGCCCAGGGCGTGGCTATGAGCGCCACGCGCCACGGCATCAAATCGCTGATCTGCCTCCCCGCCGGCGCCCCCATCTCGAAAATCGAGGCCACAAAACGCCTCGGCGCCGAGGTGTGCCTTGTACCGGGTGTCTACGACGACGCTTACGCCAAGGCCATCGAACTGCGCGACAAGCACGGATACACCTTCGTGCACCCCTTCAACGACCCGCTTGTAATAGCCGGCCAAGGTACAATCGGCCTGGAAATAATCGAGGAGATGCCTAATACCAAGGCCATTATCGTGCCGGTAGGTGGCGGCGGTCTCATCTCTGGCGTTGCATTCGCCGTGAAGACCCTCCGCCCCGACATCAAGATTTACGGCGTGCAGGCCGCCGGGGCCGCTTCGATGGTCGATTCTCTCCACAAGAAGGAGCGGGTCAACCTGCCGACAGTCCACACCATAGCCGACGGTATCGCCGTGAAGGAGCCGGGCGACCTCACCTTCGAGCTCTGCAGCAAGTATGTCGACGATATGGTGACGGTGACCGACGACGAAATCGCCGGTGCTATCCTGGCCCTTATCGAGAAACAGAAACTTGTGTCGGAGGGAGCCGGGGCCGCAGCTGTCGCCGCAGCCATGTACGGAAAACTCCCCATCGGAGGCGAGGATGTAGTCTGCCTGGTTTCGGGCGGCAACATCGATGTGAATATCCTGAACCGCGTCATCTCGCGCGGATTGGCCCAGAATGGCCGTGTATGTTCCCTGGAACTTGAGGTCGACGACAAACCGGGTGTACTGTCGCGTGTGCTCGGCATCGTGGCCGAACAGGGCGGTAATGTTGTGGCAGTCAACCACGAACGCGTGGCCGCGTCATCCCAGGTCAACGCCTGCGTTATCCACCTCGAGCTTGAAACCCTCAATGCCGACCATATCCGCCGCATCCGCACCGCCCTCCACGATGCCGGCTTCCCCGAAAAGGGCTAAACTCGGACCCCAGGCCGCGGCGGAAATGTAGCGTATGTATCGTACGTAACGTTTGTGTCGTATGTGGCTTATTACACAAGCTACATACGACACATAAGCTATATACATTACATTTTTTGTAAGGTGGGAGGCGTTAGATTTTCTGGAGGGAAGCCAGAGCATTCTCAAGCTCGGTGGAGGTAAGGCGCGTAGTGAGTTTGCCGTGATGGGCCATCGAGATATTGCCGGTCTCCTCCGAAACGACTATGGCGCAGGCGTCGGTGGCCTGCGAGATGCCTAACGCCGAGCGGTGTCGCAGGCCCAACGAGCGCGGCACGTTGATGTCGTGACTTACCGGCAGGATACAGCCTGCGGCCTTGATGCGCCCGTCGGCTATAATCATTGCGCCGTCGTGAAGCGGGGAATTCTTGAAGAATATATTCTCGATAAGTCGCGAATTGATTTCGGCATCGATAATGTCGCCGGTCTTTTCGTAGTTGTCGAGGGGAATATCCTGCTCAATTACGATAAGAGCGCCGGTCTTGCTCTTCGACATTGACATACAGGCATATACGATGGGGAGCACGAGGGCGTGCTGAGCCAGTTCGCTGTCGTCCTTGCGGTGATGGAACAGGTCGGTGAGGAAGTGCCACCGTTTTCGCGACCCGAGCTCTACGAGGAAACGCTTTATCTGGTCCTGGAACAGAATGACCAAAATCAGCAGACCTATGCTCATGAACTTGTCGAGCAACGAGCCGATGAGCTTCATCTCGAGAATTTCGGAGGCCACGACCCACACCACGATGAACGCGAGCACGCCGTAAAAAATATTGATTGTTCCCGACTCCTTCATCAGCCGGTACAGGTAGTAGAGCAGCAGGGCCAGCAGCAGTATGTCGAGGATATCTTTTATGCCGAATGATTCAATCATGTGAGCTATCGGGGGTTAGTCGTTAAATAACTGAATGACGTCGCGAGCCTGGACGGCCGGGGCAACGTCGTGAACACGGATGATGGCGGCGCCGCGTTCCAGAGCGAGGGTATTGAGGGTGGTAGTACCGTGGAGTGCCTGTGCGGGAGTGAGGCCCAATGGCTTATAAATCATCGATTTGCGGGAAATTCCGACGAGCATCGGCAGCCCGTAGAGCAACCGCTGCAGCTCGGGGAGCTGACGCATCAGCTCGTAATTCTGGCTCACCGTCTTGCTGAACCCGAAACCGGGGTCGATGATTACGTCGGCCACACCGAGCATATTCAGGCGCATCAGCTTTTCGCGGAGCTCGGCGGCCACGCCGGCGGTCACGCTGCCGCCCCACTGCGAATAATCGGTAAGCGACTGCATCGTTTCGGGAGTGCCGCGCATGTGCATCAGTATATATGGAGCGTGCAGGTCGGCCGCGGCCTGCATTATGTCTGGCTCGATAGAGCCTCCCGATATGTCGTTGATGATGTCGGCGCCGAGGCTGCCGATGGCCCGGCGCGCCACACCGGAGCGGAACGTGTCGACTGAAACCGGAATATCAGGACTCACCCGGCGCACTGCCTCCAGCCCCGACTCCAGACGCCGCAACTCCTCATCTTCGCTTACCTGTGCGGCCCCCGAACGCGAAGAGTAGCCCCCTACATCGATGAAGTCGGCACCGTCGGCAATCATCTTCTCGACGCGCGCCTTTACGGCATCGGGTACCGACCGCGGCGTGCGCGACCCGTCGTAGAACGAATCGGGCGTGACGTTGACGATACCCATCACCTGAGGCACCGTGTAGCGGCGCAGACGACCGCGTATGTTGAGCGTAAATGGTTTCATCGGGCAGAAAAAGTTGATTCTGTGAGCGAAATTACTCAAATATTTTATGCTATGCAAAAAAATATGTAACTTTGTAGACAGAGCGTAACTACAGCTTATATCACCTAAATATTTCAACACGATGAAATTATCATCCATCACCTTTGCCGGCCTCTTATTGGCATTGACGCCGGCGACTGTGTCAGCTGCCGACGGCCAGAAACTCGTCGGCACTCAGCTGGGCACTCAGTGCAAGGACAACTTAGTGCTTGCCAACGCCTTCGACGGCGATCTCACCACCTGTTTCCTCGGTCTGCGCACCAGCGATGAGTACTCGCGCCCTTGGGCCGGTCTCGACCTTGGCACAAAGCACATGATTACCCGGATCGGTTTCGCCCCCTCGTCGGAGAGCCGCAGCTGCTCGCGTCTGGCAATCTTCCAGGGCGCCAATACCGAAGACTTTATCGACGCCATACCTATCGCCATGGTGCCGCTCGAAGGGCCCGTTCCCGGGCAGATGTACTATATCGACGTCAACGTAAGCCGCGGTTTCCGCTATGTTCGCATGGTCGGAGCCGGCGGAGCGCAGATGAATGTGGCCGAGCTCGAGTTCTACGGCAATGAGGGCGAAGGCGACGACTCGCAGTTCTTCCAGATCACCAACCTTCCCACCATAGCTTTCAACACCCCCGGCATGGCGCAGATTGTCAGCAAGGACGACAAGCACACCGGCTCGCAGGTGTACGTGATTTCGGATGACGGCACAACCTTGCTCAGCGACAACAATGCCACAATGAAAGGGCGCGGCAACGGTTCGTGGGCCATGGAAAAGAAACCATTCCAGATTAAATTCGACAAGAAAAAACAGATACTTGCCGACGCTCCGGCCATCGCCAAGAAATGGACGCTCATCAACAATCACGGTGACAAGACTCTGATGCGCAACAAGATAGCTTTTGAAATGAGTCGCAACGCCGGGATGCCCTACACCTCCTATTGCCGGTTTGTCGACGTGGTATATAACGGCGAATACGAGGGCACATACCAGCTCTGCGACCAGATGGAGGTCAACAAGAACCGCGTGAATATCACCGAGATGGAGCCCACCGACACCGAAGGCGAAGCCCTCACCGGCGGCTATTTCATCGAAATCGACGCGTACGCCGACCAGGAGGTTTCGTGGTTCCGCTCGAACCGCAACATCCCCGTGACCATTAAGTCGCCCGACGAGGACGAAATTGTACCCGCACAGTCGCAGTATATCGAAAACTACTTCAACACCATGCTCGACGCCCTCTTCTCGGCGAATTTCAAGGATGAGGAGAACGGTTACCGCAAATACCTCGACCTCGACAGCTTCCTGACCTACTTCCTCCTTGGTGAGCTCACCGGCAACACCGACACCTTCTGGAGCACCTATATGACCAAGGAACGCGGCAGCGACAAATTCGTCACCGGCCCCGTGTGGGACCAGGACTTGGCTTTCGACAACGACGGCCGCACATTCCCCGTCAACGACAAGAGCAATTTCATCTATAATTACGGTTCAAAAGCCGACGGAATGCAGTACTTTGTTGACCGCATCATCAAGCAGGACCCCGGCGCCAAGCAGCGTCTGAGCTTCCTGTGGTCGACACTGCGCAAGCACGCCGACTTCACCCCCGAATACTTCAACGAGAAGATAGACCAGTGGGCTCAGGAGCTCGATCAATCGCAGAAGCTCAACTTCACCCGCTGGCCGATTCTCGGACAATACGTGCATCAGAATCCTACCGTGCGCTATACCTACGAAGCCGAGGTAAACGCTGTAAAGAACTATATCACAAAGCGTTTCCCCAAGCTCGACACCCTTATCGGCCTGGTTGACGTGCCCGACGATTCAGCCGTAGAATCGGTGGAGACCGACACCGACGCACCTGCCGAGTATTACAACCTGCAGGGCGTACGCGTGCCGAACCCCTCGGCCGGCCTCTACATAGAGCGCCGCGGCAATACCGCCCGCAAGGTTATTCTGAAATAATCCATTATAAAAAATTTGACGCCGTATCGGTATTACCCGGATACGGCGTCATTTTTGTTTCAGCTGATTATTTGCCCGAGGCGGGATGGACAATCGGCACGGGGAACTTCGAGAAGAGCGTCGCCACAGCCTCGGTGATGCCCTGGAGGCTCTGATAGCCGTTGCCCGGGCCGTTGATTATCGTGGCCACCGACGCCGAAAATACGGGCACACGGGTCTGCGTGTTCACAATATCCATAGTGAGGGTACCCTCCTTATACACTCCCGTGATTACCTGAGTGTTGGCCAAAGCCGGGTTCCAGTAGGGCCCATAATTCATACGGGGCCAGATATAGTAGGGATAGTACGGCCCGTGATACGGGAAGTAACCCGGCGGCATTACCGGAGGAGGAGGTGGTGGTGGAGCCACCGCCGCCAGTGGAGCAGTGGTGATGCCGCGCTGGGTGGTGATGGCGAAGTTGATCAGGATGGGTGAATCTGGTGTCTCGGTGAATCCGCGTTCCTCCATCTGCTCGCGCACAGCCGCCGCGATATTGTAGTAAGTCACCATCCCCATTCCCTTGGGGAGCGAACCCATGTCGGGCGTGACGATGCGGAAAGTATGATAGTCGCTGAGATTTGCGCCGTTGTACGTTTCCGAATTGACGAGAGCGTAGGGCGAACATCCGGTCAGCAACAGGCTCATAAATCCAAGTAATGAGAGAAGTTTTTTCATTGCTGCGGTAGTTGAAATCGTTATGTGCGGCGATGAGGCCGTCTTGTTAGTATAACATTTTACGTGACTCGAATGTTTTTGCAAATGTCCGGAAGGCGCCTGTTCAAATTTTTGGGCAGGCTCTATAAGAGGCTGTTAAAAAAAATATTTCGATGACGTGCTTAATATTTCGCGGGTTTTAGTATTTTTGCGATATTATTAAACAAAGAAA
This sequence comes from uncultured Muribaculaceae bacterium, assembly GCA_945931475.1. Lineage (GTDB taxonomy): Bacteria > Bacteroidota > Bacteroidia > Bacteroidales > Muribaculaceae > UBA7173. The sequence goes on along the minus strand of CAMEPD010000006.1, from coordinate 2,777 downwards.
TGCCGGACCGGGTCGCTACTACGACGCGTATGTCGGCTGAAAAACTAACCTAAAAACCTTACCAATGAATGAATTGCTGAGCACCGTCGACTGGTCAAGGGCGCAGTTCGCCCTCACGGCATGTGTGCACTGGCTGTTTGTGCCGTTGTCAATCGGTCTGGCGCTGATTGTCGGCATAATGGAGACCATCTGGTTCCGTACGCGCGATGAGCGTTGGAAACGCCTCACCAAGTTCTGGATGCTGCTTTTCGGCATCAACTTCGCCTGCGGAGTGGCTACCGGTATTATAATGGAGTTTGAGTTCGGCACCAACTGGTCGAACTATTCATGGTTCGTGGGCGACATCTTCGGGGCGCCCCTCGCCATCGAGGGCATAGCGGCCTTCTTCCTCGAATCGACCTTCATCGCCGTGATGTTCTTCGGCTGGAAGCGCGTGTCGCCGGCTTTCCACCTGGCGTCCACATGGCTTACGGCCCTGGGCATCTGCCTGTCGGCCTACTGGATTCTGGTAGCCAACGCCTGGATGCAGAACCCGGTCGGCACGGAATTCTCAGCCGCCGAAATGCGCAACGTAATGACGAGCTTCACCGACGTGGCCCTGTCAAGCTCGGCCGTGGCCAAGTTCCTCCACACCGTGTCGCAGGGCTGGGTGCTCGGCGGCGTATTCGTGGTGGGCGTCAGCGCCTGGTTCCTGCTGCGTAAGAGCAATGTACAGTTTGCCAAGGACTCCATGAAGATAGCGTCGTGGGTCGGTCTGGCCGGCATCCTTCTGACCTTATGGACCGGCGATATGTCGGCTGTCGACGTGGCCCGCACTCAGCCCATGAAGCTCGCCGCCATGGAGGGTCTCTATAACGGTCACTGCGGACAGGATCTCGTGGCTGTGGGCATCTACGACGACACCAAGGACCTCAATAGCGACGGCGAAGCCGTGAAATACGCCATCAAGATTCCCAAGATGCTCTCGGTGCTGGCCAATCACGACACCGACTCGTTCGTGCCCGGTGTGAACGACATTCTGCTGGGACGCACCATAAACAGTAACGGCGACACACTCTACGGCGCATCGGTGGCCGAACGCATCGCCAACGGCAAAATAGCCCAACAGGACCTGCGTGAATACGAGGCGGCCCGCGCCAAGGGCGACACCGTCATGATGGCAGAGACACAGGCCCGGCTCAACGAACGCTTCTCCGACTTCGGTTACGGCTTTCTCGAGAGCCCCGAGCAGGCCGTGCCACCGGTAGGCATCACATTCTACGCCTTCCATATAATGGTGATTTTCGGCGGCTACCTGCTGCTCTTCTTCGTAGTCATGATATTCCTTAGCTACAAATCGCCCCGTGTGCTCGAGAACGGATGGATCATATTTTTCTCCCTGATATCCATACCGGTAGTGTGGATATGCTCCGAAGCCGGGTGGGTAGTGGCCGAGGTGGGCCGTCAGCCCTGGACCATCCAGGGTCTGCTCCCGTGCAACGCCGCCATCAGCTCCATAGAGCCCGGCGGAGTGATTACCACCTTCTGGATGTTCGTGGTGGTGTTCATCGGCCTTATCGCCGCCGACATCTCCATCCTGATTCACGAGATAAAAAAGGCGTCGCGTCGCGATATCCTCGCCGGTACCGACGAGGTCAAGCCCGCCGACAACTATACTGACAACCAAACCATTACTGACTAAAACATGGAAGCATTACAGATATACTGGTGGTTCGTGATTTCCCTGCTCGCCGGGCTGCTCGTGTTCCTGCTGTTCGTGCAGGGCGGACAAACATACCTGTGGCCGGGACGCATGAGCGGCGTTCGCTCGCTCATCGTCAACGCGCTGGGCCGCAAATGGGAGCTGACCTTCACCACCCTCGTCACCTTCGGAGGCGCTTTCTTCGCCTCCTTCCCGCTGTATTACTCCACAAGTTTCGGAGGCGCTTACTGGTTGTGGATGCTCATTCTGCTGAGCTTCATCCTACAGGCAATCAGCTACGAATTCCGCTCTAAGCCGGGAAATATTTTCGGCACCAATACCTACGATATTTTCCTATGCTTCAACGGCCTGGTAGGATGTGTACTGCTCGGCTGCGCTGTGGGAATGCAGTTCTTCGGCGCCGATTTCGAGGTATCACGTCAGAGCATCCTCGATGCCGGTCAGCCGGTGATTTCGCGCTGGAACTCCATGCATGGCTTCGACGCCATATTCAATGTGCGCAACCTGCTGCTTGGTCTGACGATTTTCTTCCTGGCTCGCACCACCGGCGCCATGTTCGTTTACAAAAATGTTGAGGCGTCGGATCCGCAACTCTGGGGTGCCAAGTGCCGTTCACGCATCCTGTCGAACGGCGCAATATTTGCCCTTTTGTTCGTGGCATTTGCCGTGTTGCTCCTCGTTAGCGACGGATATGCCGTGGGCGATGACGGCCACATCGTGGCTGAGCCGTACAAATATCTGCATAACTTTGTGCAGCTCTGGTGGATAGGCGCTGCCTTCCTGATTGGCGTGGTTGCGGTGCTCTACGGCATCATCCGTGCGGTGTTTGACCCCGGATTCCGCGGTCAGGCCTTCTGGTGGACCGCCGCCGGTGTGGTTGTTACGGTGACATCACTGTTCTGCATCAGCGGCTACAACGGCACGGCGTTCCTGCCGTCGCTGTCGCACCCCGACAGCTCGCTGACCCTTGCCAACAGCAGCTCTACCTACTTCACGCTCAAGACAATGACCTGGGTTACCGTACTTCTTCCGGTGGTGATTTTCTACATCGCAGTGGTGTGGAAGAAGCTCACCT